>NZ_JBIRFA010000009.1:0-84158 GCF_044327205.1 Kitasatospora sp. NPDC018058 | reverse complement strand
CCCACCCGGGCGCTCTTAATTTTTTGGTTCCTACTAACCCTGGGGGGGCGCCCCGCCTAACACTCCGTCCGTGGGGGGGGGGCGGGGGGGGGGGGGGGGGGGGGGCCCCCCCCCGGGGCCCCCCCCCCCCACCACTCCACTTCGACAAGGACCGTTATGCGCGTCTCCGTGATCGGCTGCGGCCACCTCGGCATCCCCCACGCCGCCGGGATGGCCCACCTCGGCCACGAGGTCTTGGGCGTCGACGTCGACGCCGCCAAGATCGATCAGCTCAACCAGGGCCACGCCCCGATCTTCGAGGCCGGGCTGCCTGAACTGCTCGCCAAGCACACCGCCTCCGGGCAGCTTCGGTTCACGACCAGCATCACGGAGGCCGCCGCGTTCGCCGACGTGCACTTTCTCGCGGTCGGAACCCCGATCGACGCCGACGGCCGATCGTACGACCCCGGGCAGGTCTTCGGAGCCGCCCGCGCTCTCGCGCCGCACCTGACGCGGCCGTGCACGATCATCGGGAAGTCGACCGTCACCGTCGGCACGACCGCCCACCTGACCCGCCTTGTGCAGCGCCTCGCCCCCGCCGGTGAAGCCGTTCAGGTCGTCTGGAACCCGGAGTTCCTGCGCGAAGGGCACGCCGTCGACGACACCCTGCGCCCGGACCGCCTCGTGGCCGGCGTCACCGGCCCCGGTGCCGAAGCCGTCGTGCGCGAGGTGTTCGCCCCGATCCTT
Source organism: Kitasatospora sp. NPDC018058 (assembly GCF_044327205.1). Classification (NCBI taxonomy): domain Bacteria; kingdom Bacillati; phylum Actinomycetota; class Actinomycetes; order Kitasatosporales; family Streptomycetaceae; genus Kitasatospora; species Kitasatospora sp. NPDC018058. Next base: position 83,432 of record NZ_JBIRFA010000009.1, on the reverse strand, counting down.
GCCGACGGCTGCCCGTTGTTCGTCACCACCCCGGAGACGGCCGAGCTGATCAAGGGCGCCGCGAACACCTTCCTCGGTCTCAAGGTCTCGTTCATCAACGCCGTGGCCAACATGTGCACGGCCGCCGGCGCGGACGTGATCACCCTGGTTCAGGCCCTCGGCATGGACCCCCGCATCGGCGCCGGCGGCATGCAGCCGGGCATCGGCTACGGCGGCGGATGTCTACCGAAGGACGTACGCGCGTTCACCGCCTCCGCTGCCCACCTCGGCGCCGACGATGCCGCCGAGCTGCTGCGCGCGGCCGAGCGCATCAACGAGAACCGGCCGCGCGCCGCCGCCGACCTGATCGAAGCCTGCCTGACAAGGCCCGTGAACGGCTCCCAGATCGCCATGTGGGGCGCTTCCTTCAAGGCCGGCACCAACGACGTCCGGGAGTCCCCGGCCCTCGCTCTGGCGTCGCTGCTGCACACCCGAGGCGCGCAGGTCACGGTGCACGACCCGCACGCAAACGCTACGGCGATCGTTCGGCACCCCGAACTCGATTACGCCGACACCATCGCCGGCGCATGTCGGCAGGCGGACGCTGTCGTGATCGGAACGGAATGGCCGCAGTTCCGCGACGCCGACCCCGCCGAGCTCCGGCCTCTGGTGAACAACCCCCTGGTCATCGACCTGCGAAACGTCCTGGACGCCGCCCTGTGGCGTGCCAGCGGATGGTCCGTCCACCAGCTCGGCCGGCCCCAACCCACCAGGTGAAACCAGAAAGGGACACCACGATGGAAGACCTCTTCGACGCGATCGAGAACCTGTCAGCCGTGTGCCGCGCCGCTGGCGCCGGCCTGCCGCCGGAGGAGTTGAAAGCCCTACAGGTCGGCAAGGTCGGCGAGGAAGCGGGTGAGGCCATGCACGCCCTGCATGGCCTCAAGGGACTCGCCACCTGCACCAACGACCACACCTGGGCCGAAGTGCAGAACGACCTCACCGGCGCCGTTATCGCCGCCATGATCGCCATGCACTACATCGACCCCTGCGGCTGGCGCGAGACCTTCGCCGAGGTCTTCCACCGCCGGACCCGTCGGGGTCGCGAGGCGGCATCCGCCGCGTGACCCTGTCGCCCAGAGCGTCTGGGACAGGCGACCTGGAGACGAAGCCGTCGCTGCGCCTCTGCCCCCTGCCAACGGAAGGGGGCAGAGGCTCTTCATCTTCTTCTACGCAGGAAGTCACCCTGGCCGACTCCCTGTGCCGCTCCGGCGGGAGCCGAAGCGGCACAGGGGGTGGGGGGTGGGGGGTGGAAGCCGCCCAGACCGCAGGCCTGGGCGGCTTCCACCCGCCTTCATCGCTAGAAAGTCGCCGGGCACGCGGAAAGGCCCGATGTCGAACATGCGGGCCCCATCGCGTATCCGGTTAGCCCACCGAGGAGTAGGCGATGATGCCGCGCCGCAGGCCGTCGACGGCCTTGCGGGCGGTCTTGCGCAGTTCGGCGTCCTCGCCGGCCGCGTCCTGGATCTGGCCGAGGACGTCGATCAGTTGCTTGGTCCAGCGGACGAAGTCGCCGGCCGGCATGTCCGCGTCGCGCAGCACCTGGTCCAGGCTGTGGCCGAGCGCCCAGCGGTAGGCGGCCCAGGCGAAGCCGAGGTCGGGCTCGCGCTGCCCGACGCCCTCGGCGGTGTTGATCCGGTGCTGCTCCTCCAGGGCGTCCAGGTGGCCCCAGATCCGGACCATCTTGCCGAGCGCGTCCTTGGCGGCGCCCTCCGGCACCCGGGGGGCGCCGGCGTCGTCGGCCTGGCGCGACTCGTACACCAACGCCGAGGCGCAGGCGGCGAGTTCGGCGGCGGCCAGACCGCTCCAGACACCCTCGCGGATGCACTCGGAGGCGAGCAGGTCGAGTTCGCCGTAGAGCCGGCCGAGCCGCTTGCCGTCGTCGGTGACGGTGTCGCCGCTGAGGTAGCCGAGGTCGGTGAGCAGCCCGCAGACCCGGTCGAAGGTGCGGGCGATGGTGTGGGTGCGCGAGCGCATCCGGCGTCCCAGCAGCTCGGTGTCGCGGTGCAACCGGTGGTAGCGCTCGGCCCAGCGGGCGTGGTCCTCGCGGTCGGAGCAGCCGTGGCAGGGGTGCTGGCGCAGTTCGGCACGCAGCCGGGTGATCTCCGGGTCGTCGGCGGCGGCCGCGCGGCCGCGCCGGAACCGCTCGGGCTCCAGGTGGCCGGCCTTGGTGCGCAGCGCCGAGGCGAGGTCGCGCCGGGACTGCGGGCTGCGCGGGTTGAAGGACTTGGGGATGCGGAGGCGCTCGATCGCGACGACCGGGTGCGGGAAGTCGATCATCGCGAGCCGCTTGACCTGCCGCTCGGCGGTGAGCACCACCGGGCGCGGGCCGTCCTGGAAGTCGGGGTGGCGCGGGCCGCCCCGGCCGGAGCGGTTGACCGGCGGCAGGCCCGGGTCGAGGACCAGGGCGAGGCCGGCGAACTTGCCGGTGGGGACGTGGATGACGTCGCCGGGCTTGAGCTGCTCGATGGACTCGACGGCGGCCGCGCGGCGCTGGCTGCTGCCCTCGCGGGCGAGCTCGTTCTCGCGGTCCTTGAGCCGGCGGCGCAGCTCCATGTACTCGTCGAAGTCGCCGAGGTGGCAGGTCATCGACTCGCGGTAGCCCTCCAGGCCCTCCTCGTTGCGCTGCACCTGGCGGGCGATGCCGACCACCGAGCGGTCGGCCTGGAACTGGGCGAAGGAGGTCTCCAGCAGTTCGCGCGAGCGGTGCCGGCCGAACTGGGAGACCAGGTTGACGGCCATGTTGTACGACGGCCGGAACGAAGACTTGAGCGGGTAGGTGCGGGTGCCCGCCAGGCCGGCCAGCGCCTCCGGGTCGAGGCCGCGCTGCCAGAGCACCACGGCGTGGCCCTCGACGTCGATGCCGCGCCGCCCGGCCCGGCCGGTGAGCTGGGTGTACTCGCCGGGGGTGATGTCGGCGTGGGTCTCGCCGTTCCACTTGACCAGCTTCTCCATGACCACCGAGCGGGCGGGCATGTTGATGCCGAGCGCCAGGGTCTCGGTCGCGAAGACGGCCTTGACCAGGCCCTTCACGAAGAGCTCCTCGACGACCTCCTTGAACCGGGGCAGCATCCCGGCGTGGTGGGCGGCGATGCCGCGCTCCAGCCCGTCCAGCCACTCGAAGTAGCCGAGGACGTGCAGGTCCTCGTCGGGGATGTCGGCGCAGCGCTCCGCGACGACGGCCCGGACCTGGGCGCGCTCGGAGTCCTTGTTGAGCCGCAGGCCGGAGCTGAGGCACTGCTGGACGGCGGCCTCGCAGCCGGCCCGGCTGAAGATGAAGGTGATCGCGGGCAGCAGGCCCTCGGCGTCGAGCCGGTCGATGACGTCGACCCGGCCCGGGGTCCAGACCCGGCCGGGGCGGCCGTTGGGCATGGAGCGGCCCCGGCCGCGGCCGAAGCGGTCGCGGGGCCCACGGTCCGGTTCGGAGCGGGCGAGCCGGACCAGCTCGGGGTTGACGGCCTTGCCGGGGTTCTTCAGGTTGTTCTTGGGGCGGCCGTCCCGGTCGGGGTCGGCGAACAGGTCGTACATCCGGTTGCCGGCCATCACGTGCTGCCACAGCGGCACCGGGCGGGTCTCGGAGACGATCACCTTGGTGCCGCCGCGGACGGTGTCCAGCCAGTCGCCGAACTCCTCGGCGTTGGAGACGGTCGCGGAGAGCGAGACGAGGGTGACCGACTCGGGGAGGTGGATGATGACCTCCTCCCAGACGGCGCCGCGGAAGCGGTCGGCGAGGTAGTGCACCTCGTCCATCACGACGTAGCCGAGACCGTCGAGGGTGCTGGAGCCCGCGTAGAGCATGTTGCGCAGCACCTCGGTGGTCATGACCACCACGGGGGCGTCGCCGTTGACACTGTTGTCGCCGGTGAGCAGGCCGACCTTGGCGGCGCCGTAGCGCTTGACCAGGTCGCCGTACTTCTGGTTGGAGAGCGCCTTGATCGGCGTGGTGTAGAAGCACTTGCGGCCCGCCTGGAGGGCCAGGTGCACGGCGAACTCGCCGACGATGGTCTTCCCGGAGCCGGTGGGGGCGGCGACCAGGACGCCCGATCCGGCCTCCAGCGTCTCGCAGGCCTCCAGCTGGAAGTCGTCCAGCGGGAAGTCGTACAGCTGCTGGAAGCCGTACAGGGCTGTGGCCTGCTCCTCGGCCCGGCGACGGCTGGCCGCGTACGCTTCGGCGGGGCTGAGCTCCCGGTCGTCCTGGAGCTCTGGATCGGGGGTGTTCATCGCCGTCCGGGTGTGGTTGGTGTGATCTCGCATCTCAGCGAGAGGTTACCCGGGAGGGCTGACATCGATAGCACCGTTTTTCGTGCGACGAGATCACTCCCGGGATCACTTCCCTCTCAGATCCATAGTTGCAAATGTCTTCAAGTGATCGGAGTGTGGCCAGGTTCGAACGTCTCCGGTCATTCCCGGTGGAGTCCGGCGATTGCTCCCTACCTTCGTGTGCCACAGCCACCAACTCACCGGAGGACAGCGAAGATGGCGAACCTGGAGACGTCCCTCAAGGAGGCCATGGGCATCGACGGCGCGATCGGCGTCGCCCTGGTCGACTACGGCAGCGGCATGGCCCTCGGCAGCCTCGGCGACGGCGGCGAGCTGGACCTCAACGTCGCCGCCGCCGGGAACACCGACGTGGTCCGCGCCAAGATGCGGGCGATGGAGATGCTCAACCTGCACGACAACGAGATCGAGGACATCCTGATCACGCTGACCCACCAGTACCACATGGTCCGGCCGATCACGACGCCCAGCGGCCGGGGCCTGTTCCTCTTCCTCGCGCTCAACCGCAACCGCGGCAACCTCGCGATGGCCCGCCACCAGCTCAAGCGGATCGAACTCGCGCTGGAGATCTGAGCCCACCGACACCAGGGAAGGGGGGCTCGTGACGGTAGCGCTCTACCAGGCCAAGGCCGAGTTCTTCCGGATGCTCGGCCATCCCGTCCGGATCCGGGTGCTGGAGCTGCTCCAGGACGGACCGACGCCCGTCCGCGGCCTGCTCGCCGAGCTGGAGGTCGAACCCTCCAGCCTGTCGCAGCAGCTCGCGGTGCTGCGCCGGTCGGGCATCGTCACCGCCACCCGCGAAGGCAGCACGGTGGTCTACGCGTTGGCCGGCGGCGACGTCGCCGACCTGCTGCGGGCAGCCCGGCGGATCCTCACCGGGCTGCTCGCCGACCGGAGCATGCTGCTCGACGAGCTGCGGGCGGCCGGCGAGCAGCCGCTCCCCGAGGCGGCCGGCCACGCTGCGCCGCGACCGGCTACTCCTTGAACAGCTCCACCAGGGCGTCCGCGAGCCGCTCGTACTCCGCCGCGCGGTTGTACAGCTGGGCGCTGACCCGCAGCACTGCGCCGTCGGGCCCCGGCCGGACGGCGACCCGGATGCCGTGCCTGCGCCACAGCTCGGCCAGCAGCGCCCGGACCTCCGCCTCGTTGTCGAACCGCCCCTCCGGCAGTCGTACGGTGCGCATCCACACCTCGGGCGTCGCGGGCAGCGGCCGCAGGCCCGCCCGTTCGACCAGCACCCGCCGGCCGTACGCGGCGAGGGCGGTGTTGTGCTCGGCCACCGCCCGGCGGCCGAGTTCGCCCAACAGCTCGAAGCCGGCCGGGGCGGCCAGCCAGGGCGTGTAGTCGCAGGTGCCGCGCCACTCGACGTTGCCCGGGAAGCCCCGGTGGTGTTCCCAGGACAGTGCGAGCGGGCGCACCCGGGCGGTCCACTCGGGGCGGACGGCCAGCACGCCGGTGGCGCGCGGGGCGAAGGCCCACTTGTGCAGGTTGCCGAACCAGAAGTCGGCGTTCGGGTCGACCGGGGCGGGCAGCATGCCGGGCGCGTGGGCGCCGTCCACCACGGTGGTCACCCCGCGCCCGCGCAGCTCGGCGACGAGCTCCGGGGAGGCCACCGTACGGGCGGTGAGTGAGGTGATCCGGTCCAGGACCGCCACGGTGGTGCGGTCGTCCACGGCGGCGAGCACCGCCTCCCGGACGGCCTCCTCGTCCGGGGCGTCCAGCGGGACTTCGGCCACCACCAGCTCGGCGCCGGTCTCGGCGGCCTTGCGGGCCACGGCCTGGTTGACCGCGCCGTAGCCGTGGTCGGTGACCAGGATCCGGTCGCCGGGGGCGAGGGGGATGCTGTCCAGGGCGATCGCGATCGCCTCGGTGACGTTGGCGACCAGTGCCAGCCGGTCCGGGTCGGTGGTCAGCTCGGCGGCGATCCGCACCCGGGCCCCGGCGATCCGGTCCGGCAGGTCCGCGAAGAAGCCGTCCGGGTCCAACTCGTGCTCGGTCCGCAGCCGTTCCTGCACCCGCTGCACCGGGACGGGCACGGCGCCGTACGAGCCGTGGTTCAGGTGTGCGGCCCCCGGCGACACGCTGAAGAGGCCCTCGGCGGCGGGCAGCGGGGCCGGGGGCTCGGCGGTGCTCAGGTCGTCGATCACGGTGGTCCTCCCCAGTCGTGATGTGTGACATTTCACATGACAGACTACTGGTCGGGGCAAGCATCGCACGACCACCATCGGGCCGTGACCATCACCGACGCCTTCCTCTCCCTCAGCGCCCGTACCGGTCGGTTCACCTACGGCGCCCCACGCGCGTACACCCTCGCCGAGGACGGTACCCGGCTGCTGCTGCTCCGCTCGACCGGTTCCGAGGACCCGGTCGACCGCCTCCAGCTGCTCGACCTCACCACCGGCGAGGAACGCCTGGTCGCCGACCCGACCGCGCTCACCCCGGGCCGTAGCGGCCGGCGCGACGGACTGCCCGCCGCCGAACGGAGGTTGCGCGAGCGCACCCGGCTGGTCGCCGCCGGGATCGGCGGCTACGCGGCCACCCCCGACCTCGCCACCGCCGCCCTCACCCTGGACGGCCGGCTGTTCCGCATCGACACCGCCACCGGCACCTCCGTCGAACTCCCCACCACCGGGCCCGCGTTCGACCCCCGCCCGGACACCGACGGCCGACGGATCGCCTACGTCGCCGACGACGCCCTGTACGTCACCCCGGAGTCGACGCCGATCTCCCCCGCCGACGGCGCCCGCTGGGGCGTCGCCGAATTCGCCGCCGCCGAGGAGCTCGGCCGCTCCCGGGGCCACTGGTGGCGCCCGGACGGCGGCGCGCTGCTGGCCGCCCGGGTGGACGAATCCGCCCTCCCCCGTCGCCACTTCGCCGACCCCGCCCAACCCGGCGAGCCCGCCGAGGACTTCGCCTACCCGCAGGCCGGCGGGCCCAACGCCGACGTCCAGCTCTGGGTACTCGGCCTGGACGGCGGCCGGGTCCGACTCCGCTGGGACGCCGCCGCGTTCCCGTACCTCTGCGACGCCTCCTGGGCCTCGGACGGCGAGGTGCTGCTCACCGTCGCCGACCGCCTCCAGCAGCGGGTCCTGCTGCTCAGCGCCGACCCGGCCACCGGCGCGACCTCCGAACTCTCCCGCACCACCGACGAGTTCTGGGTGGACGACCTGCCCGGCACCCCCGCCCGGCTGCCCGACGGCCGCCTGCTCACCGCCCACGACGGCCCGCAGGCCCGCGGCCTCGCCCTGGACGGCAAACCGCTGGACAGCACCGGACTGCAGATCCGCCGGGTGGTCGGGCGGTACGACGGCCGGCTGCTCTGCGAGACCGGCCAGGGCGACCCGGCCGACCAGCACCTCCACCTGGTCGACCCGGACGGCGGCCCGCCCGAACTCCTCAGCGCCGGGCCGGGCGTGCACTCCGCGCTCGCCGCCGCCGACACCCTGCTGCTCACCACCGCCACCGCCGACGGCGTCCGGCGGGCGGTCCGGCGCGCGGGCCGCGAGCTGACACTCACCGACCAGAGCGCCGCCCTGCCGTACACCGTCCGCCCCCGGCTCGCCCGGGTCACCGAACGCGCCCTGCCCACCGCCGTGGTGTACCCGCGCGGGCACGTCCCCGGCCGCCGGCTGCCCGTCCTGCTGGACGTCTACGGCGGGCCCGGCTTCCAGGCCGTGGCCGCCGAGCCGCGCCGCTGGCAGCTCCGCCAGTGGTGGGCCGACCAGGGCTTCGCCGTGGTCACCACCGACAACCGCGGCACCCCCTTCGTCTCCCCCGACTTCACCCGGGCGATCTTCCGGCGCTTCTCCCAGGTCGCCCTGGACGACCAGGTCGACGCCCTGCACGCACTCGCCGCACACCACCCCGACCTCGACCTCGGCCGGGTCGGCGTGCGCGGCTGGTCGTACGGCGGCTACCTCGCCGCACTCGCCGTACTGCGCCGCCCGGACGTCTTCCACGCCGCCTGCGCGGGCGCCCCGCCCACCGACTTCCGGCTGTACGACACCGCGTACACCGAGCGCTACCTCGGCCTGCCGCAGGACAACCCCGAGGGCTACGCCGACGACTGCCTGCTCGCCGACGCCCCCGGGCTGACCAGGCCGCTCCTGCTGATCCACGGGCTGGCTGACGACAACGTCCACCCCGCGCACACCCTGCTGCTCTCCCAGGCGCTCACCCGCGCCGGGCGTCCGCACAGTGTGCTGCCACTGCCGGGCGTCACCCACATGACCCCGGGCGGGACGAACGAGCAGCTCGCCATGGCCGAACTCGCCTTCCTGCGCACATCTTTGGGATGATCCGTTGAGTCCGGCCCGGTCGGACTGGGACACTCCGCACGACCGCCGCCCGGCCCGGGCGGCTCGGCGAGACGGGGAGAACGCGGATGAGATTCGAGAGACCGGGCCCGGTCGGCCGGCGGCAGTGGACGCCGCTGACGGCCACCAACGCGGGACTCGCCTTCGGGCTGGAGCTCGCCATGCTGGCGGCGCTCTGCTACTGGGGATTCAAGACCGGCTCCAACCCGGCCACCCGGCTGCTGCTGGGGCTCGGCGCCCCGGCGCTGGCGGGCACCGTCTGGGGCCTGTTCCTGGCCGCGGGCGGGCCGAAGTTCCGCCAGCCGCTCGGCGTGGAGATCGTACTCAAGCTGCTGGTCCTGCTCACCGCCGCGCTCGCCCTGCACGCGACCGGGCGGACCACCCTCGCGCTGGTGTACGCCGCGCTCGTGGTGATCAGTGTGGCGGTGGAGTACAGCACGCGCTGACAGTCCGCCAGAAAGGGGTGCCGCACCGGTGGTGCGGTGCCCCTTGCGTTTGCGCTCGACCTCTTCCACGTGACCCGTGACATGTGAAATATTACCTGCGCTTCACCGGCCGATGCCCAGAAGCAGCCACCCCTGGCCCCATCGGCCCCCCTGGCCCCATCGGCCCCCATGGGCCCATTGGGCCCCATCCCCCAGAAAGGACCGGTCAGTTGCGCAGACTGTCCGCGGCCCTCGCCGCCGCGCTCGCCACGAGCGCGATAGCGGCCACCCTGCTGGGCACCCCCGCCCAGGCCGCTCCCCCCGTACCCCTCACCGTCGAGGCCGCCGCCGCGGCGACCGCGCCGGAGGGCGCCGCGGCCCCGCCCGCACCGCTGGCCCCGCAGGAGCGCGAGCGCCAGGCCCTGCGCGGCAAGGCCCTGGAGCAGCTCAACAAGGGCGCCGTCGCCAAGACCGCCGACAAGCGCGCCCCCGAGAAGGTGCGGATCGGCAACGACTACGTCCAACTCGCCCGCCAGCGCACGGACAAGGTCTTCGTGATCCTCGCCCAGTTCGGCGACGAGGTCGACAACACCACCCAGTGGAACGGCCAGCCCCGCTACGGCGGCACCCCCGGCCCGCGCCACGACCAGATCCCCAAGCCGGGCAAGGACGACAACCACACGCTGTGGGAGCAGGATTTCAACCGCGAGTACTACCAGAAGATGTTCTTCGACGACACGCCCGGCGCCGTGTCGATGCGCAACTACTACCGCACCCAGTCCTCCGGCCGCTACGACATCGAGGGCAGCGTCAGCGACTGGGTCACCGTCCCGTACAACGAGGCCCGCTACGGCAGCAACAAGGGCCCGCAGGGCTCCGGCGCCTGGACCCAGGCCCAGGAGTTCGTCCGGGACGCCCTCAAGGCCTGGTACGACGGCGAGATCGCCAAGGGCCGCTCCGTCGCCGACATCAAGGCGCAGCTCGCCCAGTACGACGTCCAGGACCGCTACGACCACGACAAGAACGGCGAGTTCGACCAGCCCGACGGCTACCTGGACAACGTGATCGTGGTGCACGCGGGCGTCGACGAGACCTGGGGCGGCGGCGCCCAGGGTTCCGACGCGCTGTGGGCGCACCGCAGTTGGGCCTTCCCGGACGCCACCGGGCAGACCGGCCCGGCGGGCGACAAGATCGGCGGCGTGCCGGTCGGCGACACCGGCCTCTACGTCTACGACTACGTCCAGGCCGGCGAGAACAGCGGTGTCGGCCTGTTCGCCCACGAGTACGGTCACAACCTCGGCCTGCCCGACCTGTACCCCACCAACGGCGGCGACAACAGCGTCAACTTCTGGTCGCTGATGTCCTCCGGCTCCTACCTCGGCAAGGGCCCGAACACCACCGGCGGCTACCCCGGCGACCTCGACGCCTGGAGCAAGCTGCAGTTCGGCTGGCTCGACTACGACGAGGCGCAGGCCGCCACCCGCTCCACCCACGCCCTCGGGGTGAGCAGCTACAACACCGACCTGGTCCAGGCCGTCCTGGTCCACCTGCCGGACGGCACCACCAGCACCGACCTGACCGACCCGTACGAGGGCGGCAAGCAGTGGTGGAGCGGCACCGGCGACAACCTCGACAACTCCCTGTCCCGGGACGTCGATCTGCGCACCGCCGGCGGCCCGGCCGCCCTGGACGCCGCGGCCTGGTACGACACCGAGCAGGACTACGACTTCCTCACCGTCGAGGCCTCCACCGACCAGGGCAAGCACTGGACCGCCCTCGGCGGCACGGTGGACGGCGCGCCGATCGGCAACACCAACGCCAACACCCCCGGCCTGAGCGGCAGTTCCGGAACCTACCGGAAGCTGCACATTCCACTGGACAGCTACCTCGGGCAGCAGGTCCGGCTTCGCTTCCACGCCACCTCGGACGGCAACACCCACGGCCGGGGCGTACTGGTCGACGCCGTGAAGCTCACCGCCGGCGCCGCCGTGCTGTTCGCCGACGGAGCCGAGAACGGCGCCAACGGCTGGACGGCCAGCGGCTTCACGATCATCACCGGCCGCACCGCCGTCAAGCAGCACCCGCGCGCCTACCTAGCCGAGAACCGCCGCTACACCGGCTACGGAGCGTTCCTGAAGACCGGCCCCTACAACTTCGGGTACGGCGGCGTCACGGGCAAGGCCAACGTGGTCGACAACTACCCGTACCAGGAGGGCGTCCTGCTCTGGCTGTGGGACACCTCGTACGGCGACAACAACACCAAGGACCACCCCGGCGGCGGGCTGATCCTGCCGATCGACGCCCACCCGGCGCCGATCCGCTTCGCCGACGGCAGCCTGGTCAACGGGCGGGCGCAGACCTTCGACGCGCCGTTCTCGCTCAAGCCCACCACGCCGTTCACCCTGCACAAGGGCGGCGTCGCGGTGCGGATCCCGGCCGAGCCGGCCGTCCCGGTGTTCAACGACCGCACCGGGGTGTACGGCGACCCGGCCACCCCGCAGCTCACCGTGAAGGTGCCGGACACCAACACGAAGATCGAGGTGGTCCGGGAGTACCAGGGCGGGCGGATCACCGCCGTCCGGGTCGGCCCGGCCTCCTGACCCGCACGTGAGAAGGCCCCGGATCCCCCCGACGAAAGGGATCCGGGGCCGGTCCGTGGACCGCTACCGAGGCCGAGGATCGGCGCGGCGGCGGCGCGGCGGCGGGAGAGCAGTTCGCGCCACCCTCCGGAGCTTTCCGGCGGACGGCGGCCCCGTAGCGCAACTTCCCTTCTCAGCAACGGCTGTGGCGCTCTTGACGGCGGAGGATTCGGTCACGTCCGCTACGCTAGGACTTCAACAGAACTTGAAGTCAAGTAGCAGTCGTGAGCGAGAACAGCGAGGTGGGCGCATGAGCGAGCGCAGCGAGCGAATCATCAAGAGGCGCGTACGGGCGAATGCCCCTGCCGAGCGCAGCGAGGTGGGCGCATGAGTACCGCTCCGGTGGACCTGCTGAGCGTCGGCGAGGTGGCCCGGCGGGCCGGGATCGCCACCTCGGCGGTGCGCTTCTACGAGGACCAGGGGCTGATCTCCTCCGAGCGCTCGGCCGGTAACCAGCGCCGCTACCGGCGGCACGTGCTGCGCCGGATCTCGCTCATCCTGGTCGCCAAGCGGCTCGGCATCCCGCTCGCCGAGGTCGCGAACGTCTTCGCCGGCCTGCCCGAGGACCGGATGCCCGCCAAGCACGACTGGGAGCGGATCTCCCGGCTCTGGGCCGAGCAGCTGCGCGCCCGCCGGACCGAGCTGGAGCGGCTGGAGGACGAGCTGACCGGCTGCATCGGCTGCGGCTGTGTGTCACTGCGCCGCTGCCGGGTGCTCAACCCGGGCGACACACTCGCCACCAAGGGCCCCGGCCCCCGCCTGCTCCTGCCGGGCGACGAGCACTAGCCGGGCGCCGAGCGGGCGCCAGACGGCGGAACCCGGTCGGACGCGGCCCTCGTGAGGTTCCCCGCCGCGCCCGACCGGAGATCTGTGGCGGCCCTCAGGCCTCCGGGAAGTGGCAGGCCGCCTCGCGGTGGCCGGCACTCGCACCGCCGGTGCCGACGACCTGCAGCAGCGGCCGCTCCGTCCGGCACACCTCCTGCGCCTTCGGGCAGCGCGGGTGGAAGCCGCACCCCGCCGGCGGGTTGGCCGGGCTCGGCGGGTCGCCGAGCAGCACGATCCGCTCCCGGGTCCGCTCCGCCGCCGGGTCCGGCAGGGGCACGGCGGACAGCAGCGCCCTGGTGTACGGGTGCGCCGGGTTGCCGTACACCTCGGCCTTGTCGCCGATCTCGACGATCCGGCCCAGGTACATCACCGCGACCCGGTCGCAGACCCGCTTGACCACCGAGAGGTCGTGCGCGATGAACACGTACGCCAGGCCCAGTTCGCGCTGCAACTGCTCCATCAGATTGACCACTTGGGCCTGAATGGAGACGTCCAGCGCGGACACCGGCTCGTCGGCGATCACCAGCTTCGGCGAGGTGGCCAGCGAACGGGCGATGCCGATGCGCTGCGCCTGGCCGCCGGAGAACTCGTGCGGGTAGCGGTCCAGGTGCTCGGGGATCAGCCCGACCAGCTCCATCAGCTCGGCGGCCCGCTTGCGCGCCTCGGCGGCGCCCGCGCCCTGGACCAGCAGCGGCTCGGAGATGATCCGGGCCACCGTCTGCCGGGGGTTGAGCGAGGAGTACGGGTCCTGGAAGACCATCTGCATGTGCCGTCGGTACGGCCGCAGTTGGGCCTGGGAGAGCCCGCCGATCCCGATGCCGTCGAGGGTGACGGTGCCCGAGGTCGGGTCGAGCAGCCGGACGATCATCCGCCCGGTGGTGGACTTGCCGCAGCCGGACTCGCCGACCAGGCCGAGCGTCTCGCCCGCGCCGAGGTCGAAGCTGACCCCGTCCACGGCCCGGATCGGCGCCCCGGCCCGGCCGGTGCGGCCGCGCCGCCCGGGGAAGGTCTTCACCAGATCCCGTACGGACAACAGTGGTTGGCCGGTCACAGTACTCCCTCCGGCACCAGCGGCAGATGGCAGGCGGCCTGGTGGCCGGGGGCGAGCGGACCGAGCGTCGGGCGTTCGGCCAGGCAGCGGGCGTGCTCCTCGGCGGATGCGGCGGTGGTGCGGGCGCAGCGCGGGGCGAAGGAGCAGCCGGGGGCGGGGACGATCAGCGACGGCGGACTGCCGGGGATGGCCCGCAGCGGGGCGTCGTCGGTGTCGTCCAGGCGCGGCAGCGAGTCCAGCAGGCCGCGGGTGTACGGGTGCGCCGGCTGCGCGAACAGCCCCTCCACCGGGGCCTGTTCGGCCGCCCGGCCGCCGTACATGACCAGCACCTCGTGGGCGACCCGGGCGACCACGCCGAGGTCGTGGGTGATCATCACGACGCCGAGGCCGCGCTCCTGCTGGATCCGGGCGATCAGGTCGAGGATCTGCGCCTGAACGGTGACGTCGAGCGCCGTGGTGGGCTCGTCGGCGATCAGCAGCTCGGGTTCGCAGGCGAGCGCCATCGCGATCATGACGCGTTGGCGCATGCCGCCGGAGAACTGGTGCGGGTACTCGTCGACCCGACGGGCCGGTTCCGGGATGCCGACCTCGGCCAGCATCTCGACCGCCCTGGCCCGACCGGCCTTTCGGCCCGCCTTGAAGTGCACCCGGTAGTGCTCGGCGATCTGCTCGCCGACGGTGTAGAAGGGGTGCAGGCTGGACAGCGGGTCCTGGAAGATCATCGCGATCCGCCGGCCCCGGACGGTGCCCAGCTCCCGCTCCCCCAGCCCGTTCAGCTCCTGCCCGCCGAGCCGGATCGAGCCGGTGACGGCCGCGCCGCGGTGCAGGCCCATGACGGCGAGCGAGGTGACGGACTTGCCGCTGCCGGACTCGCCGACCAGGCCGAGGGTGCGCCCGGCCTCGACGGTGAAGGAGATGCCGTCGACGGCCCGGACGGTGCCGCGCGGGGTGTCGAAGGAGACCCTGAGGTCCTCGACCTCCAACAGTAGCGGGGACATCAGTACCTCACTCTCGGGTCGACGTACGCGTAGAGCAGGTCGACCAGCAGGTTCGCGGCGACGATGAAGGCGGCCGCGAGCAGGGTGACGCCGAGGATGACGGGCTGGTCGGAGCGGACCAGCGCGTCGTAGAAGAGCCGTCCCACCCCGGGCAGTCCGAAGATCGACTCGGTGATGACGGCACCGGCCAGCAGCCCTCCGAGGTCCATCCCGAGGATGGTCAGGATCGGCGTCATCCCGGAGCGCAGCCCGTGCTTGACCGCGACGGTCGTGGCCGGCAGGCCCTTGGCCCGGGCGGTGCGGATGTACGGCTCGGCCATCGCCTCGATCATCGAGTTGCGGCTCTGCCGGGCGTACATGGCCGCGTACAGCAGTGCCAGGGCGATCCACGGCAGCAGCAGGTTGGAGGCCCACTCGACGGGGTTCTCGGTGAACGCGTGGTAGGCCGGGTAGGGCAGCAGCCCGGCCGTCCTGACGACGCCCCAGATCAGCATGATCGAGGTGAAGTAGACCGGCAGCGAGGCGGCGGCGACCGAGAGCACCATCAGCGCCTTGTCGGTCGCCCCTCCCTTGCGCAGCGCCGAGGTGACGCCCGCGCCCAGGCCGAGGACCAGCCAGAGCGTGGCCGCACCGACGGCCAGCGAGACGGAGACCGGCAGCCGGTCGGTGAGCAGGTTCCAGACCGGCAGCGAGTACTCGTAGGAGTAGCCGAGGCAGGGGAAGCCGCAGTGGGTGGCGCTGGGCCCGCTGCCGTATTCGCGCCCGGCGAAGATGCCGCTCACGTACGTGGCGAACTGCTCCCAGACCGGTTTGTCGAGCCCCATCGCGGCCTTGACCTCGGCGATCCGCTCGGGGCTGCAGGTCTTGCCGCAGGCGGCCACCGCCGGGTCGGCGGGCAGCAGGTAGAAGATGGTGAACGTGATCGCGCAGATCGCCAGCAGGATGCCGAGCGCGCCGAGCAGCCGGCGGCCGAGGTAGAGGATCACGACCGGCCTCCCCGCGGGTCGAGGATGTCGCGCAGCGCGTCGCCGAGCAGGGTGAAGGCGAGCACGGCCAGGAACAGGAAGGCCGTCGGGATCAGGAAGTACGTCGGGTCGGTCTCGTAGAAGCTGATGCTCTCGGCGATCATCTGGCCCCAGGAGGGAGTCGGCGGGCGCACGCCCACGCCGAGGTAGCTGAGCGCGGCCTCGGTGGCGATCATGCCGGGGACCAGCAGCGTGGTGTAGGCGATGATCGGGCCGGAGACGTTGGGCAGGATCTCGCGGGTGAGGATGCGCCAGGAGCGGGCACCGCCGACCTTGGCGGCCTCGACGTACTCGCGGTGCTTGAGCGAGAGGGTCTGCCCCCGCACCACCCGGGCGATGCCGGGCCAGGTGAACAGCCCGATCACCAGGGTGATCAGCAGGACCCGGTTGACGTCCTTGGCCACCGACATCATCGAGATCATGAAGATCAGCGAGGGGAAGGACATGGTGAGGTCCATCAGCCGGGACAGCACGGTGTCGGTCCGCCCGCCGAAGTAGCCGGCCGCGATGCCGACCAGGGTGCCGGTCACCACGACCACGGCGGTGGCGGTGAAGGCGATCAGCAGCGAGACCTGCCCGCCGTGCAGCACCCGGGCGAACAGGTCGCGCCCGGTGGCGGGTTCGACGCCCAGCCAGTGCCGGGTGCCGATCCCGCCGAAGTCACCGATCGGCTGTCCGCCCAGGTAGGGGTCCACGGCGCGTTTGTCGAACTCCTCGGGACTCCAGCCGCCGAGCGCGCTCAGCGGCCCGGCCAGCGCGGCGAGCAGGACCAGCAGGGCGACGGCGACCAGGCCGAACCGGGCCGAGCCCTTGGCCCACAGCTGGTCCCAGACCAGCCGCCAGGGTCCGCGGCCGGAGTGTTTCGCCGGGCCCGCCCCGGCCGTGTCGGCCGTGGCGGTTTCCATGACGGTACTCATCGGACGGTCCCTCAGCCTTGGCTCTTGGAGGGGTCCTTGAGGCCGATCGTGGCGAAGTCCCACTGACCGGTCCACACCGGGTGGCCGAAGGCCCCGGCCACGTTCGTCCCGGCCAGCAGCGGGCGGCGCTGCCACAGCATCGGCACGGTGGGCGCCTTCTTCATCAGGTCCTCGTTGAGCTGCAGCCACGCCTTGTTGGCCTCGTTGACGTCGGCCATCGCGTTGATCTGGTCGATCCGGTCCGAGGTGACCTGGTCGCGGAACTGCTCGACGTTGCCCTGGTTGCCCTTCTCCTTGATGGTCCGGCCGTCGAAGACCAGCGGCAGGAAGGTGGCACCGGAGGGGTAGTCCGGGCACCAGCCGAGGATGGCGAGGTCGGGCGCGTTCTTGGTGTCGCCGATGGTGTCGTAGTAGACGGACGGGTCGGCGGTGGTGATGGTGACCTGGATGCCGACCTTCGCCAGCGACTGCTGCAAGGCCTCGGCCCGGGTCTTGTCACCGGAGGAGACGGTCAGCGAGACCTTGAGGTCGGACTTGCCGGCCTCCTTGAGCAGCTGCTTGGCCTTCTCCGGGTCGCCGGCGGCCGGGATCTTCAGCGGGTCCTGCCCGGTGCCGCCGGACAGTGCGGGCGGCAGGTAGGAGGTGGCCACGTCCCCCATCGCCGGACCGCCGTTCGCGGTCACCTGGGCGTCCCGGTCCACCGCGTACATCAGCGCTTCGCGGACCTTGGGGTCGTCGAAGGGCGCCTTGGAGGTGTTGGGGTACAGCATGTCGGTGCAGCCCTGCTGCTCGGCGATCAGCCGGGACTTCACGTCCGGCTTGGGCAGCACCTTGGCGACCGACTCGGGCCGCAGGTTCATCCATTCGACCGCGGAGGCGTCCGCGCCCTCGCTGGCGATGATCCGGTCGTCCACCTGGCCGCCCTTGAGGCCCTGGGTGACCACGATCCGGTCCGGGTAGGCCTTGCGGACCGGGTCGGTGGACTGGTCCCAGTTGGCGTTGCGGACCAGGACCAGCTGCTTGCCGCGGTCGTAGGTCTCGATCTTGTACGGGCCCGAGGAGAACGGCCGCAGGTCGTACTGGGTGCCCTTGTCCTGGGACTGCGGCACGGGGGCGAAGGTCGGCAGGGTCGCGGTGTAGGAGAACTCGGCGACCGGGCGCTTGAGGTGGAAGACGATCGTCCTGTCGTCGGGGGTCTCGATGCTGGACAGGTGCTCGCCGTTCAGCGGGCCCTTGTAGTTCTCGCCGCCGGCCAGGTACTGCTGGGCGTAGTCGGGGCCACCGGTGAGGTCCGGCACGAAGGAGCGCTCGACGTTGTACTTGACGTCGGCGGACTTGATCGGCGAGCCGTCCTCGTACTTGACGCCGTCCTTGAGAGTGAAGGTCCAGGTCTTGCCGCCGTCCGAGGACCTGCCGAGGTCGGTGGCGAGGTCGGGGACGATCTCGCTGCCCGCCGCGCCCGGCTCGGCCTTGAACGTGACCAGCGTGCGGTAGAGCAGCCGGATGCCGAAGTCCATGTTCGGCATGGTCCAGTTGCGGGCCGGGTCGAGGTGGGCGAAGTCCTGGTTGGACAGCACGGTCAGGGTGCCGCCCTTGACCGGGGTGCCGCCGACGATCGTCCCGGACGCGGCACCGGGGGCCCTGGTGCCACCGGCCGCGGTGCTGTCGCCACCGCTGTCGCTCTTGTCGTTCTTGCAGGCCCCGAGGCCGAGGGTGAGGGTCGCCGCGAGGGCCGCCGCGAGGAGGGCATGGGTGCGCCTGGTCATGTGCAACTCCGCTGTGGGGGGCCTGCTCTGGCCGCTCCGCTGTGTGACCCGTAACATAGTAATGTGAAATTGCACTGCACAAGGGGTGGCGCCGTCCGTTACCCAGCTGTGTCCGTGCGCCCTCAGCTCCCCAGCCCCGCCTAGGAGTTCACCGGTGACCCACCCGCAGACCGGCCTCAACACCGGGAGCCACGACCTCCCGGTCTCCCCCGCCCTGGACGCCTTCATGGGCACCCGCTGGACCGCCACCCCGCTCCCCGCCGACCAGCGCGTCCCCGGCTACGACCGCTTCCCCGGCCG
This sequence comes from Kitasatospora sp. NPDC018058, assembly GCF_044327205.1. Taxonomy (NCBI): domain Bacteria; kingdom Bacillati; phylum Actinomycetota; class Actinomycetes; order Kitasatosporales; family Streptomycetaceae; genus Kitasatospora; species Kitasatospora sp. NPDC018058. Next base: position 64,853 of record NZ_JBIRFA010000009.1, on the reverse strand, counting down.
CCGCGCCCGGCTCTGCGCGGCGTTCCCCGGCGAACGGCTGATCGTCCCGGCCGGACGCCTCAAGGTCCGCTGCAACGACCTCGACCACCGCTTCCGACCGCACAGCGCGTACGTCTGGCTCACCGGGCTCACCGGTGAGGACCAGGCCGACCACGTCCTCGTCCTCGAACCCGCGGGGCCCGAGGACCACGAACCGGTCCTCTACCTGCGCCCGCGCTCCCCGCGCAGCGGCGGCGAGTTCTACCGCGACCGCCGCTACGGCGAGTTCTGGGTCGGCCGCCGCCCCGACCTCGACGAGGCCGCCCGACTCACCGGGCTGCGCACCGAACACCTCGACGACCTCGGCAAGTTGCTCACCGGACCGCAGCCGCCCACCCGGGTGCTGGCCGGCGCCGACGCTCTCGTCGACGCGGCCACCGGACGCCCCCGTGCCGACCACCGTGACGGCGAACTCGCCGCCGTCCTCGCCGAGTTGCGACTGATCAAGGACACCTGGGAGGTCGAACAACTGCAACTCGCCGTCGACCACACCGTCACCGGATTCGAGGACGTCGTCCGCGCCCTGCCCACCGCGCTGCGCCACCACCGCGGCGAACGCTGGATCGAGGGCGTCTTCGACCTGCGCGCCCGCGCCGAGGGCAACGGCACCAGCTACACCACCATCGCCGCCTCCGGCGCCCACGCCTGCGTCCTGCACTGGATCCGCAACGACGGCGCCCTCGACCCGAACTCCCTGCTCCTGCTGGACGCCGGCGTCGAGACCGACACCCTCTACGCCGCCGACATCACCCGCACCCTCCCCCTCAGCGGCACCTTCACCCCCGTCCAGCGCCAGGCCTACGACCTCGTCCTCGCCGCCCAGAGCGCCGGCATCGCAGCCCTGCGCCCCGGCGCCCGCTTCCGCGACTTCCACCACGCCGCCATGCGCGTCATCGCCGAAGGCCTCGCCGACTGGGGGGTCCTGCGCGTCCCCGCCGACCAGTCCCTCGCCGAGGACAACGGCCTCCACCGCCGCTACACCCTCTGCGGCAGCGGCCACATGCTCGGCCTCGACTACCACGACTGCGCCCAGGCGCGCGCCGACCGCTACCTCGACGCCACCCTGGAAGAGGGCATGGTCCTCACCGTCGAACCCGGCCTCTACCTCCAACCCGACGACGAAACCCTCCCCCTCGAACTCCGCGGCCTCGGCATCCGCATCGAGGACGACCTGGTCATCACGGCGGACGGCGCCCACCTGATGTCCGGCGCCCTGCCGAGGACGGCGCAGGCCGTCGAGTCCTGGATGGCGGACCTGCTGGGCTGAGCGGCGCTCAGCTCCCCCGTGCGGCCCGCCACAGCTCCGCGACGACCGCCTCCGCCGGGCCCGACCGGGCCAGCCGGTGGGCCGTGCCCGCCCAGAGGTGCATGGCCGAGGTGTCGGCGCGGCGGGTGGCGGCGGCCCGAAGCGGGGCGGTGAGGTGATGGACCTCGGGGTAGGCGGGCGGGGCGTACGGGCCGTGGCGGTCGATGAAGGCGTTGCGCAGGCCGCGGGCCGGGCGGCCGGTGAAGGCGCGGGTGACGACGGTCTCCGGCAGTTCGGTGAGCGCGGCCCGGTGGGCGGCCGAGGCGCCGGACTCGTCGGAACGCAGCAGGGCCGTCCCCAGCTGCACCGCCGCCGCCCCGGCCCGCAGCGCCCCCGCGATCGCCTGGCCGTCGCCCAGCCCGCCGGCGGCGATCAGCGGCAGGGAGGTCACCGCCCGTACAGCGGGCAGCAGTTGCAGCAGCGGCACCTCCCCCGGCCGGTCCGCGACCCGGTGGGTGCCGCGGTGCCCGCCGGCCTCCGGACCCTGCACGCACAGGGCGTCCATCCCGACCGCCTCCGCCGCCCGCGCCTCCTCCGCCGTGGTGACGGTGCCGATCTGCAGTGTGCCCGCCGCCCGCAGCGCCGCCGCCTCCCGCGCCGTCGGCAGCCCGAAGGTGTACGAGACCACCGGCACCGGGTCCGCGAGCAGCGCGGCGAGCTTGGCCTCCCAGTCGTCCCGGTCCGGCCCGATCCGCTCCGGCAGCGCGACCCCCCACTGCTCGGCCTCCGGCCGCAGCCGCTCCCGGTAGGCGGCGACCGCCGCCGGATCCCCGGGCGGGGCCGGGACGAAGAGGTTCACCCCGTACGGCCGGTCGGTCGACTTCCGCGCGGCGGCGATCTGTTCGGCCATCGCCGCGGCCGACTCGTAGCCCGCGGCCAGGAACCCCAGCCCACCGGCCCGGTTCACCGCGGCCACCAGCCCGGGCGTCGAGGCCCCGCCCGCCATCGGGGCGCCGATCACCGGTACGGCGAGCTCGTCGAGACGGACGGTCATCAGGGCGCTCCTCACACTGCTACGGGCACGGACCGTTCCCACGCTACGCTCAGCGGATCGGCCCCAGCCCACGCTCAGCGGATCAACCCCCGCCCGCGCGCCTCCCGCACCGCCGCCGTGCGCGAGTCGACCCCCAACTTGGTGTAGATGTGCACCAGATGCGACTTCACGGTGGCCTGGCTCAGGTGCAGGTGCTGGCTGATCCGCTGGTTGGTCAGCCCGTCCGCGACCAGCCCCAGCACCTCGGTCTCCCGCGCACTGAGCGCCGCCGCGGGCGTCCGCATCCGCTCCAGCAGCCGGTCCGCCACGCTCGGCGCCAGCGCGCTGCGCCCCGCCGCGGCCGCCCGTACCGCCTGGGCCAGCTCCTCCGGCGGCGCGTCCTTCAGCAGGTAGCCGGTCGCACCGGCCTCCAGCGCCGGCAGGGTGTCCGCGTCGCTGTCGTAGGTGGTGACCACCAGCACCCGCGGCGCGCCAGCCCGGGCGGTGATCGCCGCCGTCGCCTGCGCCCCGTTCATCGTCGAGCCGGGCCCGAACTGCAGGTCCATCAGTACCACGTCCACCCCCGGCTCGGCCGCCAGCTCGACGGCCCGCTCGGCGGTGGCCGCCTCCGCCACGATGGCGAAGTCCGGCTCGCTCTCCAGCACCGCCCGCAGCCCGGCCCGCACCACCGGGTGGTCGTCGGCGATCAGCAGCCGGATCACGGACCGGCCTCCGGGGTGACCGGCAGCTGCACCGCCAGCGCGGTGCCCTCCCCGGGCGCGGACTCCACCGTGAAGCTGCCGCCGAGCGCCCGCGCCCGGGCCCGCATCGAGGGCAGCCCGAAGCCGCCGTCCCCGCCGGTGCGGCCGGCGACCGCCGCCGGATCGAACCCGGCCCCGTCGTCGAACACGTCCAACGCCACCTCTCCCTCCATGTAGCTCAGTGTCACCTCGGCCCGCCCGGCCTTCGCGTGCCGCACGGTATTGCCGAGCGCCGACTGCGCGATCCTCAGCAGCGCCACCTCCTGCGCGGCCGGCAGCCGGACCGGGTCCCCCGAGACGTGCAGGTGGACGGGCAGGCCGCTGTGCGCCGTGGTGGTCGCGCACAGCCGCTCCAGTGCGACCGGCAGCGGATCGCCGTCCAGCGCGGGCGGGGTGAGCGCGCGGACGAACCGCCGGGCCTCGGCCAGGTTGTCCTGGGCCGCCTGCCGCGCCTGCTCGACGTACCCGGCGGCGGCCTCGGTGCGCTCCGGCAGCGCCCGCTGGGCCGCCCGCAGCAGCAGCTGGATGGAGCTGAGGCTCTGCGCGAGGGTGTCGTGGATCTCCCGGGCGAGCCGCTCGCGCTCGGCCATCACCCCGGCGGTGTGGTGGGCGGCGGCGAGGTCGGCGCGGGCGGCGGTCAGCTCGTCGATCAGCCGGCGCCGTTCCTCGCTCTCCCGGTACAGCGCCTGGTAGCCGAGCACGGTGGCGGTGGCGACGGCCGCGCCGAGCGCGGGTCCGATCGAGGCGGCGAGACTGAAGCTGTGCTGGTGCCAGGACCACGCGGCGATCGCCGCGGCGGCGGTCAGCCCGACGGCCACCGGCCCGCCGCGCCGCCCGAGCAGGTGCAGCTCCAGGAAGTACAGCGGGAACGCCAGCCACACCCCGTCCTGGGTGGCGACCAGCAGGCCCGCCCAGGTCACGCCGAGCAGCGCCAGCCAGAGCGCGGCGCCCCGCCGGGAGGTACGGACGGCTGCCAGCCGCGGCCCGACGGCGTACACCGCGGCCATCGCGGAGGCTGCGGCGGCGACGGCGGCCGGATCCCCGTCGCCCCGTCCGACGAAGGCGGCACGGGCGACGGCGAGCACCAGCAGACCCGCCACGAGCAGGTGCAGGCAGACCCGGAGGACGCGGGCGACGGGGGTGGTTCTGGATCGTTCGGTCGCCATCCCTCCAGCCTAAGTTCCACGCCCGAGGCCCGGCATCAATCAAAAGGTTGAACTCCGCTTCTGTCCTTTGATGCCCAGGAAGCAATCTCCGGCGCGATGCCCGCGAACCCCCTCCTCGCAGACCGTGGTGGAGGAAGCACCCGTCATTCGTTGGAAAGGCCCACCGTGTTCGTCGCCTGGAGGGATCTCAGGTTCGCCAAGGGGCGGTTCGCCCTGATGGGGACCGTCATCGTGCTGATCACCGTGCTGGTCGGCCTGCTGTCCGGGTTGACCGCGGGGCTCGGCCGGCAGAACATCTCCGCGATCACCGGACTACCCGCCGACCACCTGGTCTTCGGCAAGCCGGCCGACGGGCAGGAGCTCTCCTTCACCGACTCCCAGGTCACCCCCGAGCAGTGGCAGGCCTGGGCCCGCGAGCCCGGCGTCACCTCCGCCCAGCCGCTCGGCATCACCACCACCAAGGCCGCCGCCGGGCAGCGCACCGCCGCCCTCTCCGCCTTCGGCGTCCCGGACGGTTCCGACCTGGCCCCGCAGGGCGGCCGGATCGCCCCCGGCCAGGCGGTGCTGTCCAAGACCGCCGCCGAGAAGCTGGGGCACCTCGCCCCCGGCGCCGACCTCACGCTCGCCGGGCACCACCTCACCGTGTCGGCCGTCGAGGGCGACGCCGCGTACAGCCACACCCCGGTGATCTGGACCAGCTTCACCGACTGGCAGCAGTTCGCCCCAGGCGGCGCCGACCACGCCACCGTCATCGCCCTCGACACCGCCAAGGGCGCCGACCTCGCCGCCGCGGACTCCCGCCACGGCACCGTGACCCGCACCCGCGACAACGCCCTCGCCGCGATCGGCTCCTACACCTCCGAGAACGGCTCGCTCCAGCTGATGCGCGGCTTCCTGTTCGCCATCTCCGCGCTGGTCATCGGCGCCTTCTTCACCGTCTGGACGATCCAGCGCAGCGGCGACATCGCGGTGCTGAAGGCCCTCGGCGCCTCCACCCGCTACCTGCTGCGCGACGCCCTCGGCCAGGCCGTCCTGCTGCTGGTGCTCGGCACCCTCGCCGGCACCGCGATCGCCCTCGGCGCCGGCGCGCTGATCGGCTCCGCCGTTCCCTTCGTCCTGGACGCCCCGACCCTGCTGCTGCCCGCCGTCGTCATGATCGCCCTCGGCGCGATCGGCGCGGCCCTGTCCATCCGCCGGATCACCTCCGTCGACCCGCTGACCGCCCTGGGGAGCGCCCGATGAGCCTCGAACTCGACCGCATCACCCTCACCTACCCGGACGGCGACGGCCGGCTGACCGCCCTGGACGACGTGTCGCTGACCGTCCCAAAGGGCTCGATCACGGCTGTGGTCGGCCCGTCGGGCTCCGGCAAGTCCAGCCTGCTGGCGGTCGCGGCCACCCTGATCACCCCGGACTCCGGCCGGGTGGTCGTCGACGGCACCGACACCGCGGGCCTCGACCGCGCTGACCTGGCCTCCCTGCGCCGCACCAAGATCGGCATCGTCTTCCAGCAGGCCAACCTGCTGCCCTCGCTCACCGCCGTGGAGCAACTCCAGGTGATGGCCCACCTCGACGGCCGCTCCCCCCGCGAGGCCCTCCCCCGCGCCCTGGAACTGCTGGACGCCGTCGGCCTGCGCGACCAGGCCGCCCGCCGCCCCCACCAGCTCTCCGGCGGCCAGCGCCAACGGGTCAACATCGCCCGCGCCCTGATGAACGACCCCACGGTCCTGCTGGTCGACGAGCCCACCAGCGCCCTCGACCACGAACGCGGCGCCGCAGTCCTGGACTTGATCACCGACCTCACCCACCGCCGGGCCACCGCCACGGTCCTGGTCACCCACGACCGCACCCACCTCACGGCCGTCGACCAGATCGCCGAAGTCCACGACGGACGGCTCGCGGTGCCTACGGCAGCGGCCTAGGAGAACAGGTCGTCCACGCTCATCGTCACCACCGCGCCGATCGACTCCGGCAAGGTGAACGACTCCCCTGAGCCGTGGACGGCCTTCTCCCGGTACTCGCCGTCCTTCGGGTCGGTCAGCACCAGAACCCGCTGATCGGCCCGATCCACGATCACATACAGTCCGGCACCGGCTCGACGGACACCTCGCCGCCGAGCACCTCCACCCGATGCCTGGGAAACCGTTCAAAAAGAACTTCCGCCATGTCGAGCGTTCTGCTCCGCACGAGGGATCGCTACTTCTTGATGATGAGCAGGTCGTTCACCGAGAGCGTCACCGCAGCCCCGATCGACTCCGGCAGCGTGAACGACTGCCCCGGGTGGTGGACGGCGTGCACCCGGTACTCGCCGTCTTGCGGGTCGGTCAACACCATGACCTTCAGATTTTTGCGGTCAACGATCAGATAGACCGGCACTCCGGCGTCGGCATAGATTCCGGGCTTGACCTTGACGTCGGAGAGATGGTTGGAGGACGTGACCTCCACGACCAGCCGGAAGACCATCGGGTCATAGCAGTTGTGCTCGATCAGGTGGTCCTGGTAGTCGGCATCAACAACCGACAAATCTGGAATCGCATAGTCGGATGGGCCTCCCGGCAGCCACATGCCCATGCCCTGGACCACTCGGGAGGTATCGCCGTGAAGCCCAGCAGACCACAGCGGAATCGTGAGGTCCGTCAGCGTTTCCCCATGCGGCCCATCGGGAGGTGGCGTCACTGTGATCTGACCTCCGATGATCTCGACCCGGTGGCCCACCAGCTGCTGGGAAATCAGCTCTGCGGACTCCAGCAGCGTCCGCTGCTCGAAGGGCTCTTCCGCTGCTGCGGCGGACATGGAATTCCTCCTGACTGCCGATGTCGAGAGCATCAGCCTAGAGCCCGAGCGCCCCTCGACGCTCGATTCCCAGCCTTCACCCGAACGAGTGGTTTAGCCCTGCCGAGCTCGCAGCCGCAGTGCCGGCCGGTCCGCTTCCGCCGCCTCGTCCTGGCCCGCCCAAAGGGACCGCACATGGCTGAGGTGCCGCGTCATGCACGCCTCCGCCGCGTCCGCGTCGCCGGAGATCATCAGGTCCAGCAGCTCCAGGTGCTCCTCCGCCGAGGACACCAGCTCGCCCTTCTCGTCGAGCCGCGTCAGCCCGTACAGCCGCGAACGCTTGCGCAGGTCGCCGACCACGTCCACCAGCCGGGCGTTGCCCGCGAGCCCCAGCAGGTCAAGGTGGAACTGCCGGTCCGCCTCCAGGTAGCCGATCAGGTCGTGCTTGCGCGCGGCCGCGACGATCTCCTCGGCCTGGGGGCGCAGTCGCTCCAGCTGGTCCTTGGTCGCCGTGCGCGTCACCCGGCCCACCGTCGGGACCTCGATCAGGGCGCGGATCTCGGTGTAGTCGTCCAGGTCGCGCTCGGTGAGTTCGGTGACCCGGAAGCCCTTGTTGCGGACGGCCTCGACCAGCCCCTCCCGGGCGAGGTCGAGCATCGCCTCGCGCACCGGGGTGGCCGAGACACCGAAGTCGGCGGCGAGCGCGGGCGCGGAGTACACGACGCCGGGGCGCAGTTCGCCGGAGATCAGGGCCGCCCGGAGCGCGTGGGCGACCTGGTCGCGGAGCCGCTCCTGCACGGAGATCAGGGTGCGGGATTTGAGGTCGGCCATGGTGTTCCTCCGGGTGGGTGCAGAACACCAGTGTACAATGTCACGTTACGTTGAGCGCGCAACATTCCGCGATCCGAACAGCCCGTCGACCCCGCCGAAAGCCATGGTGGCAGCGGCCGCCGGCCGTGACAACGGCCGGCGGCACACGATCTGCCCCCGCGCCCTACGCCATGCGGAACCGCCCGACCAGGGAGGTCACGCTCGCCGCCCCGCCCCCGGCCTCGACGCCCCGCCGGAACGCCTCCGCCAGGACGGCCGGCAGCGCACCGTCCACCCCGGAGGCCTCCGCGGTGTGCCGGACGTGCTCGATGCTCGCGAGCGCCATCGCCAGCCGGTCGACGTCCCCGCGGTGATCTCCGGCCGTGATCCGCGGCGCGTAGAACGCCTGAAAGCCCGGCAGCGAGGCGGCGGTTGAGGACAGGTGTCCATCGTGCAGGAACACCTGCGCGCCTCCGGCATCGGCCCCGAGGACGCCCGCGAACTGGCCGGCACCGTCATCAACACCCTGGAGGGCACCGAGCTCTCCGCCCAGGTCGCCCGCAGCGAGGAGCCGCTGCACACCGCCGGCCGCCACCTGGCCCGCCTGCTCGCCACCTACTGCTGAAGCACGAAAAGAAGCCGGCCCGACGGGGGATCCCTTCCCGTCGGGCCGACTCCGGCTTGCTCGGCGACTGGACCTCAGGCTCGCCGGAAGTCCCGGTACACCTCCGCCGCCACCGCCAGGTCCTCCCACGCCATCCCAACGCTCTTGAAGAACCGCGGCCGCCCGCCCGGCACCAGCGCGTCCCCGCGCACCAGCTCGGCCAGGTTCCGCACCTGCCGCCCGGCCACGCCCGCCATCACCAGATCCCCGGCCTCCCTGACCGCGACCGTCCGCGCCTCCACGTACAGCTCGGCCCGCCCGACCAGCACCTCGTCCACCTCCCGCGCGTCCGGCTCGTGCGAGCCGACCGCCGCGACGGCCGCGTGCGCGGGCACCAGCGCGCCGTCGAACAGGGGCGTCCGCGCGGTGGTGCAGCAGACCACCAGATCCGCCCGCCCGACCGCCTCCGGCCCACCCACGTCGGCGGAAAGCCCGAGCTCCCGCCCGTACGCCGCCAGCGCCCCGGCCCGACCGGGATCGCGCGCCACCACGGTGAGCCGGCGCAGCGGCCGGACGGCCAGCAGCGCGTCCAGGTGCCCGTAGGCCTGCGGGCCGGAGCCGAACACCACCAGGTGCTCGGCCTCCGGCACCGCGAGCCGCGCCAGCGCCGCCGCCGTCACGGCGGGCGTGCGCAGGGCCGTGAGGGCCGCACCGTCCAGCACCGCCAGCGGCTGCAGGGTGGCCCCGTCCAGCAGCAGATAGCCGCCGGTGATCCGGGGCAGTCCGCGCGCCGGGTTGCCCGGCGCCACCCCGGCGATCTTGACGCCCGCGTACGGCCCGGCGGCGGCCGGCATCAGCAGCAGCTCCCCCGCCGGCACCGCCACGGCCGATCGGGCGGGCGCCGCCTCCGGGTCGAACCCGTCCAGCAGCACCCGCTCGATCGCCCCCACCGCCCCGGCGGGCCCGACCCCGCCGGTGCCCGGCACGGTGTACTGGAGCGGCTCAGTCGCCGTGCCGGGCGGTACGGAGCCGGTCACAGCAGGAACCCCGTGCCCAACGAGTCCCCGGGTTCCAGGACGAACCGGTGCTCCCCGGTGCGGTACGCCGTCCCGGTCACCTCGGTGACCACGCCCTCCCCCAGCGGGTCGCCACCGGCGAGCACCCGCCCGGTGAACACCGTGCCGGTGATCGACTCGTGCCGCAGCTCCTCCCCCGGCGCGAGCCGCCCCTCGGCGGCGAGCACGGCGAGCCGGGCGGAGGTGCCGGAGCCGCAGGGCGAGCGGTCGATCTGCCCGTCCGCGAACACGACGACGTTCCGCTGACTCAACACGCCGTCGGCAGAGGGCTGTTCGTCGTACAGCACCACCCCGTACACCCCCGACAGCCGCGCGTCCGTCGAATGGGCGACCGCCTCCGAGTCGGCCAGCAGCGCCCTGATCTCCCGCCCCACGGCGGTGAGTTCGGGCAGCAGCCCGGGCTCCACCGCGAGCCCGAGCGCCGCCGCCGGCACCGAGGCGTAGCACGCCCCGGAGTGCGCCACCGCGACCTCCACCACCCCGCGCGAGGTGGTCACCGGCAGCTTCGACGCGCTGACCCGGCTGGGCACATTGCGAAAGGTGACCCCGGTGGTGCGCCCGCCGGCCCGGTGCACCAGCGCGGTGACCCGCCCCGACGGCACGTCGATCCGCACCCGCGCCACGCCGTCCGCCGGGGCCGGGACCAGCCCGGAGTCCACCGCCCAGGCGCCGAGCGCGATGGTGCCGTGTCCGCAGGCCGTCGAGTAGCCGTCCTTGTGCCAGAACAGCACGCCCACGTGCGCCTCGTCGTCGTCCGGCGGCACCAGGAACCCGCCGTACATCCCGGCGTGCCCGCGCGGCTCCCGGACGAGCAGCTGCCGGACGGCGTCCAGCGCGCTCGGCCGGGGCGCGGTGGCGCTGCCGCCGGCGCCGAGCGCGATGGCCCGGCGCTCGGCGACGCTGTCGCCGGGGACCGGCGGCGCGCCGTCCAGCACGATCCGGAACGGCTCGCCGGCCGCGTGGTAGTCGACGGTGCGGACGTCCATCAGGCGCCCCCGCCCGGCAGCACGCTGACCGTCCGGCTCACGGTGTAGAAGTCCAGTGCCGCCTGGCCCTGTTCGCGGTCGCCGTGGCTCGCGCCCTTGGTCCCGCCGAAGGGCAGGTGGAAGTCGACGCCGCTGGAAGGGGCGTTGACCCGGACCATGCCCGCGTCCAGCCGGTCGGCGGCGGCCAGCGCCACGTCCAGGCTGCGGGTGTGCACCGAGGTGGCGAGGCTGTGCGGGGTGTCGTTGGCGAGTGCGATCGCCTCGTCCAGGTCGGCCGCCGCGTGCAACACCGCGACCGGTCCGAAGAACTCCTCGCGCGCCAACGGGTGTTCGCCCGGTACGTCGGTGAGCAGGGTCGGCTCGACGTACCAGCCGGCCCGCTCGGGCACCCGCCCGCCGGTCAGCACGGTCGCCCCGGCCTCGACCGCCGAGGAGACCGCCCCCGTCAACCGCTCCCGCGCGGCGGCGTTGATCACCGGCCCGCACACCGCGTCGTCCACCGCCGCCAGCGCCTTGACCAGCGCCTCGCGCAGCGGCTCGTAGGCCGCGCCGACCGCGATCACCCGGCTGGTGGCGGTGCACTTCTGCCCGGCGTACCCGGCCACGGCGGCCGCGATGTGGGCCGCGGCCAGCTCCACGTCCGCGTCCGGTAGCACCAACGCGGCGTTCAGTCCGCCGAGTTCGGCCTGCACCGGCACCCCGCGCCCGGTGGCCGCCCGCACCACGGCCCGCCCGACCCCGGTCGAGCCGGTGAAGGACACCACGTCCGCCGCGTCGACCAGCGCCGCGCCCTCCTCGGCCCCGCCCGGCAGCACCGTGAACACCTCGGCGGGCAGCCCGGCCAGCTCCGCCAGCCGCAGCGCGCACGCCGTCGCCTCCGGCGCGGGCTTGAGCACCACCGTGTTGCCGACCGCCAGTGCCGGCGCGGCCTTCCAGCTCGGGATCGCCAGCGGGAAGTTCCACGGCGCGATCAGCCCCGCCACCCCGTACGGGCGCCGCCGGGTGAGCAGCAGCCCGGGCCCCGCGGCGGTCTCGTGCACCGCCCCGGACGGCGCGTACGGCGCCTGTGCGTAGTACCGCCAGATCGCCGCGGTCCGGGCGACCTCGCCTCGCGCCTCGGCGAGCGGCTTGCCGACCTCGCGCACGATCAGCGCGGCCAGCTCCTGCGCGTGCGCCTCGACCGCCTCGGCGATCCGCCCCAGCGCCGCCGACCGGGCGCCTGCCCCGGCCCCGAGCCAGCCGCGCTGCGCGGCCCGGGCCCGTCCGACGGCGGACCGCACGGCCTCGGCGCCGGGGGCCTCGACGGCGACCACGAGGTCGCCCGGATCGGCGGGGTTGTACGAGGTGATGGTCACAACCAGCAGCCCTTCCACATGAGTTGAACGGATCAGAGTAGGAAGCCCGCCGGGAACGGGTCGTCCGGGTCGAGGAAGTACTGGGCGGTGCCGGTGATCCAGGCCCGCCCGGTGACGGTGGGCACCACCGCGGGCCGCCCGGCCACCTCGGTCTCCTCGACCAGCCGCCCGGTGAAGGTCGTCCCGATAAAGGAGTCGTTGCGGAAGTCCCGCCCCAGCGGCAGTTCGCCGCGCGCGTGCAGCTGCGCCATCCGCGCCGAGGTGCCGGTGCCGCAGGGTGAGCGGTCGAACCAGCCGGGGTGGATGGCCATCGCGTGCCGGGAGTGCTCGGCGGTGGAACCGGGGGCGAGCAGCTGGACGTGGTGGCAGCTGCGGATGGACGGGTCCTCCGGGTGCACCGGCCGGTCGGGGCCCGCGTTGATCGCGGCCATCAGCGCGAGGCCGGCGTCCAGGATGTCCTGCTTGCGCTCGCGCTCGAACGGCAGCCCGAACTCGGCGAGCGGCAGGATGGCGTAGAAGTTGCCGCCGTACGCGAGGTCGTAGCCGACCGTGCCGTAGCCGGGCACCTCGATCTTGCGGTCCAGCGCGACGGAGTACGAGGCCACGTTGCGGATGCTCACCGCCTTGGCGGCGCCGTCCTCGACCCGCACTTCGGCGATCACCAGCCCGGCGGGCGTGTCCAGCCGCACCGTGGTGACCGGCTCGACCACCGGCACCATCCCGGTCTCGACCAGCACGGTGGCCACCCCGATGGTGCCGTGCCCGCACATCGGCAGCAGCCCGGAGACCTCGATGTAGAGCACCCCGAAGTCGGCGTCCGGCCGGGTCGGCGGCTGCAGGACGGCGCCGCTCATCGCCGCGTGGCCGCGCGGCTCGTACATCAGCAGGGTGCGGAAGTGGTCCAGGTGCTGCTGGAAGTGCACCCGGCGTTCGGCCATCGTGGCGCCGGGGATGACGCCGAAGCCGCCGGTGATCACCCGGGTCGGCATGCCCTCGGTGTGCGAGTCGACGGCGTGGAACACGTGACGGCTGCGCATGGCTCACAACTCCCATGAGGTGTCGGTCGATGGAGGCCGGCTGCCGCCGCAGCCGGCCGGAGGTCGATGGGCTACGCGAGCCCCTCGGCCAGAGCCTTCTCGGTGGCCGCGCGCACGGCCGCCTCGATCTCCGGCACCAGCGGCTGCCGTGGCGCCCGGACCGGCCCGCCGGGGCGCCCGGCGATGTCCATGGACAGCTTGATGGCCTGGACGAACTCGGTCTTGGAGTCCCAACGCAGCAGCGAGTGCAGCGACTTGTACAGCGGCAGCGCGGTCTCCAGGTCACGCCTGACGGCCGCGTCGTAGAGCGCCACCGAGGCCTCCGGCAGCGCGTTCGGGTACCCGGCGATCCAGCCGACCGCACCGGCCAGCGCCAGCTCCAGCAGCACGTCGTCGGCCCCGATCAGCAGGTCCAACCCGGGGGCCAGCTCGGCGAGTTCGTACGCCCGGCGGACATCCCCGCTGAACTCCTTGACCGCCACGATCGAGCCCTCGCCGTGCAGTCGGGCGAGCAGCGCGGGCACCAGGTCGACCTTGGTGTCGATCGGGTTGTTGTACGCGACGATCGGCAGACCGGCCCTGGCGACCTCCGCGTAGTGCGCGCACACCGAGTCGTGGTCGGCCCGGTAGGCGTTCGGCGGCAGCAGCAGGACGGAGCCCGCCCCGGCCTCGGCGGCCTGCTCGGCCCAGCGACGGGACTCGGCGCTGCCGTACGCGGCGACTCCGGGCATGACCCGGGAGCCGTCGCCGGCCGCCTCGACCGCCACCTCGACGACCCGGGCGCGCTCCTCGGCGGTGAGCGTCTGGTACTCGCCCAGCGAGCCGTTGGGGACGACGCCGTCGCAGCCGGACTCGATCAGCCAGCGGACGTGCTCGGCGTAGGCGTCGTAGTCGACGGAGAGGTCCGGGCGCAGCGGGATCGTGGTGGCGACCATGATGCCGCGCCAGGGACGGGTGGTGTCGTGCTGGGTGATGGACACGTTGAGCTCCTTGGTGAGGTGTGACATTTTATAAACGGAAACAGGCCGGAGACAAGGGTCCCCGCCCCGCACGTTCGACGGACTACTCCGAGACCGAACCGGAGGGCCCCGCCGCCAGCTGCGACAGCGGTACCGGACAGGCCAACGGGCGCCGATCCGGGCCCGATCCCGCGGCACCCGACAGACAGGCCACCGCCGGACCGCACATCCGCCCCTGGCACCAGCCCATCCCCGCCCGGGTGAGCAGCTTGACGGTCCGCGGATCGCCCGCGCCCAGCTCCTCCACCGCCTCCCGGATCCGCGCGACCGGCACCTCCTCGCACCGGCACACATCGGTGTCCGGCCGCAGCCATCCAGTCCAGCCGACCCCCGGCCGGTGGGCGCCCGCCATCAGCCCGGCGAAGGCCCGCAGCCGCGCCCGGCGGCGCAGCAGCGCGGGCTCCGGCAGCACCCCGGCGATCGCGTACGCGGCCAGCTCCCCCTCGGCCAGCGCGAGATCCGCGCCGCCGACGCCATTGGTCTCCCCCGCCGACCAGAGCCCCGGCACCGAGGTGCGCAGCCGGGCGTCCACCCGCAGCGCGACCGCCCCGTCCGGCCCGGTCAGGGTGTCGGCGCCCAGCTCGGTGGCGAGGTCGATCTGCGGCAGCAGCCCGTGCCCGACGGCGAGCGCGTCGCAGTCGATCCGCCGCTCGGTGCCGGGCCGCGGCCGCCAGTCGGCGTCCAGCCGGGCCACCGTGACCCCGGTGACCCGGTCCGCCCCGTGCACCCCCACGACGGCGCTCCGCCGCCGCAGCCGGACCCGGTGCCGGAGCAGCGCGCTGCCGTGCCCGGCGCCCTCGACCAGCTTGGCGGGGACGGCCGCGAGCACGCCGGGGCGCCGGGCGTACCCGAGGTAGTCACTCGCCTCGACCACCGCGGGGACCTGCGCCCCGGCACTGACCAGCGAGGAGGCCGCCGCGAGCAGCAGCGGCCCGCTGCCGGCCACCACGATCCGCCGCCCGGGCAGGACCAGCCCGGCCTTGAGCATCGCCTGCGCGCCGCCCGCGGTGACCACCCCGGGCAGGGTCCAGCCGGGGAAGGGCAGCTGCCGCTCGTACGCCCCGGTGGCGAGCAGTACCGACCGGGCCCGGACGGTGTCCCGGTCACCGGCCCCGGGCCCGCGGGTGACGTGCACCGCGAAGCCGTCCGCGGTCCGCTCCAGCGCCCAGACCTGGTGGCCGCCCCGGAACTCGGCCCGCTCGGCGGCGGCGAGCCGCGCGGCCAGCCCGGTGTAGACCGACCACCCGTGGTGCAGCCGGTCCGGCCGGGCCGCGCCCAGGCCGGGCGCCGGGTGCCGGTAGTACTGCCCGCCGGTGCTCTGCCCGCCGTCCAGCAGGACGCAGCGAAGTCCGAGGTCGGCGGCGGTGACGGCGGCGGCCAGCCCGGCCGGCCCGGCCCCGACCACCGCGAGGTCGTAGCGGGTGTCAGACTGCGAGGTCGGCACGGCCGTGGCCCTCCTGGGTGGTGACGACGGTGCCCGGCTCGGCGGGCAGCAGACAGGTGCGCTGATTGGCCCGGCCGTTCACGGTGGCCAGGCAGTCGAAGCAGGCGCCGATCCCGCAGAACGCCCCGCGCGGCCGCCCGCCGACCCGGGTGGTGCGCCAGGCGAGCACACCGTCGGCCCAGAGCGCGGCGGCGATCGACTGCCCGGACAGGGCGCGGACCGGCCGCCCGTCGAACTCGATGTGGTGGGCGGGCCCGGGCTCGGCCTCGACCAGCCCGGCGGGGGTGCGGCGACGACGGTTCACAGCTTCTCCAAGGAGTCTCACGCGGCCGGGAACCGGTCCGCACGGAACGGCGCGAGGTCCAGCTCCGGCTGCTTCCCGGTCAGCTGCTCGCTGATCAGCAGCCCGGTGGCCGGCGCCAGCCCGATCCCGGCCCCCTCGTGCCCGCAGGCGTGGTAGAGCCCGGGCACCCGGGGGTCCGCCCCGACGGCGGGCAGGTGGTCCGGCAGGTACGGACGGAAGCCCCGGTAGACGCGCATCACGGCGACGTCCGCGAGCACCGGGAACAGCTCCGCGGCCTGGCCGGCCAGTCGGCACAGCACCTCCTGGGAGAGGGTGCGGTCGAAGCCGACCCGCTCCCGGCTGGCCCCGATCAGCACCGGCCCGCCGGGGGTGCCCTCGACCACGGCGGAGGTCTGCAGCCCGGCCGAGCCGCTGGCGACGTCGGCCACGTAGTCGGCGGCGTAGACCTTGTGCCGGACGATCCGCGGCAGCGGCTCGGTGACCAGGACGAAGCCGCGCCGGGGCATCACCGGCAGCTGCACCCCGGCCAGGGCGGCCAGCTCGCCGCCCCAGGTGCCGGCCGCGTTGACCACGGCGGGCGCGGCCAGCCGGCGCCGGTCGGTCCGTACGCCGCGCACCGCGCCGTCCGGGCCCCGGTCCACCGCCGTCACGCTCTCCCCGGTGATCAGCTCAGCGCCCATCCGACGGGCCTCGCGCACCAGGTGGGCGGCGGCCAGGGCGGGCTGGACCTGGGCGTCCTGCGGGTAGTGGAAGCCGCCGGCCAGCCCGGGGGCGAGGTGCGGCTCCAGCTCGCGCAGCCGCTCGCCCGGGACCTCCTCGGCGACCACCCCGGCCGCCGTCTGCCCGGTGGCGAAGGCCCGCAGCGCCTCCTGCCCGGCCCCCGTCGCGGCGACCACCACCCCGCCCTTGGGCTCGTACTCCACGGCCGGGCCGAGCTCCTCGGCGAGGTCCCGCCAGAGCCGGGCACTGAGCAGGGCGAGGTCGAGCTCGGGCCCGGGCTCCTTGTCGGAGACCAGCACGTTGCCCTCGCCCGCCCCGGTGGTGCCTCCGGCGACCGGCCCGCGGTCGACGACGGCGACGGCGAGCCCGGCACGGGCGGCGTAGTAGGCGCAGGCGGCGCCGACGACTCCGGCGCCGACCACGACGACGTCCAGGGGAGGTCTCTGGGTCTTCATCAGCACGCCAGTAATATGTCACATGCCATCAACCGTGCCAAGGCCGCCCCGCGCGACAGGACAGCGAAAAGCCCCGGCCCGCCGCGGGGAAGCGGCGGGCCGGGGCTTCACGAAGACCTGTCAGCTCAGGTGATGTCGTCCATCTGCTCCCGGTGCGAGGCCGACACCGGCGCGGCACTGGCCGTCGGCGCCGCCGAGGCGCTCACCGACTCCGCGCCGCCGACCTCCTGCACCGTGAGATCCAGGTGCGAGGCCTCCTCGTCGTCCAAGCCCGAGTCCGGGTCGTTGCGCCGCTTGCGCCGGTCGTTGAGCAGCGCGATGGCCACCGCCAGGAAGTACAGCGCCCAGATCGGCGCCGACAGCAGCAGCATGCTGACCGGGTCGGCACCCGGGGTGGCGAACGCGGCGAACACGGTGATGGCCATGACCATCCCGCGCCACCAGCTGAGCAGCCGCTTGCCGGTCACGATGCCGACCAGGTTGAGCATCACCAGCAGCAGCGGGAACTCGAAGGCCAGGCCGAAGACCAGCACCATCCGGGTGGCGACGTCGAAGTAGTCCTCGGGTGGCAGGATCGGCATGGTCTCGTTCGGGGTGAACGAGATCAGCATCTCGACCATGGTCGGCATCACCATGATCGCGCAGGCCACACCCGCCAGGAACAGCGGGGCGCCGCAGGCCATGAAGACGATCGCGTACTTCTTCTCGTGCTTGTGCAGACCGGGCGCCACGAAGGCCCACACCTGGTAGAGCCAGACCGGGACGGCCGCCACCACGCCCGCGGTCAGCGCGACCTTCAGCATCCAGTTGAAACCAGCGGTGAGGCCGATGTTGGACACCTGGGCGCAGCGCCCGTGGTAGTTGCCCGCGTCATGCCTGTCGCACTGCGGCAGCGGCTGGAGCAGGAAGTGCTCGATCTGCTTGTGGTAGATCGCCGCGATGACCGCGAACAGCACGATCGCCAGGACCGACTTGACCACGCGGTTGCGCAGTTCCCGCAGGTGGTCGGCGAGGGCCATCCGCCCCTCAGGATCCTTGGGCGCCTTCTGCGGCGCCTTGGAGAGCTTGCTCAACCCCGGTCCTCAACTCGTGCGTCGAGGCCCGCCGGTCGACGGGCCTCCATGGTCGCGTGCATCGCCTGCACCACGTGCGTCGCGCACGTCACACGCATCGCGTACGTCACACGCATCGTGTACGTCACGTGCGCCGTGTACGTCACGTGCACCGCGCTCAGTGCGGGCGGTCGCCGTCGGGCGCGGACGGCCCGGCGCTCGGCCCGGCGACCGGACGGGCCGTGGCCGACGCGCCCGGAGCCGCCTGGATGGTCTTGGCCGACGACCGCGCCGGACCGTCGACCCGCGGCGCAGCCGCCGGCGCGCTCCCGTCCGAGGCGCCGTCCGAGCGCATCGCCTTGGTCTCGCTCTTCAGGATCCGCAGCGACTGCCCCAGCGAACGCGCCAGATCGGGCAGCCGCTTGGATCCGAACAGCACGATGGCGAACACCACGATCACCACGATCGCGGTCACCGACAAGCGCATGTGCCGACCACCTTCAGCCTCCGCGGCCCGACAGGCCGCCCGCCGCGGATGGTAACCGCTGCGGATGACGCCCCGACGACGGCCGTCCGAACAGGACAGCGGCCCCCGGTTCGCAGTTCAGGAGCCACTTGAGAGCGTAACCCGCCCCTACCTCCGTACAGCAGCCCCCGTACCACCGACGGCCCAGCCGTGCTACGCGGTCCGGCTCAGCCGTGCTACGCGGTCAGGCCCGGGTGCTTAGCGGCTCGGCACCACCGAGGCGAGCTCCCCCGCTGCCTCGGCCAGCGCCCGCGAGGCCGCGTCCACGCCCTTGGCCAGCGCCCGCACGTCCATCCAGAGCCGGATCGCGAGGGCCCCGAGGACCAGCAGGCCCGCGGTGGCGAGCAGGACGGCGGCGACGAGCATCCAGGGCATGCGCCCCACCCTATCGCCAGGTGCGCGCTACCCCTCCGCCGGGACGAGCCGCATGGTGCGGACCCCCGCCCCGGTGAGCGCCTCGACGATCTTCTCCCCGGCCGGCTTGCGCACCGCCGCCCCGCAGAGCGGGCAGCCGAAGCTGTAGTGCGCCTGCGCCGAGGTCCGACCGAGGGTCAGCCGGAACTCCTCAGCGGAGAGCTCCACCTTCTCCCGGCACTCCGAGCAGTACACCTTGAATCTGGTCCCGGGCTCCACCGCTCAGACCTGCCCCTCCCCGTAGGCGGCCAGCGCCTCGCGCGCGGCCGAGCGCGCCTGCTCGGCCAGCTCGGACGGCGAGACGATCCGGCCGTCCCGGCCCAGCCGCAGCGCCAGCGGGCGCAGCTGGGAGGGGTCGGCGCTGCGCAGGGTGATCCGCAGCCCACCGTCGGGCAGCTCCTCGGCCCGGTCGTGGGTGTAGTACTCGGCCACCCAGCGCCCGCCGGAGGAGACCTCCACCACGACCTCGGGGTCGTCAGCCGCCGGGTTGACCAGCCCGCCGCTCAGGTCACGCGGCTCGCGCCGGGGCGGGTCGGCCGGGACGTCCAGGACGCGGATCTCGGCGACCCGGTCCAGCCGGAACATCCGGTGGTCCTCGGAGGTGCGGCACCAGGCTTCGAGGTAGGTGTGGCCCTCGGTGAGCAGCCGGATCGGGTCGACCTCGCGCTCGGTCATCCCGCCGCGCCCGTGCGAGTAGTAACGCAGCCAGAGCCGACGGCCCTCGCTGAGCGCGCGGTCGATGTCGGCGAAGACGTGGCTCTCGGCCTCGAAGGTCACGCCGACCCGGGCACTGCCCTCGGCGCTCTCCCCGGCGGCGTTCTCGATCTTGGCGACGGCCCGGGTGAGCGCCTCCCGGTCGCCGGCCCGCAGGCCCGGCAGCCCGGCCACCGCGCGGGCGGCCACCAGCAGCGCGGTGGCCTCGTCGGCGGCCAGCCGCAGCGGCTGGGCCACGTCGTCGACGTTGTGCCACCAGATCCGCTCGCCGTCGGTGTCGATGTCGAGCAGGTCGCCGCCGCGGAAGCTGGTGCCGCACATCGGCAGCACGTTGAGGTCCCCGATCAGCTCGCGCTCGCTGATCCCGAAGGCCCGGGCCACCTCGGCGACCTCGGCCCCCGGCCGCTCGCGCAGGTAGGTGACCAGCGACAGCATCCGTCGCGTCTGGTCGATCGCATTGCTCATGCCCGCACATCCTCCGAGTCCAGCCCCGCGACCGCCCGCAGCCGGTCGATCACATCCGCCCGCAGCTCCTCCGGCCCGAGCACCAGCACGTCCGGCCCGAACTCCGCGAGGTCGGCGCCCAGCCCGTTGCCGTAGGGGATCTCCAGTTCGTCCCAGCCCTCGTCGACCCGGGTGCTGCTCAGCGCCTTGGTGCGCAGCGGGAAGCCGGCGCCCCGGCGGACCCGGACGGTCGCGGTGGCGGTGGCGCCCTCCCCGGCGAACTTGGCCACGGTGGCCCGCACGTCGACGTGCTCGGGCACCGTCCCGAGGAAGGCCCCGTTCCTCGCCTTCACCTTGCCGGTGATCCGGCTGAGCCGGAACACCCGGGCGTCGCCCCGGTCGCGGTCGTAGCCGGCCAGGTACCAGTGCCCGCGCCAGCACTCCAGCGCCCACGGCTCGACGCTGCGCTGCTCGACGACGGCGGCCCCGGCCTTGCGGTACTCGAAGGTGACCGGGCGGCGGTCCCGGGCGGCGGTGAGCAGCGGCTCGAACGCGGCCTCCCGGGCCGGAATCCGCGGCTCCAGGGCGGTACGACCCTCGGCCTCGCTGAACGGCACCCCGGCCGCGCGCAGCTTCTGCAGCGCGCCGCTGGCCGCGCCGGACATCTTGGCCTGCTGCCAGACCCGGGCGGCCAGGGTCAGCGCGGCGGCCTCCTCGGCGTCCAGCGCGATCTCGGGCAGCCGGTTGCGGTCGGCGCGGGCGAGGTACCCGAGTTCGCCGTCCAGGGCGCTCTCGTCGACGTCGATCACCAGGCCGAGCTCGCGCAGGTCGTCCTTGTCCCGCTCGAACATCCGGTTGAAGGCGTCCTCGCTGCTGTTCTGCCAGGCCTCGCGGTACGCCTCGATGGATTCCCGCAGCTCCTTCTTGGAGAGCGGACGTCTGGTGTTCATCAGGCACAGGGCGAGATTCATCAGCCGCTCTGCCTTGGCGATCGCCATCGCTGACCCTTCCGGTGTGCCCCGCCGCGCGCGGGGTGCGCCAACCGGGCGATCCTCACCCGGCGGGACCGACCGTACCGGTAGCGGTACGCACTGCAAAAGCCGCGTCCCACGCCTGATCGCCGCGACCTGCCGTTCGGGCCCGAACATGCCCGTGGGCCGGGCCCCGGAGGGGTCCGGCCCACGGGCAGGGCCGATTCAGACGGCCAGCAGGTCGACCACGAAGATCAGGGTCGAGCCCGGCGGGATGGCCGGGGTCGGCGACTGGTTGCCGTACGCCAGGTGCGAGGGGATGGTCAGCTCGCGGCGGCCGCCGACCTTCATGCCGACGACTCCCTGGTCCCAGCCCTTGATGACGCGGCCGCCACCCAGCGGGAAGCGGAACTCGTTGGGGCTCCGGTTCCAGCTCGCGTCGAACTCCTCGCCGGTCTCGAAGGTCACGCCGACGTAGCGGACGCTGACCATCTGACCCGGCTTGGCCTCCTCGCCGTCGCCCACGACGATGTCACGCTTCTGCAGCTCCGTCGGGGCATCGCCGATCGGGAAGTCGATCTCAGGCTTCTCGTTCAGGTTGACGCTCACAGTCCCTCTTCTCACGTTCGCGTTGCTTACACGACCAAGCGGCGGGCGCCCGCACCCGGTCCGTTCCCAGACCACGGTACGGGCGCCCGCCGCCCGTTGGGCCCCGGCCACGCGGCCGGTCCCGAAGGTCACACGCCCTCTATTGTCACCCGAAAGTGGATCAGCCCTGACCGGCGTCCAGGATGTCCACCACGAAGACCAGGGTCGCGCCGGGCGGGATGTCGCCCTGGCCCTTGTCCCCGTAGCCCAGCGAGGCCGGGATCACCAGCTCGACCCGGCTGCCGACGGTCTGGCCCACCAGGCCCTGGTCCCAGCCCTGGATGACCTGGCCGCCGCCGACCGGGAAGGAGAACGCCTGGCCCTTGCTGAGCGAGGAGTCGAAGATCTTGCCGTCCTTGAACAGCGCGCCGGTGTACTGGACGACGACCTTCTCGCCCTTCTCCACCGCCGGCCCGGTGCCCTTGATCAGGACGTGGGTCTTCAGCTCGGTCGGGTCCTTGGCGCCGGCCACCGGGGTGATCTCGGCCGGCTTCTTGCCGTTGTCCTTGACCTGCGGGAAGTCCGCCGGCGGCGGGGTCACGGTGCCGCTCACCACCGCGTCGGGCGCGTTGGTGTTGCGGATGTCGATCACGAAGATCAGGTCGTCCTTGGCGCCGATCGACATGTCCGGCTTGCCCTGGGAGCCGAAGGCGGCGGCCGGCGGGGCCACCACCAGCACCCGGCTGCCGGCCTTCTTCCCGACCACGGCCTGGTCCAGCGCCGGGATCAGCGCGTCGGTGCCGGCCTGGAAGATCTGCGGCTTGCCGTTGTTGTCGTACGAGCTCGGGATGTCCTTGCCGGTGTTCCAGTCCTTGGCGGTGTAGTCCACCGAGGTCCAGGAGTTCTTGTCCACCTTGGGGCCGCTGCCCTCGGACAGCACCTTCACCACGAACGAGCCGTCCGACTTGTCGCCCGGCACCTGGATGTCGGCCTTCTTGCCGAAGTCACCGGTGATCGTCGGCAGCACCTTGGCGGTGTCCTTGATCGGCGGCACCGGCTCGGCGCTCGGCGTGGGCGGCGCGGTCTTGGCCGCGTCCGGCTTGGCGGGCGAGGCGCTGTCCTTGGAGTCGTCCTTGTTCACCATGTAGAGCGTGATGCCGCTGCCGACCAGCAGCACGGCCAGCACCGTGCCGAGGATCACGCCCAGCTTGCCCACGCTCGGCGGGTTCTCGTCGTAACCGGCTTCCGAGCTGTCGGACTTGCGCACATTGCTGGCGAAGATCTGCGGGGCGTCGTCCGTCTTGGTGCCACCCGCGGCGCGCGACTTCTCGCCGGGCTGCGCCCAGCCGGCCTGCTGCGCCAGGATCGCCGGGGGAACGACGATCGACTCGCGGTCCCCGGCAGCCGGGCCGCCGGAACGGGAGGCGGTCGGGTCACCCGCAGAGCTGTCGTTCGCCGCGGTGCCGGCCCCGCCCGGGCTCGGCGTCTTCTCAGTCATGACTCCCCATCCATCTCGCCACGAGGTCTTCCAGGTATGCGCCCGGCGTGGTGAGCGCCGGCCTCTGCCGCCGTACCGCCCGCCCCGGACCTCGGCGCCGGGCGGCGCCTGCCACAGTGCGAGGGCAGTATGACAGCTCAGGATGAGGGCGGACGCTTCGTTGTACGAGCGTCCGCCCAAGCGTACGGAATCCTCCGGGTGACTTCGAGGGCCTGCCCGGAGGATCCTTGCCGGGTCCGCGACAAAATCCTCCGGGCAGGCCCGAGACCGCTCGCTAGACCGCTTCCAGGATGTCGATCACGAAGACCAGCGTGGAGTTCGCCGGCACCGCGCCCTGCGCCTGGTCCTTGTAGCCGAGCGCCGGCGGCACCACCAGCTGGACCCGGCTGCCCACGGTCTGCCCGACCAGGCCTTTGTCCCAGCCCTCGATCACGCTGCCGGTGCCGATCTGCACCGCCTGCGCGCCGCCGTGTGTCCAGGAGGAGTCGAACTGCTGCCCGTTGCTCCACAGCACCCCGGTGTACTGCACCACCAGGGTCTGCCCGCTCTTGACCTGCTTGCCCTCGCCCTTGATCAGCACCGCCTGCTGCAGGTCGGTGGGCGCGGCCTGCCCCGGCGGGATGGTGATCGTCACCGGTGCCTTGCCGTTGTCCTTGACCTGCGGCAACGTCGCGGCGGGCTCGGTCATGTTCCCGCTCAGCGTGGAGTCCGGCGGCAGGCTCTCCATGATGTCCAGCACGAACACCACGGTGTCCCCCGGGCCCACGCCCAGCTGGTTGGAGCCCTTGTCCGAGAAGGCCGCCGCCGGCGGGGCCACCACCAGCAGCCGGGTGCCCACCTTCTTGCCGATCACGCTCTGGTCCAGCGCCGGCACCAGCTGCCCGCTGCCGGCCTGGTAGAGCTGCGGCTTGCCGCTCGGGTCGTACGAGCTGGGCAGCTCCTTGCCGGTGGTCCAGTCCTTCGCCGAGTAGTTGACGGTGACCCAGTCGTTTTTGTTGACCGTCGACCGGTCTCCCTCGACCACGGTGTTCACCACGAACTGGCCGCTGGGCTGCTGCCCCTCGGGGATGGTGATGGTGGCCTTGCTGCCGAAACCACCACCCGAAAGAGTGGGCATCGGCGAGGCCTCGGAGACCGGCGTGGGCACCGTCGGAGCGGCGGTCGCGGTGGACGGCGTCGCCGGGCCGGCCGCCTTGGGCGAGCTGCTGCAGGCGACCGCGAGCAGCAACGGCAGGGTGAGAAGCAAACCGGCGGTGCGGCGCACGGTGGTCCTAACTGTCGGTCGAAGTCGGCTCTCCTGACTCGACGGACAGCGTATGCCCGGTATGCGTCCGGCCCCGGTAGACACCACCGGGGCCGGCCGACGCCTTGATCACGGTCTCAGGGCGCTACATCCCCGCGATCAGCTTCTCCACCCGCTCGTCCACCGAACGGAACGGGTCCTTGCACAGCACCGTGCGCTGCGCCTGGTCGTTCAGCTTCAGGTGCACCCAGTCCACCGTGAAGTCCCGGCGCTGTTCCTGCGCCCGGCGGATGAAGTCCCCGCGCAGCCGGGCCCGGGTGGTCTGCGGCGGGATGGACTTGGCCTCGAAGGTCTTGAGGTCGTTGGTCACCCGCTGCGCCTGGCCCTTGCCCTGGAGCAGGTAGAACAGGCCGCGGCGGCGGTGGATGTCGTGGTACGCGAGGTCGATCTGGGCCACCCGCGGGTTGGACATGCTCATCTGGTGCTTCTCGCGGTAGCGCTCGATGAGCTTGTACTTCATGATCCAGTCGATCTCTGTGGCCACCCCGTCCAGCCGCTCGGTGCGCACGGCCTCCAGGGTGCGGCCCCACAGGTCGAGCACCCGGGCGACGGTGCCGGTGTTGATGCCCTTGCGGTCGGCGAACTCCAGGGCCTTGGAGTAGTACTCCTCCTGGATGTCCAGCGCGCTGGCCTCGCGGCCGTTGGCCAGGCGCACCTGGTGGGTGCCGGTCAGGTCGTGGCTGACCTCGCGGATCGCCCGGATCGGGTTCTCCAGGGTGAGGTCGCGCATCACCACGCCGGCCTCGATCAGCCGCAGCACCAGGTCGGTGGAGCCGACCTTGAGCAGCGTGGTGGTCTCGGACATGTTGGAGTCGCCGACGATCACGTGCAGCCGGCGGTAGCGCTCGGCGTCCGCGTGCGGCTCGTCCCGGGTGTTGATGATCGGACGGGACCGGGTGGTCGCCGAACTGACGCCCTCCCAGATGTGCTCGGCCCGCTGGCTGACGCAGTACACCGCGCCGCGCGGGGTCTGCAGCACCTTGCCCGCGCCACAGATCAGCTGGCGGGTGACCAGGAACGGGATCAGCACGTCGGCCAGCCGGGAGAACTCGCCGTGCCGGGCCACGAGGTAGTTCTCGTGGCAGCCGTAGGAGTTGCCGGCCGAGTCGGTGTTGTTCTTGAAGAGGTAGACGTCCCCCGCGATGCCCTCCTCGTGCAGCCGCCGCTCGGCGTCCACCAGGAGTCCTTCGAGGATGCGCTCACCCGCCTTGTCGTGCGTCACCAGCTCGACGACGTCGTCGCACTCGGGGGTGGCGTACTCGGGGTGGGAGCCGACGTCGAGGTAGAGCCGGGCACCGTTGCGCAGGAAGACGTTGCTGCTGCGGCCCCAGGAGACGACCCGGCGGAACAGGTACCGCGCCACCTCGTCCGGCGACAGCCGTCGCTGCCCGCGGAACGTGCAGGTCACGCCGTACTCGTTCTCCAGCCCGAAAATCCGGCGGTCCATGAGCACTCCATTCTGGTCGGAGCTGTCCGAAACCGCCTCCACGACGACTGGGCCGCCGCAGGGGCACCGGAGTCCCGTACGTCGGCGGTCCGACCGCCGTACGGGACTCCGCAGGCACTGCTACTCCGGCGTGGTGTCCGCCGGGTTCTCCTCGTCGTCCGCTTCGGCGGACTGGTCCCCGTCGAGCAGCCGGCCGAGCTGGTTGCCCAGGATCCGCTTGAACTTGCGCTGCTGGAACCGCTGGCGGTCGAGGACCGCGACCTCCAACTGCTCCGGGGTGAGGGTGCGCGGGCTGCCGCCGTTGGGGTCGCGGGCGAGCGAGTCCACCGCCACCTTCACCGCCTCGGTGAGGCTCAGGCCGACGCGGTGGCGCTGGCCCAGGTAGTTGCCGATCGAGTCGGCGTTGCCGCCGACCACCACGTAGTTCTTCTCGTCGACGACCGAGCCGTCCGGCGTGAGCCGGTAGATCTGGTCGTTGTCGCTGGTGCGGCCGACCTCGGCCACGATCAGCTCGACCTCGTACGGCTTCTCGCCGACCGAGGAGAAGATGGTGCCCAGGGTCTGGGCGTACACGTTGGCCAGCCCGCGGGCGGTGACATCGGCCCGGTCGTAGGAGTAGCCGCGCAGGTCGGCGTAGCGGACGCCGCCGATGCGCAGGTTCTCGAACTCGTTGTAGCGGCCGACCGCCGCGAAGGCGATCTTGTCGTAGATCTCGGAGACCTTGTGGAGGGCCCTGGAGGTGTTCTCCGCGACGAAGACGATGCCGTCGGCGTAGGTGAGCACGACCACGCTGCGGCCGCGCGCGATGCCCTTGCGGGCGTACTCCGCGCGGTCCGCCATGGCCTGCTGGGGCGAGACGTAGAACGGTGTCGACACCGGCGGTCGTCCCTTTCCTGTGAGGTGGTGGCTAGATCAGCGGGGCCTGCGGGCCGTTGGGGCGGGCCAGACGCTCGTCGGTGACGGCGACGGCGATCTCGGCGACCTCCGTCTCGGTGAGCCGGCGGAAGCCGTCCTCGGTGATCAGCGAGACGATCGGGAAGATCTTCCGTGCCAGGTCCGGGCCGCCGGTGGCGGAGTCGTCGTCCGCCGCGTCGTAGAGGGCCTGGACGACCAGGGTGGCGGCCTGGTCGGCCGTCAGGTCGTCGCGGTAGAGCTTCTTCATCGAGCCGCGGGCGAAGACCGAGCCCGAGCCGGTGGCGGCGAAGCCGCGCTCCTCGGAGCGCCCGCCGGTGACGTCGTAGTTGAAGATCCGGCCGCGGCCGAGGTTCAGGTCGTAGCCGGCGAACATCGGCACGACCGCGAGGCCCTGCATCGCCATGCCCAGGTTGCCCCGGATCATGGTGGTGAGCCGGTTGGCCTTGCCCTCCAGGGAGAGCGTGGTGCCCTCGATCTTCTCGTAGTGCTCCAGCTCCAGCTGGAACAGCCGGACCATCTCGACCGCGAGGCCCGCGGTGCCGGCGATGCCGACCGCGCTGTACTCGTCGGCCGGGAACACCTTCTCGATGTCGCGCTGGGCGATGACGTTGCCCATGGTCGCCCGGCGGTCACCGGCGATCACCACGCCGCCGTCGAAGACCGCGGCCACGATCGTGGTCCCGTGCGGGGCCTCGACCACGGCGCCCTCGGGGAGCCCGTTGTGGCCGGGGATCAGCTCCGGCCGGTGCTCGGCGAGGAAGTCGAGGAACGAGGACGACCCCGGGGTCAGGAAGGCAGCCGGTAGACGCCCGGTGCCACGAGTGTTGGCTTCCACACGATTCCTTCCAGGTAGCTTGAAGCGCGCGATGCCCGCACCCTACCCGCCGACGATCACTGTCCACGCGTGGAGGGGCCGATGCCGGGCGGCCGGGCGGACGATGCCGCCCGACCGCCACGGACGGTCGCGACCGTGAATTCCCGAATACCGGGGGCGGACTATTGCCCACCCTTCTGAACGAATCCCCGGACGAAATCCTCAGCATTCGACTCGAGAACCTCGTCGATTTCGTCCAGCACCGCGTCGACGTCGTCGCTCAGCTTTTCCTGGCGCTCCTTGAGGTCATCGGAATTCTGGGTTTCCGCGACCTGCTCCTCGACCTCCTCGGAGGAACGGTTTGCCCGCTGCTGGCCGCCGCCGGTGTCCTTGCTCGCCATTTCCCTCACCCCGCTCGAATCGTCTGGCACGGTTTGGTCGGTCGGTCGTTGCCGGTTGACACCGACCCTATACACAAGGTGCGACTACCGCTCCCGGTTTGCCGGTGGCGCTTCCTGTCCAACACCCGCTGCCACCCCGGATGATTCCCATTCGGCGGACGTTCACCCGTTGTGATCGAAAAGTTACCCGCCGGCCAGGACGCGGAGCAGGTCCTCCGCAGTGCGGCAGCGGTCCAGCAGCTCCTTGACGTGGTTGCGGGTGCCGCGCAGCGGCTCCAGCGTGGGCACCCGCTGCAGCGAGTCCCGGCCCGGCAGGTCGAAGATGACCGAATCCCAGGAGGCCGCCGCGACGTGGTCCGCGTACTGCTCCAGGCAACGGCCGCGGAAGTACGCCCTGGTGTCCTCCGGGGGCTTGGAGACGGCCCGCTCGACCTCCTCCTCGGAGACCAGCCGCTCGAACCGGCCGCGGGCCACCAGGCGGTTGTAGAGGCCCTTCTCGGGCCGTACGTCGCTGTACTGGAGGTCGACCAGGTGGAGCCGCGGGTTGTCCCATTCCAGGGCGTCCCGGCTGCGGTAGCCCTCCAGGATCTCCCGCTTGGCGATCCAGTCCAGCTGCCTGGACAGCGACATCGGGTCGCGCTCCAGCCGCCCGAGGACGTCCTCCCAGCGCGTCAGCACGTCCACGGTCTGCTCGTCGGCGTCGGTGCCGAAGCGGTCCTCGACGTACTTGCGGGCCAGCTCGAAGTACTCGAGCTGGAGCTGGACGGCGGTGAGCTTGCGCCCGTTGCGCAGGGTGATCAGGTGCTTGAGGGTCGGGTCGTGGGAGACCCGGTGCAGGGTGCGCACCGGCTGGTCGACGGCGAGGTCGGAGGCGATGAAGGAGTCCTCGATCATCGACAGGACCAGCGAGGTGGTGCCCAGCTTGAGGTAGGTGGAGATTTCCGAGAGGTTGGCGTCCCCGATGATCACGTGTAGCCGGCGGTACTTCTCGGCGTCGGCGTGCGGTTCGTCCCGGGTGTTGATGATCGGCCGCTTGAGGGTGGTCTCCAGGCCGACCTCGACCTCGAAGTAGTCCGCCCGCTGGCTGATCTGGAAGCCGTGCGCCGAACCGTCCTGGCCGATGCCGACCCGGCCCGCGCCGGTGACCACCTGGCGGGAGACGAAGAACGGGGTGAGGTGGCGGACGATGTCGGCGAACGGCGTCGCCCGCTTCATCAGGTAGTTCTCGTGGGTGCCGTAGGAGGCGCCCTTGTTGTCGGTGTTGTTCTTGTACAGGTGGATGTTCTGACCGTTGGGCAGTTCCAGCGCGCGCTGCGCGGCGGCCGCCATGATCCGCTCGCCGGCCTTGTCCCACAGCACGCCGTCGCGCGGGTTGGTCACCTCGGGCGAGCTGTACTCGGGGTGCGCGTGGTCCACGTAGAACCGGGCCCCGTTGGTGAGGATCACGTTGGCGAGGCCGATGTCCTCGTCGGTCAGCTGGCTGGCGTCCGCCACCTCGCGCGCGAGGTCGAAGCCCCGCGCGTCGCGCAGCGGGTTCTCCTCCTCGAAGTCCCAGCGGGCCCGCCGTGCCCGGTGCATCGCCGCCGCGTACGCGTTGACGATCTGGGACGAGGTGAGCATGGCGTTGGCGTTGGGGTGCCCGGGCACGGAGATCCCGTACTCGGTCTCGATGCCCATCACGCGCCGTACGGTCATGCGGCCCTCCTTGCCCGGTGCGCCGCCCCCGACGGACGGAACACGCTGACGTACCGCTGAACAACACCGACGCCGGCGATCTGCCCGCGGACGGTGGGTCGAGCCTAGAACCCGGCGCCGACCGGCGGGCCCCGAGACGCGCCGTCCGGCTGCGGGGCCGCGAGGCGCCACAGCCGGACGGTGTGCGTACAGCTCCGGGGACCGCTGTCGGCCCGGGTAACCGCGTGTCTACAGGTACTGCCCCGTGTTGGCGACAGTGTCGATGGAGCGACCGGACTCGGCGCCCTGCTTGCCGGTGACCAGCGTGCGGATGAAGACGATCCGCTCGCCCTTCTTGCCGGAGATGCGGGCCCAGTCGTCCGGGTTGGTGGTGTTGGGCAGGTCCTCGTTCTCCTTGAACTCGTCCACGCAGGCGGCGAGCAGGTGGGAGACGCGCAGACCCCGCTGACCGTGGTCGAGGAAGTCCTTGATGGCCATCTTCTTCGCGCGGTCGACGATGTTCTGGATCATCGCGCCGGAGTTGAAGTCCTTGAAGTAGAGGACCTCCTTGTCACCGTTGGCGTAGGTGACCTCCAGGAAGCGGTTCTCCTCGGTCTCGGAGTACATCCGCTCCACGACCGACTGGATCATCGCCGCCACCGTGGCCTCGACGGAGCCGTCGTGCTCCTTGAGGTCGTCCGGGTGGAAGGGCAGCGAGTCCTTGAGATACTTGGAGAAGATGTCCTTCGCGGCCTCGGCGTCCGGGCGCTCGATCTTGATCTTGACGTCCAGGCGGCCGGGCCGCAGGATCGCCGGGTCGATCATGTCCTCGCGGTTCGAGGCGCCGATGACGATGACGTTCTCGAGCCCCTCCACGCCGTCGATCTCGGCGAGCAGCTGCGGGACGATGGTGTTCTCCACGTCCGAGCTGACACCCGAACCGCGGGTGCGGAACAGCGACTCCATCTCGTCGAAGAAGACGATGACGGGCGTGCCCTCGCCCGCCTTCTCCCGGGCCCGCTGGAAGACCAGGCGGATCTGCCGCTCGGTCTCGCCCACGTACTTGTTGAGCAGCTCGGGGCCCTTGATGTTGAGGAAGTAGCTCTTCCCCTGGGGGCGGCCGGTCACCTCGGCGACCTTCTTGGCCAGCGAGTTGGCGACCGCCTTGGCGATCAGCGTCTTGCCGCAGCCGGGCGGGCCGTAGAGCAGCACGCCCTTGGGCGGGCGCAGCTCGTACTCCTTGAAGAGGTCGGCGTGCAGGTAGGGCAGCTCGACCGCGTCGCGGATCTGCTCGATCTGGTTGCTCAGGCCGCCGATCTGGCGGTAGTCGATGTCCGGAACCTCCTCGAGGACCAGCTCCTCGACCTCGGCCTTCGGCACGACCTCGTACACGTAGCCGGAGCGCGGCTCCAGCAGCAGGGCGTCCCCCGCCCGGACGGTGGCCCCGCGCAGCGGTTCCGCGAGGCGCACCACGCGCTCCTCGTCGGTGTGGCCGAGGACCAGGGCCCGCTCGCCGTCCTCCAGGATCTCCTTGAGGGTGACGATCTCGCCGATGCGCTCGAAGGCCATCGCGTCCACGATGTTGAGGGCCTCGTTGAGCATCACTTCCTGGCCGCGCCGCAGCTCGTCCAGGGCGACGTTCGGGCTGACGTTGACGCGGAGCTTGCGCCCGCCGGTGAAGATGTCGGCGGTGTCGTCCTCGTTCGCCTCGAGGAAGGTGCCGAAGCCGGCCGGGGGCTGTGCCAGCCGGTCCACTTCCTCTTTGAGGGCCACGATCTGGTCGCGGGCCTCGCGCAGGGTGGAGGCGAGCCGTTCGTTCTGGGCGGTCACGCCGGCCAGGTTGGTCTGGAGCTCGACGATCCGCTCTTCGAGGATTCTCGAATTGCGCGGCGAGTCGGCGAGCTTGCGGCGCAGCACGGCGATTTCCTGCTCAAGGTACGAGACCTGAGCGGCCTCGTCGGAACCACGAGCGGGCCTGCCGGTGCTGCGGTTGTAGTCGTCATCGTGGGCTGCCACGGTCCTCACCTCCTCCGGGGAGCTGGACGCTTCCAGACCCTACCTGGGACCAGGGGTCCGTAAACCCCTAGATCAAGAAAGATGGAACGGGCGTGTCCGATCTTCGCCCCAGCGTGCTTCCCCTCTGCTAAGGGGATACCCAGCGCGCACCTCTCAAAGCAGGCCAGATGTATCGTCGAGCGAAGCGATATCCGATCGCGACCGCAGTACGGGGTCCGATCGTTGTACGAATGGCGGGATTGCTCCAGGAATAGGGGCGACCCGGGACAGAAACGGCAGGGGACCATGTCGGTGACGGAGCAGACGGCGGCGACCGAGGAGCTGGAGGTGTGGATCGACCAGGATCTGTGCACCGGCGACGGCATCTGCGCCCAGTACGCGCCCGAGGTCTTCGAGCTGGACATCGATGGGCTGGCGTACGTGAAGGGCCCGGACGACGAGCTGCGCCAGCAGCCCGGGGAGACC
Organism: Kitasatospora sp. NPDC018058; assembly: GCF_044327205.1. Taxonomy (NCBI): domain Bacteria; kingdom Bacillati; phylum Actinomycetota; class Actinomycetes; order Kitasatosporales; family Streptomycetaceae; genus Kitasatospora; species Kitasatospora sp. NPDC018058. The sequence goes on along the minus strand of NZ_JBIRFA010000009.1, from coordinate 32,784 downwards.
GCCCCGGTGCCGCTGACGCTTCTTCAGGACGTGGTGGACTCGGCGAAGGAGTGCCCCGGCGACTGCATCCACGTGCGCCGGGTCGCCGACCGGGTCGAGGTGTACGGCCCGGACGCGGAGTGAGGTCGTAGGGCCCGATAGGCCGGGCGTCAGATCTGGCTGACCGGGGCGGCGGTCTGGGAGCGTTCCCAGCCGCCGCCCTTGCGCGTCCAGGTGAGGTCGAGTGAGATGTCGGGCCGGAAGCGCGGCACGTCATCGCTCGAATACCCCTGCGCGTGGCCGGTGATGGCGCCGTCGGAGCGCACCGCGAGCCGGCTCAGGGTGAGGTTCTCGCGCTCGGTCAGCAGGGTGGCGACCACCACCGGGCGCTCGCCGGCGCCGAAGCCGAGCAGGTAGACGGAGTCCGGCGGGGTGCCGGTCTCGGTGGCGCAGTGCGCGGCGACGACCGTGCCCGGCCGTCCGTCACCGAGCCCGGCGGGCACGCTGAGCACCGCCTTGACCGGGAACGGGCCGCAGTCCAGCGGTAGTTGGGCCTTGGCCGGGTCGGGGGCGGCACTCGCGGCGAGGGCCTTGGGCGTGCCGCCGCGGGCGGGCACCGGGGCGCCGGTCGCCGGGGAGGCGGTGAGGGCCGCGGCCACCACCGCGCCGCAGCCGGCCAGGGCGAGGGCCCAGTGCCAGGGGGCGGTGCGCGCGTGCCCGGACCGGGTGCGGCCCTGCGGTGTCTGCTGTCCGGCCGTCGCCGTCGTCCCGACCGCGGTCTCCACCAGGCGTCCCCTCCAGAGCTCCAGGAGCTGGTCTGCGTGAGCGAGCATCGTCCCACACGGTGCCCACGGACTGTCAGCCGGGGAGTCGGAGGACGCGTCGGCCGAGAGAAGGAAGGGGCGGCGCGAGCCGGACGCTCACACCGCCCCTTCTCTCGGGTACGGACTCAGCCCAGGTCGGGCTGCTCGGACTCGGCGTCGCGGGCGGCCTTGCGGGCCGCGACGCGCTCCTGCAGGCTCGGCTCGGGCGCCCCGTTGTCGTAGTCCTCGCCGTACGCGCCCTTGGCCGGACGGCGGCGGCGCAGCGGCGGCTCGACGCCGTCCGCGAGGCGGCGGGCGGTGAGCAGGAATCCGGTGTGGCCGATCATCCGGTGGTCCGGGCGGACGGCCAGGCCCTCCAGGTGCCAGGTGCGGACCATGGTCTCCCAGGCCTGCGGCTCGGTGAAGGTGCCGTGCTCGCGCAGCGCCTCGACGGTCCGCGACATCTGCGTGGTGGTGGCCACGTAGCAGCAGATGAGGCCGCCGGGGACGAGCGCCTTGGAGGCGACGTCCAGGCACTCCCAGGGGGCCAGCATGTCCAGGATGATGCGGTCGACGTCGGTCTCGACCAGGTTGTCCTGGAGGTCGCCGACGGTCAGCTTCCACGCCGGGTGCGGGCCGCCGAAGTAGCGCTCGACGTTGCCCTGGGCGATGTCCGCGAAGTCCTGGCGGCGCTCGTAGGAGGCCAGCATGCCCTGCTCGCCGACGGCGCGCAGTAGGTACATGCTGAGCGCGCCGGAGCCGACGCCGGCCTCGACGACGCGGGCGCCGGCGAAGATGTCGGCCATCGCCAGGATCTGACCCGCATCCTTGGGGTAGATCACGGCGGCGCCGCGCGGCATGGACAGGACGTAGTCGGGGAGCAGGGGGCGCAGCGCGAGGTACGGGACGTTCCCCGTGGTGCGCACGACCGTGCCCTCGGAGGCGCCGATCAGCTCGTCGTGGGGGAACGCACCCTTGTGGGTGTGGAACTGGTTCCCGGCCTGGAGCGTGAACGTGTAGTGGCGACCCTTGGGGTCGGTCAGCTGGACCTGGTCCCCGACCTGGAAGGGCCCGCGTCGGCGGGCGGCACCGGTCGGTTCGGACATGCGCCCAATCCTAAGGGAAGCGGACCGCCCCGCCTCACCGGGCCCCGAGCAGGGTACGAGTCAGCGGCCGGCGACGGCGGCGGTCAGGCGCTGCTCGATGTCCGTGAGCGCGGCCACGCCGTACACCCGGCCGTCCGCCTCGACCACCAGGTACTCCCCCGCCGGGGTGGCCTGGATGGCCCGCAGCAGCGCCTCGCCGCGCAGGTCGGCGTCCAGCCGCAGCCCGGGTTCGAGGTCGCGGGCGAGCGGGCCGACGGCCACCCACGGGCGGCGGTGCTCGGGTACGGCCCGTACCGCGGACTCGCGGACGATGGCGATCGGCTCGCCCCGGCCGTCCACCACGACCACCGCGCCGGCCTGGGCCTCCCGGGCGCGGCGCATCGCCTCGCCGAGCGGGGTGTCGGCGGTGACCTCGACGGCCCGGCGGGCGAAGTCGCGCAGCCGCAGCTCGGGCAACACCTCCTTGAGCCGGGCGTTGCGCAGGCTGCCGGTGGCGCCGTTCCAGATGATCGCGGCCAGCACGGCGGCCAGCACCGCGTCCACCAGGGTGTCGGTGGTGGTGCGCTCGACCCCGCGGGAGGCGCTGACCAGCGGCAGGCCGACCAGCACGGCGATCGCCAGCGCCCGGCCGACCCAGGCGGCGACCACCGTGCCGGTCATCGGCTTGCCGCTGACCGCCCACACCACGGCGCGCAGCATCCGGCCGCCGTCCAGCGGCAGCCCGGGCAGCAGGTTGAAGGCCGCGACCACCAGGTTGGAGACCATCAGGCCGGTCAGCAGCACCCCGGGCACGGTGGACAGCTCGACGGCGCGCAGCGCGAAGTAGAAGACCCCGCCGAGGACCAGCGAGAGCAGCGGACCGACGAAGGCCAGCCAGAACTCCCGCCAGGGGGTCTCGGCCTCGTTCTCGATCTCGGAGACGCCCCCGAAGAACTGCAGCTGGATCCGCCGCACCCCGAGCCGGTAGCGCAGCGCGACCAGGGTGTGGGCCAGCTCGTGCACCAGCACGGAGGCGTAGAAGGCGACCGCGAAGAAGAAGGCGAGCAGGTAGCGGACGCCGCTGCCGAGCTCGGGCAGGACGTCGCCGAGCTGGCCGCCGAACACCCAGGTGATCAGGGCGGCGATGACGAACCAGGAGGGGGTGACGTAGATGGGCACGCCGAAGGGGCGCCCCATCAGGAGACCGCCGCCGCGCTCCGGCGGCTGCCCGCCCGGGCGTCCGCCGTCCTGCGGTGGCTGGTCGGAGGTCTGTTGCCCCCTGGTGTCGCTCACCGTGTTCCCTTCGGTCGTCCCACCGTCGTGCCCCCGGTGCGCCCACGCTACGTGATCGCGGCCCTCCGGCGCCGCGCGCCCCTCTGTCAGCCTTCATACCCACTGGACCGGCCCTGGACCGAACCCGGACCGGACCCGGACCGGACCCGCGTCGGTGGGTGTGGCAGCACGGTGGCAGCGGGATGACAGCAAAGGGCAATAGGGTCGTAGCCATGCAGCAGACCGACACCAGCAGTGCCGCCGGAGTCCCGGCGCGCCCGGCGGCACCCCCGACCGGGCTGTCCCCGTCCCGCGCGGGGGACTTCCTCACCTGTCCCCTGCTGTACCGGCTGCGGGTGATCGACCGGCTGCCGGAGCCGCCGAGCGCGGCGGCGACCCGGGGCACGCTGGTGCACGCGGTGCTGGAGCGGCTGTTCGACAGCCCGGCGGCCGAGCGGACGCCGGAGCGGGCGCTGGGCCTGCTGCGCCCGCAGTGGGAGCGACTGCTGGGCGAGCGCCCGGAGCTGGGCTCGCTGTTCCCGGAGGACCCGGACGGCGCGGCGCTCACCCGCTGGCTGGCGGACGCCGAGAAGCTGGTCGGCCAGTGGTTCCGGCTGGAGGACCCGACCCGGCTGCACCCGGTGGAGCGCGAGCTCTACGTGGAGACGGCCCTGGAGTCGGGGCTGCTGCTGCGCGGCTACATCGACCGGGTGGACGTCGCCCCGACCGGTGAGGTCCGGCTGGTGGACTACAAGACCGGCCGGGCGCCCTCGCGGGACTTCGAGGGCAAGGCGATGTTCCAGATGAAGTTCTACGCACTGGTGGTGTGGCGCTGGAAGGGTGTGGTCCCCAAGCGCCTCCAGCTGGTCTACCTCGGCGGGGGCGGGGACGTGGTCAGCTACGACCCGGACCAGGCCGACCTGCTCGCGGTGGAGCGCAAGCTGCAGGCGCTGTGGGAGCGGATCAGCCACGCGGTGGCCACCGGGGACTTCCCGGCCACCCGCAACCGCCTCTGCGACTGGTGCGACCACCAGGCCAACTGCCCGGAGTTCGGCGGCACCCCGCCGCCGTACCCGCTGCCGCTGGCACGTACGTCGGATGAGAACGATCCCACGGGGGATCCGATGAGCAAGGAGTCCTAAGTGACGATCCGAGTGCTGCTGGTCGACGACCAGCCGCTGCTGCGCACCGGTTTCCGGATGATCCTGGAGGCCGAGTCCGACCTGGTGGTGGTCGGGGAGGCCGGCGACGGTCAGCAGGCGCTGGACCAGGTGCGGGCGCTGCAGCCCGACGTGGTGCTGATGGACATCCGGATGCCGCGGATGGACGGCGTCGAGGCGACCCGCCGGATCGCCGGTCCGGGTCGGGACGGCCCGGCCAAGGTGCTGGTGCTGACCACCTTCGACCTGGACGAGTACGTGGTGGAGGCGCTGCGCGCGGGTGCCAGCGGTTTCCTGTTGAAGGACGTCCCGGCGGAGGAGCTGGTGCAGGCGATCCGGGTGGTCGCGGACGGCGCGGCGATGCTGGCGCCGAGCATCACCCGCCGGCTGCTGGACATGTACGCCACCAAGCTGCCCTCGGGTGACGAGGCGCCGCCGCAGGCGCTGAGCGCGCTGACCGAGCGGGAGTTGGAGGTGTTGAAGCTGGTGGCGCGCGGGCTGTCGAACGCGGAGATCGCGGCCGAGCTGTTCGTCAGCGAGACGACGGTGAAGACCCATGTCGGCCATGTGCTGACCAAGCTCCAGCTGCGCGACCGGGTGCAGGCGGCGGTGTACGCCTACGAGAGCGGGCTGGTGCGGCCCGGCACCCTGTAACGCCCCGCGGCGGCACGGAGGAACACGACGGCGGCCCGTCCGCTCCCCCTCGGTTCGAGGGGGAGCGGACGGGCCGCTGCGCGCGGTGCGCTACTTGTTGTTGCGGCCGATCTCCCAGAAGCGGAAGACGCCGGTGGAGTCGACGGTCGACTCGACGCCGGTGACGTACGACTTCGCGACGTAGAACGCCTTGTTCTGGAACAGCGGGATCATCGGCACGTTGTCGACGAGGACGCTCTGGACCTGGTTGTAGGTCGCGACCGCGGCGCCGCGGTCGGCCTGCTTGAGCCCCTCCGGGAGCAGCTTCTGGCTGACCCGCTGGTCCTCCCAGCCGGTGTGGAAGATGCTGTCGCCGGTGACCAGCGGGCCGATGTAGTTGTCCGGGTCCGGGTAGTCGGCGGACCAACCGACCAGGTACGCCTGGTACTTGCCCTCGCTCCAACCCTTCTGGTAAGCGGCCGGGTCGGACTCCACCTGGCCCGTCACCTGGAAGAGGCCGCCGGCCTCCAGCTGCTTCTTCAGCGTGTCGATCTCGGCGTTGCCGGTGCGCGAACGCCCCGAGGTGAGGGTGAGCTTGACCGGCAGGGGGACCTTGGCGGCGGTGAGGTACGCCTTGGCCTTGTTGACGTCCTGGTCGAGGTACTTGTCGTAGAAGGCGGTGTTGTGGCCGGTGACGCCGGTCGGGACCATCGAGTACAGCGGCTGGACGGTACGCGCGAAGACGTCGCGGGCGAGCGCCTTCCGGTCGATCAGCTGGGCCACGGCCTGACGGACCGCGACGTTGCCGGTGGTCGCGTCCTTGGTGTTGAAGGCGATGGAGTTGGTGTCCGAGCTCTCACCCTCGACGACGTTGAGGTCGCTCTTGCCACCCTGCTGGTCGGCGAGGAGCTGGGCCGCGGTGTTGGGCTCCAGACTGTTGTCGACGAGGTCGACAGCCCCCTTGTCCAGCGCGTCCTTCAGGTCGGTGGGCTTGTCGAAGTAGCGCACGGTGAACTTGTTGTTCTGCAGCTTGGCGTCGCCGGCGTACTTGTCGTTGGGGGTCAGGACGACCTTGGAGAGGACCTTGGCGCCGCCGCCCTCGGGGGTCATGGTCTCGATCGAGTCGAACTTGTACGGGCCGGAACCGACGATCTTGTCGTTGTCCAGCAGCTTGTCGGCCGGGAAGACCTGGTGGTCCACGATGGCGCCGGCCGGGGTCGCCAGCTTGGCCGGCAGGGTCGCGTCGGCCGTGGACAGCTGGAAGACCACCTCGTTGTCGCCCTTGGCCTCGACCGACTTGATCGTGTCCAGCAGGCCGGCCGGGCCGTTCGGGTCCTTGATCTTCTTGGTGCGCTCGATCGAGTACACGACGTCGGCGGCGGTGAGCGGGTGGCCGTTGGAGAACTTCTGATCGGGGCGGAGCACGCAGTGGTACTGGGTGGCGTCACTGCTGGTGAACTCGCAGGACTTCGCGGCGTCCGGGACCGGGGCGCTGGCGGCGGCGGGGAAGCTGAGCAGCGACTGGTGGGTGTTGCGCAGCACCAGCCACGAGCTGGAGTCGTAGGCGCCGGCCGGGTCCAGGACGCTGGTGAGCCCCCGGGTGCCCATGGTGATCGATTTGCCGCCGCCGTCCCCCTTGACGGCGTCGGTGACCGATCCGCAGCCGGCTACCGTCACGGCGACCAGACCGGCACAGCCGAGTACTGCCAGGCGTTCAGCTGAAGTCTTCACGGGAGCGTCCTTCTCGGTGGCACGAACCCGAGTAGCGTGCCATATCGAACACGTACGACCGATACCCGCGCAGATGACGTTTGGGACACGGTGGTTCGGGGCATCACGGCGCGCTCGACGAGTTGTCTGTCAATGCCCGTTTTCTCCCCAGGCGACCACCGGCGACGGACCCACCAGGCCCCCTACCCGCGAGTAGCTGCCGGCCGCAATGAGATGACAATCACATCGCTAGGGCTCGCCCCCCGAGCCCGTTCACACCCGCGAGGCGACCAGCGAGCGCAGCAGTTCGAGGTCCACCTGCTCCAGCGAGGGCAGCACCAGCCGCCCGGGGGCCGACTCGATCGGCGCCACCGAGGGCACCGCGATCACCGGGCAGCCGGCCGCCTCGCCCGCCCGCACCCCGGTCGGGGTGTCCTCGACGACCACACAGCGGGCAGGCTCCGCGCCCAGCCGGCGGGCCGCCTCCAGGTACGGGTCCGGGAAGGGCTTGGTGCGCGGCACCTCGTCCCCGCCGATGGTGAAGGCGAAGCGTTCGGCGCCCAGCGAGCGCAGCACGATGTCGATCACGTGCCGGTGCGAGGCGGACACCAGGGCGGCCGGGACGCCGTGCGCGGCAAGGGTGTTGAGCAGCCGCTCGGCGCCCGGCATCAGCGGCACGCCGCCGGCCAGCAGGTCGACGAAGCGCTGGTTGACCAGCACCCCCAGGTCGGCCGGGGCGATGTCCACCCCGGTCCGGGCGACCAGGTAGTCCATCACCCGGGTCATCGGGCCGCCGACCACATGGGCGCGGTCCCGCTCGTCCAGCTGGTGGCCCAGCTCGGCGAAGAGCGTGACCTCGGCCTGCCACCAGAAGTCCTCGGTGTCCACCAGCGTGCCGTCCATGTCCAGCAGCACCGCCTGCAGGCCGCGGTCGTCCCCGTGGTCGAGCGCCAGGGCGGCGGTGGAGCTGGCGGTCATGGCGGGTCCTTCCGTCGGGTACCCCGCGGAACGTCCCGGGACGTCCCGCGGGGATGGCACAGGCCGGCCCGCTGGTGAGCGGACCGGCCCGTTCAGGATCATCAAGGATACGCCCGGTTCGCCGGAAAAGAGCGAACGGAGAGGGACGTGTGGATTACCGCGCGTTGAAGTACTTCGCCTCCGGGTGGTGGATCACGATCGCGTCGGTGGACTGCTCCGGGTGCAGCTGGAACTCCTCGGAGAGCACCACGCCGATCCGCTCGGGCTTCAGCAGCTCGGCGATCTTGGCGCGGTCCTCCAGCTCGGGGCAGGCCCCGTAGCCGAGCGAGAAGCGGGCGCCCCGGTACTTGAGCGCGAACATGTCCTTGACGTCCTGCGGGTCCTCACCGGAGAAGCCCAGCTCGTAGCGGACCCGGGCGTGCCAGAACTCGGCCAGCGCCTCGGCCAGCTGCACCGAGAGGCCATGCAGCTCCAGGTAGTCGCGGTAGGAGTTCCCGGCGAACAGCTCGTTGGCCGCCTCCGAGATCCGGTTGCCCATGGTAACCACCTGCAGGCCGACCACGTCCCGCACGCCGGACTCCTCCGGGCGGAAGAAGTCCGCCAGGCAGAGCCGGCGGCCGCGGCGCTGGCGGGGGAAGGTGAAGCGGGTCCGCTCGGTGCCGTCCTCGTGGAAGACGATCAGGTCGTCGCCCTTGGAGTTGGCCGGGTAGTAGCCGTAGACCACGGCCGCCTCCAGCCAGCCCTCGGTCTGCAGCCGGTCCAGCCAAGCCCGCAGCCGCGGCCGGCCCTCGGTCTCCACCAGCTCCTCGTAGGACGGGCCGTCGCCGTTGCGCGAGGCCTTCAGCCCCCACTGGCCCTTGAACAGCGCGTCCTCGTCCAGCCAGGAGGCGTAGTCGGCGAACGGGATGCCCTTGACGATCCGGTCGCCCCAGAACGGCGGGGTGGGCACGGTGTTGTCGACGGTGACGTCGGAGCGGATCTGGCCGAGGTTGACCTCGGGCTCCGGCTCCTCCACCTCGACCCGGGCGTGCCGGCGCTGCTTGAGCTCCGGCAGGGTCGCGCCGGGCACACCGCGCTTGACCGCGATCAGCGCGTCCATCAGCCGCAGTCCCTCGAAGGCGTCCCGGGCGTAGCGGACCTCGCCCTCGTACACCTCGTGCAGGTCCTGCTCGACGTAGGCGCGGGTGAGGGCGGCGCCGCCGAGGATCACCGGGTAGGACGAGGCCAGCTTGCGCTGGTTCAGCTCCTCCAGGTTCTCCTTCATGATCACCGTGGACTTCACCAGCAGGCCGGACATGCCGATCACGTCCGCGCTGTGCTCCTGCGCGGCGTCCAGGATCGCCGAGACCGGCTGTTTGATGCCCAGGTTGATCACGTTGTAGCCGTTGTTCGACAGGATGATGTCGACCAGGTTCTTGCCGATGTCGTGGACGTCACCCTTGACGGTGGCCAGCACGATGGTGCCCTTGCCCTCGCTGTCGGACTTCTCCATGTGCGGCTCCAGGTGGGCCACCGCGGTCTTCATCACCTCCGCGGACTGGAGCACGAACGGCAGCTGCATCTGGCCGGAGCCGAAGAGCTCGCCGACCACCTTCATGCCGGCCAGCAGGGTGTCGTTGATGATCTCCAGCGCCGGGCGCTCGGCCAGCGCCTCGTCGAGGTCGGCCTCCAGACCGGCCCGCTCGCCGTCGATGATCCGGCGCTGCAGCCGCTCCTCCAGCGGGAGCGCTGCCAGCTCCTCGGCCTTGGAGGCCTTGACCGAGGCGGCGGAGACGCCCTCGAAAAGCTCCAGCAGGCGCTGCAGCGGGTCGTAGCCGTCCCGGCGGCGGTCGTAGACCAGGTCGAGGGCGGCCTCGCGCTGGTCCTCGGGGATCCGGGAGATCGGCAGGATCTTGGAGGCGTGCACGATCGCCGAGTCCAGGCCGGCCTCCACGCACTCGTGCAGGAAGACCGAGTTGAGCACCACGCGGGCGGCCGGGTTGAGGCCGAAGGAGATGTTGGACAGGCCGAGGGTGGTCTGCACCTTCGGACGGCGGCGCTTGAGCTCGCGGATCGCCTCGATGGTCTCGATGCCGTCCCGGCGGGACTCCTCCTGGCCGGTGGCCAGGGTGAAGGTGAGGCAGTCGACCAGGATCGCACCCTCGTCGATGCCGTAGTCGGCGGTGAGTTCGGCGATCAGCCGCTCGGCGATCTCGACCTTCTTGTCGGCGGTGCGGGCCTGGCCCTCCTCGTCGATGGTCAGCGCGATCAGGCCGGCGCCGTGCTCCCGGGCCAACGAGGCGATCTTGCCGAAGCGCGAGTCGGGGGCGTTGCCGTCCTCGTAATTCACCGAGTTGAGCACCGCGCGGCCGCCGAGCGCCTCCAGGCCGGCCCGCAGCACGGGCGGCTCGGTGGAGTCCAGCACGATCGGCAGGGTCGAGGCGGTGGCCAGCCGGCCCGCGATCTCCTTCATGTCGGCGACGCCGTCGCGGCCGACGTAGTCCACGCACAGGTCCAGCAGGTGGGAGCCGTCCCGGATCTGGTCGCGGGCGATCTCCACGCAGGCCTGCCAGTCACCGGCCAGCATCGACTCGCGGAACTTCTTCGAGCCGTTGGCGTTGGTGCGCTCGCCGATCGCCAGGTACGAGGTGTCCTGGCGGAACGGCACCGCCTGGTAGAGCGAGGCGGCCGAGGGCTCCGGCCGCGGATCGCGCGGGGCGATCGGGCGGCCCTGGACCCGCTCGACCACCTGGCGCAGGTGCTCGGGGGTGGTGCCGCAGCAGCCGCCGACCAGCGAGAGGCCGTACTCGCGGGTGAAGACGTCGTGCGCCTCGGCCAGCTCGGCCGGGGAGAGCGGGTAGTGGGCGCCGTCCTTGCCGAGCACCGGCAGACCCGCGTTCGGCATGCAGGACAGGCCGATCCGGGCGTTCTTCGCCAGGTAGCGCAGGTGCTCGCTCATCTCGGCCGGGCCGGTGGCGCAGTTCAGGCCGATGTAGTCGACGCCGAGCGGCTCCAGCGCGGTCAGCGCGGCGCCGATCTCGGAGCCCAGCAGCATGGTGCCGGTGGTCTCCACGGTCACCTGCACCAGCACGGGCAGGTCCAGTCCGGCCTCGGCCAGGGCGCGCTTGGAGCCGAGGATCGCCGCCTTGGTCTGCAGCAGGTCCTGGCTGGTCTCCACCAGCAGCGCGTCGGCGCCGCCGGCGATCAGGCCGGCCGCGTTCTGCTGGAAGCCGTCGCGCAGCGTCTCGTACGGGGCGTGGCCGAGGGTCGGCAGCTTGGTGCCGGGGCCGATCGAGCCCAGCACCCAGCGGGTGCGGCCGTCGGCGGCGTGGGCGTCGGCCACCTCGCGGGCGATCCGGGCACCGGCCTCAGACAGCTCGAAGATGCGGTCGGAGATCTCGTACTCGCCCAGCGCGGCGAAGTTGGCGCCGAAGGTGTTGGTCTCGACGCAGTCCACGCCCACCCCGAAGTAGGCCTCGTGGACGGAGCGGACGATGTCGGGCCGGGTGATGTTGAGGACCTCGTTGCAGCCTTCGAGGTTCTGGAAGTCCTCCAGCGTGGGGTCCTGTGCCTGGAGCATGGTGCCCATCGCACCGTCGGCGACCACCACCCGGGTGGCAAGCGCTTCACGCAGCGCGTCAGCGCGGCTCTGTTGAGTGATGGACGGTTCGGCTGCAGTGGCCATGGGGCTTCTCCCTGGTGCGACGGCTGTCGGCTTTGCGAGCCCGCTTGGTCGGGCCCGCACCCGGCCAGCGTATCCGGCCGTCGGCCCGACCTGCGGGCCCATTCCGTATCCTGAGCGCTCGGCTCGAGGGGGGATCAAGCGCGTGACCAGGTTCCGCACCACCGCACGACACATCGGCCGGGCCCTGGCGGCCCCACTGCGGGCACTGCGCGACCGGTGGAGACGCTGGTCCCGGTGGCGCCGGGCCCTGCTGGCGCTGGGGCTGGTGGTGGCGATACCGGTCGCCGCGCTGGGCACGGTCCTCGTCTCGATCCGACTGCACTACTCGGGTGAACCGTCCGCCGAGGCCCGCACCCGCGGCCGGGACGCCGTCTGGCTCGGCCACGCCTGGGTGGACGGCCGCAAGACCGAGGCGGACGTCGAGGCACTGGCCCGACAGCTGGCCGGAACCGGCGTGCACGACCTCTACGTCCACACCGGCCCGCTGGAGCACGACGGCTCACTGCCGCCGTCCGTCCACCCCAAGGCCCGCTGGTTCACCGAGACCGCGCACCGGGTGTTGCCGGGCGTCCGGCTGCAGGGCTGGCTGGGCGACGAGGTCAAGCCGGAGAGGGACGGCCTGGACCTGGACGACGCGCCCACCCGGGACCGGATCACCGCCTCGGCCGGCCAGGTGCTGGACCAGGGCTTCGACGGCGTGCACTTCGACATGGAGCCGATCCACCCCGGCACGGCCGGCTGGCTGGCTCTGCTCGACCAGGTCCACCCGGTGACGGCGGCGCGCGGCACCAAGCTCTCGGTGGCGGCCCCGCAGATCGACCCGGTCCCCGGCCTGCACACCGCCGGCATCCTGCTCACCGACCACGGCAAGTGGTGGGACCAGGCCTACTTCCGGGAGACCGCCCGCCGGGTCGACCAGATCGCGGTGATGACCTACGACACCTCGATGCCGACCGAGCCGCTGTTCGGCGGCTACGTCGCACTGCAGACCGAACTGGCGCTGAAGGCCACCCCCTCGAACGTCGACCTGCTGATGGGCCTGCCGTTCTTCTGGGACGACAAGTGGGGCCACCGGGGTGCCGCGGAGACCGTCCCGGCGGCGGTCCGGGGCGTCCGACTGGGCCTGGGCCGCCAGGACCCGCAGCGGGCCGGCTTCGGCGTCGCGCTGTACGTGGACTTCGCCTCGACGCCCGAGCACTGGGCGGCGTACCGGAGCGGCTGGGTGGACGTCTCGTAGTCCCGGGGCGCGCCCTATGCGGCCATCCGGTGGGCCAGGGCGCCCAGGTAGCGGTGGACGGTGGCGTCCTCGCCGGTCAGGTAGTGCCCGACCGCCCGGTACACCGGCTTGCGGACCTCGCCGCGCTCGGTGACGGTCAGCGAGCAGCCGGGCCCGGCCGGGGTCAGCACATACGTCCAGGTGCCGCCGTACGGCAGGTCCGGGTCGGCGATGCCGGTCACCAGGCGGTGCGGGGCCTCGCTGGCCACCACCTCGTAGGTGGTGTGCCCGTGCCGGCCGTACTCGCGCCAGCGCGGGCGGCCGCCGGCCCCGGCGGGCAGTCGCTCGACATGGGTGAGGTCGGGGCGCCAGGCCGGGAAGAGTTCGATGTCGGTCAGCACGTCCCAGACCGCGCCGGGCGCCTGGGCGAGCTCCAGACCGCCCTCGGCGATGTGCTCCACCGGCAGCCGGCGCCCGGCCCGGTCCGCCGTCAGCAGCGCGACCCCGGCCAGCGCCGCCACGCCCGCGCCGATCCACAGCCATCGGTTCATCGGTCCGCCCCTTCCGCCCGGTCCCCTGCTCCTCATCATCGCGCCCCCGAGCCCGACGGGCACTCCGTCGCACTGCGTCGCAGGTCGGGCACCGTCCGTCCGCACCGGGCCGACTGACGCACCGTCAGCCGGCGACGCCCGGATATCCGCTGGATCGCGGCCGTCCGCTCCCCCAGACTGTCCCGGTGCCCGGCCGCCATGCGCATCAAAGCCCGTAGGCTGGGCAGGTAGGGACCATGGGGCGACGCGCTCCATGGGAGACGAGAGGTTCGACAGGCGGCAGCCGGCCCGTCGGCGCCCCGGCAGGCCAGCCGGAGCGGTGCCGGTCCGACCGCCGACCGGAGGGAGACACTGGGTGATCGAGCTGGAAGATGTTCCCGAGTTGATCGACCCGGTGATGGTCTGCGCCTTCGAGGGGTGGAACGACGCGGGCGACGCCGCCTCCGCGGCTCTGGCGCATCTGGACGACACCTGGGGCGGCAAGGTGTTCGCCGCCCTGGACGCGGAGGACTACTACGACTTCCAGGTCAACCGGCCCACCATCTGGCTGGACGGCGGCATCCGACGGATCACCTGGCCGACCACCCGGCTGTCGGTGATCCGGGTGACCGAGCCGGTGACCCGGGACGTGGTGCTGGTCCGCGGCATCGAGCCGAGCATGCGCTGGCGCTCGTTCTGCAACGAGCTGCTCGGCTTCGCGCACGAGCTGGGCGTCGAGCTGGTGGTGATCCTGGGCGCGCTGCTCGGTGACACCCCGCACAGCCGCCCGGTCCCGGTCAGTGGGGTCACCTCCGATCCCGAGCTGGCCCGCCGACTGGACCTGGAGGAGAGCCGGTACGAGGGCCCGACCGGGATCGTCGGGGTGCTCCAGGAGGCCTGCACCCACGCCGGGGTGCCCGCCGTGACGCTCTGGGCGGCGGTGCCGCACTACGTCGCGCAGCCGCCCAACCCCAAGGCCACCCTGGCGCTGATCAACAAGCTGGAGGACCTGCTGGACCTGCGCATCCCGCCGGGCGAGCTCGGCGAGGACGCCCGGGCCTGGCAGTTGGGCGTGGACCAGCTGGCCGCCGAGGACAGCGAGGTGGCCGAGTACGTCCAGCAGCTGGAGGAGGCGCAGGACACCGCGGAGCTGCCGGAGGCCTCCGGGGACGCCATCGCGCGCGAGTTCGAGCGCTATCTGCGCCGCCGGGAGAACGTCGGTCCGACCGGCGAGAAGCCGGTGTCCGGACACGCGACGGCCGAGCGGCCGGCCGAGCCGGAGGCGCCGGGCGCGACCCGGGAGAGCCAGGACGGGCCCGAGGAGGAGTAGCCCTCCTCGGGGCCACCGGAGCACCGGTACGCCGAAGGGGCGTCAGGACGCCTGGTCCTGACGCCCCTTCGCGGTACTCAGAGCGCGACGCCGAGAAGGGCGTCCACGGTGCGGGTGACCAGGCCGGGCGCGCCGGCGTCGGTGCCGCCCTCGCCCTCCTGCTGCGCGGCCCAGCGGTCCACCGCGGCCAGCGCGGCGGGCGCGTCCAGGTCGTTCGCGAGCGCGGTGCGGACCTCGGCGAGCAGCTGCTCGGCCGACGGGCCGTCCGGGCGGGAGACCGCGGCCCGCCAGCGGGCGAGGCGCTCCACGGCCTCGTCCAGGGTGCCCTTGGTCCACTCCCAGTCCGCGCGGTAGTGGTGCGAGAGCAGCGCCAGGCGGATCGCCGCCGGGTCGACGCCCTCGCGGCGCAGGGCGGAGACGAAGACCAGGTTGCCGCGGGACTTGGACATCTTCTGGCCGTCCAGCGCGACCATGCCGGCGTGCACGTACGCCTTGGCGTACGGGTGGGAGCCGGTGGCGACCTGGGCGTGCGCGGCGCCCATCTCGTGGTGCGGGAAGGACAGGTCGCTGCCGCCGCCCTGGAGGTCGAAGGTCATGCCCAAGTACTGCAACGCGATCGCCACGCACTCGATGTGCCAGCCGGGGCGGCCGTGGCCGAGCTCGGTGTCCCAGGCGGGCTCGCCCGGGCGGGCGGCCAGCCAGAGCAGGGCGTCCAGCGGGTTGCGCTTGCCGGGGCGGTCCGGGTCGCCGCCGCGCTCGGCGAACACCGGGCGCATGGCCTCCCGGGTGAGGCCGGAGACCTCGCCGAAGTGCGGGTCGGAGTCGACCGAGAAGTAGATGTCCTCGTCCACCTTGTAGGCGGCGCCGGAGGCCAGCAGCTTCTGGACGATCGGAACGATCCACGGGATCGACTCGACGGCGCCGATGTAGTGGGCCGGCGGCAGCAGCCGCAGGGCGGTCATGTCCTCGCGGAACAGGGCCGTCTCGCGCTCGGCCAGGGCCACCCAGTCCTGGCCGGTCTCGACCGCGCGCTGGAGCAGCGGGTCGTCCACGTCGGTCACGTTCTGGATGTAGAGGACGTCGTGGCCGGCGTCCTTCCAGACGCGCTGCACCAGGTCGAACGCGTTGTAGGTGGCGGCGTGACCCATGTGGGTCGCGTCGTAGGGAGTGATGCCGCAGACGTAGATCCGGGCGGTGCCGTCCTGCGGCACGACCTCCCGGACCTTGCCCGCTGCGGTGTCGAAGATACGAAGGGGAAGCCCCTGACCAGGCAGGGCGGGAACCTCGGAGGCGGGCCAGGCATGCATGGGATCGACTTTAACCTTGAGAACATTTGAAAGCCTAACCAGTAACAAAGATCGACTGGATTCGCTTCCTGTCGTTGCCTGAGCGCTTCTCGACTGATAATGCGACGTTTCCGGTGATGGAGCACGTTCCGGGTCGGGCACGGGCGAGCGCCCGGTCGGCCCTGCCACCGACCGGGCGCCCGGCTCCCCGGGGGACACGACTGGAGCCGCTGCAGCCGCTGCCAGAGGGCCAGCACGTTCGGCGGCTCCCAGCCCGCCATGGCGGTGTGCGCCTGGAGGCATGTGCGACCTATTCCGGCGACAGGTCCAGACCACCGGCGGTGAGGACTGCCACACCGGCGGGTCCCGCTCCTACACCGGCGGCCAGGGGATCGCGGGCCAGTCCCGGGAGGGCAGCGGGTGGGTGCCGGAGCTGCGCAACGCGGCCACCCGGGCGCGGGTGGCGCCCAGTTCGGCGGTGGTCAGGTGCGGGGCGAGGCGCTCGGCCAGCTCGCCGTCCAACTGCTCGGCCAGCCGGACCAGCACCTCCAGCGCCTCGGCGGGCAGCGGGTCGCCGGCCCAGCCCCAGAGCAGGGTGCGCAGCTTGCCCTCGGTGTTGAAGGTGACGCCGTGGTCGATGCCGTACACCCGGCCGTCGGCGGCGGGGATCAGGTGGCCGCCCTTGCGGTCGGCGTTGTTGAGCACCGCGTCCAGCACGGACATCCGGCGCAGCCGCCGGTCGTCGTGGTGCACCAGCAGCGCCAGCCGGCCGTCCTCGACCTCGGCCCGCACGATCGGCAGCCAGCCGTCCTCCGGGCCGTCCGGGTCCTGCAGCGCCAGCAGCGGCTCGGCCTGCGGGTCCGGCTCGACCCACAGTTGCACCATGCCGGGCCCGTGCGGCCCCCCGCGCAGCACGGTGGGCGGGATCAGCGCCCAGCCGGTCGCGGCGGACAGCTCGTAGGCGGCGACCTCGCGGCCGGCCAGCGTGCCGTCCGGGAAGTCCCAGAGCGGGCGCTCGCCGGCCACCGGCTTGTAGACCGCCTGCGCGCTCAGCGAGCCGTGCTCGACCGTGCAGTACAGCGCGGCGTTGGAGGCCTCGGTGAGCCGGCCGTGCAAGGTCAGTTCGCCCTGGCGCAGCAGGGCCAGGGCGGTGGGCACGTCGGCGGCGAGGGCGGCGGCCGCCGCCGGGTCGGCCTGTGGCGGGGTCTCGGTGTTCAGCGCCGGTAGCCGTTCGCGCGCGGGCACAGGTGGCCCTCCGGGTCCAGCGGCAGGTTGCAGAACGGGCAGGGCTTGCGGCCGGCCGAGACCAGGTCCAGCGCGCGCTTGGCGAACACCCGGGCCATCGCGCCGGACAGCCGCACCCGCAGCATGTCCGGCCCGTTCTCGTCCTCCCGGAAGACGGCCTCCTCGCCCTCCTCTTCCTCCTCCTCGATCAGCGCCTGCGCCTCGACCACCAGGCAGCCGTCCACGCTGTCCCAGGCCAGCGCCATGGTGCCGACCCGGAACTCCTGCTCCAGCGGCAGGTCCAGCGGGGCGGTGTCGAGCAGGTCCTTGGGCGCGGTGGCCGGGATGGAGGCGTCTCCGCCGCTGCGCCGCAGGGCCTCGTCGAGGACCTCCTCGATCCGCTCGGCGAGTGCGGCGACCTGGGTCTTCTCCAGCAGCACGCTGGTGATCCGGCCCCGAGCGCTGGCCTGCAGGTAGAACGCTCGGGCGCCGGGCTGGCCGACGGTACCGGCCACGAACCGTTCGGGCTGGTCGTAGAAGAAGACCTGACGGGGCACGCTCTCGCTCCGGATCATGTCGGTCGGTGCGGATCCGCCGTGGGGGATCGCTGGGTTGTCGGACTGGGTGGGCTTGTTGGGCTGTGGGGCACTCATCAGTCACCCTACGACCTCCGGGCCCCGGCCGGGGACCCGAGCAGGCGGCCGGCGGCGGGGTGGCACCCGTGGGTTCGGGTGGTGCCGCCGCCGGTGAGGGCGCTGTTCAGGCGTTCGGGCGGGTGCCGCTCAGGCCGTACCGCCGACCACCGCGTCACCGGCCGGGGTGACCGGGGCGGCGTGGGGCTTGGGGGCCAGCGAGGAGAGGTCGCCGGTGTCGCCCATTCTCAGCACGAAGGGCCGCAGCGGGGTGTAGCGGATCGCGGTGACGGAGCACGGCTCGACGCTGATCCGCTGGAAGTGGTCCAGGTGCAGCCCGAGCGCGTCGGCCACCACCGCCTTGATCACGTCCCCGTGCGAGCAGACGACCCAGACCGCGTCCTCGCCGTGCTCGGCGGCGATCTTCGCGTTCCACTCGCGGACCGCGCTCACCGTGCGGTGACTCAGCTCGCGCAGCGACTCACCGCCGGGGAAGGCGGC
The DNA here is from genome assembly GCF_044327205.1 of Kitasatospora sp. NPDC018058. Classification (NCBI taxonomy): domain Bacteria; kingdom Bacillati; phylum Actinomycetota; class Actinomycetes; order Kitasatosporales; family Streptomycetaceae; genus Kitasatospora; species Kitasatospora sp. NPDC018058. The sequence continues at coordinate 14,781 of NZ_JBIRFA010000009.1, read as the reverse complement.
GGCGGCCGCGTGGTCCTGCACGGTGCGCCAGAGCGGCTCCTTGGCCAGCTCGGCCAGCGGACGGCCGGTCCACTCGCCGTAGTGGCACTCCCCCAGCCGCTCGTCCTCGGCCGGCGGGGCCAGCTCGGGCCGGGCCGCGAGCAGCGGCTCCAGGGTCTGCCGACAGCGCTCCAGCGGGCTGCTGACCGCCTGCGCCAGCGGGATCCCGGCCAGACGCCCGGCCAGCGCGGCGGCCTGGGCGCGCCCGGTGTCGTCCAGGTCCACGCCGGGGGTCCAACCGGCCAGGATTCCGGCGGTGTTCGCGGTCGAGCGACCGTGGCGGACGAGCAGCAGGGTGGGCATGGGGCTTAGCCTACGGCCTCCGGGCACCGCCGTGGGGTGCGGCTGCACACCGGGCATCGCCCACCGGGCCGCCGCTGCACGGGATGCGGGGCGACGGCCATCCGCCCCCGTCACCGCGTAGCGGTGGCTGGACACGAGGGGCCGCCCAACAGCCAGTCGGGGACTACCTGCAAGCTCGACCGCCTGTGGCCGAGAGGTCGACGCGGCACGACCGGCTGTCGTGCCGCCAGAACCTCTGGGAGTCGCTCAGGCGAGGCCGGCCCGCTCCAGCGCCTCGACGCCGGTGCGCAGCGCCTGGATCCGCTCGTCCAGGGTGAAGCCGGACGGGGCCAGGGTGAGCGTGGTGACGCCCGCGTCGGCGTAGGCCTGCATCCGGTCGGCGATCCGGGCGGTGTCGCCGACCAGCGAGGTGGCGTCGATCAGGTCGTGCGGGACGGCGGCCGCGGCGCCCGCGTAGTCCTTGGCCAGGTACTTCTCCTGGATCTCGTCGGCCTCCCGCTCGTAACCCATCCGCCGGGCGAGCTGGTTGTAGAAGTTCTTCTCCTTGCTGCCCATGCCGCCGATGTAGAGCGCGGCGTAGGAGCGCTGGGAGTCGACGCCGGCCTTGATGTCCTCGCCGACCGCGATGGTGACGGTCGGGCAGAGGTCGAAACCGTCCAGGGACTTGCCGGCCTTGGCGCGCCCGGCCTTCAGCGGGTCCAGGGAGAGCGCGGCGTGCTCGGGGGCGAAGAAGATGCCGAGCCAGCCGTCGGCGATCTCGCCGGTCTGCTCCAGGTTCTTCGGGCCGATCGCCGCGACGTACAGCGGGATGTGCTCGCGCACCGGGTGCACGGTGAGCTTGATCGGCTTACCCGGGCCGCCGGGCAGCGGCAGCGTCCAGTGCGCGCCCTCGTGCACCAGGCGCTCGCGGGACATCGCCTTGCGGATGATCTCCACGTACTCGCGGGTGCGGGCGAGCGGCTTGTCGAACTTCACGCCGTACCAGCCCTCGGAGACCTGCGGGCCGGAGACTCCGAGGCCGAGGCGGAAGCGGCCGCCGGAGAGGGTGTCCAGGGTCGCGGCGGTCATCGCGGTCATCGCCGGGGTGCGGGCCGGGATCTGGAAGATGGCCGAGCCGACGTCGATCCGCTCGGTCTTCGCGGCGACGAAGCTCAGCACCGTCGCGGCATCCGAGCCGTACGCCTCCGCGGCCCAGCAGACCGAGTAGCCGAGCCGGTCCGCCTCCCGGGCCACCTCGATGTTGTCGGCGTCCATGCCGAGTCCCCAGTAGCCGAGGTTGATGCCGAGTCGCATGTGCCGAACCTTCCAGTCGGTGGGCTTGGTGGCCAGTCGGGCGGGCTCGCCGGCGAGCGTAACCGCGCACGCGAGGGTCATGCTACTGGCCGGTAGCAGTGGCCTGGGTCACACCGAACCGGTCCAGTCGAAGGGCCGGCCTGCGCCGGAAGGGAGATGCGGGGGGCGGCGGAGGAGCGGCGGAGCGCCGACCGTCGGCACCGGGTCAGGAGGGCCCGGAGGCGAGCGGGCGAGTCACTGATCGTTCTGCGGGTCGGCACCCCTGCCCGCACACCGGCCGCTACGCTCAGCCGACGTGGGAAGTCCTCTCCCCACCTGCGCGTTTTCAGGGCTTCCGGGGCGACCGGGGCCATCGGCCAGTGGAGGGCCCGTCCGATGGAAAAGCGTCACCTCGGCCGCACTGGCCTGCAGGTCTCCCGCCTCGGTCTCGGCACCATGACCTGGGGCCGCGACACCGACGAGCACGAGGCCGCCGAGCAGCTCAAGGAGTTCGTCGACGCCGGCGGCAACCTCGTCGACACCGCCGACGTGTACGCGGACGGCGGGGCCGAGTACCTGATCTCCCGCCTCACCGACAGTCTGATCCCCCGCTCCGAACTCGTCATCGCCACCAAGGCGGGCAGCGCCCCCGAGTCCACCCGCCGCTTCGACGGATCCCGCGGCCACCTCCTCGCCGCCCTGGACGCCTCGCTGCGCCGACTCGGCACCGACTACGTGGACCTGTGGCAGGTGCACTCCTTCGACCCGATGACCCCGGTCGAGGAGACCCTCAGTGCCCTCGACATCGCCGCCTCCTCCGGCCGCGCCCGCTACGTCGGGGTCTGCGACTTCAGCGGCTGGCAGCTCGCCAAGGCCGCCACCTGGCAGCGTGCCCACCACGGGCGGATGCCGCTGGCCGGGGCGCAGCTGGAGTACTCGCTGCTGCAACGCGGCATGGAGCGGGAGGCGCTGCCCGCCGCGCTGGACGCCGGGGTCGGCGTCCTCGCCGGCTCGCCGCTCGGGCGCGGGGTGCTCACCGGCAAGTACCGGCACGGCGTCCCGCAGGACTCGCGCGGCGCCTCGGCGGCGCTGTCCGGGTTCGTCCAGCCGTACCTCGGGGAGCGCTCGCGGCGGATCGTGGACGCCGTCGCCACCGCCGCCGACGGGCTGGCCAGCAGCCCGCTGGCGGTCGCGCTGGCCTGGGTCCGGGACCGACCCGGGGTGGCGAGTGCGCTGGTCGGGGCGCGGACGGTGGCACAGCTGCAGGCGGCGCTGTCAGTGGAGGCGCTTACGCTTCCGGGTGAGATCCGCGGCGCGCTGGACGACATCTCGTCGCCGGTGCACCGCTACCCGGACCAGGGGTGGACCGAGCTGTGACCGCCGGGCCGGGTTGTCGAGCAGAACGTGCAGTGGAGTGACCTTTGGAGCGGACGACGATGAGTGACACGGGGAACGGCGCTCCGGAGGAGACCTCGGCCTCGCCGGCCGACAAGGCGGCGAAGATCGCCGAGCTGGCGGAGCGGATCCGCAGGATCGGGCCGCAGGCCTCCGAGTCGCGGGCCTCCGGGGGTTCGGGAGCTCCAGCGGCTCCAGCGGCTCCGGGGACTCCTGAGGCTCTGGGGACTCCTGGGGCTCCTGAGGCTCCTGGGGCTTCGAAGCCGGCGGAGGCGTCGGTGGCTACGGGCGCTGGCGCTGCGGCAGGTCCCGCCGCTCCGGCAGCCGTGGGGCCCGACGGGCCGCGCGGCGACGCGCTCCAGGAGGTCGCCGCGGTGCTGACCGCGGGCGGTGCCCCGGCCGAGCTGGCGGCCGCCGCCGTGGCCGAGTTCGGCGACGAGGCCGCCGCGCGGCTGCGCGAGGACCCGTGGGCGGTGCTCGGCCTGCCCGGCGTCCGCCCCGAGCACGCGGACCGCTTCGCCCGCGAGCTGCTCGGTCCCGAGGCCGAGCCGGGCGACCCGCGCCGCGCCCAGGCGCTGGTGCCGTGGTTGCTGGAGCAGGCGGCGCTGCGCGGGCACTCGGCGCTGGAGCTGGCCGAGGTGACGACCGGGCTCGACCGGCTCCGGATGCCGGACCCGGCCGCCGCGATCCAGGCCGCCGTCGCGGACGGGCGGGTGCTGCCCTTCCAGGAGGAGTTGAGCGGGCCCGAGGCGCAGGCGGCGGGCGGCGAGGACGACGAGCCGCCGACCCGGACGCTGCTCGCGCTGGAGCGGCTGGCGATGGCGGAGGACAGCCTCGCCGAGGGGCTGCTGCAGCTGATGGCCACTTTCGTACCGGGTGAGGACGTCGAGCCGGCGGAGGAGGAGGACGAGGAGGAGGTGGAGGCTCAGGAGACGGAGGCTGAGGAGGAAGCCGCCGACGCCGACGCGGCCTCGGACGCGGACACCGCGGAGTCCGCCGAAGCCGAGGAGGTGGCGGCACCCGCCGCCCCCGGCCCCACCGCCTGGGCGGCGGCCGCCGAGGCCGCGCCGTCCTCCTCCGCCACCGCCCTCGTCCAGGCCGTCGCCGACAGCGCGCTGGTGCTGCACACCGGCGGCGAGGCCGCCCGGGCCGAGCCCGCCGCGCTGCTCGCCGCGGCCCGGGGGCTCGGGCTGCGGGCCTGGGCCGCCACCTGGACCGACCAGGGCCGTGAGTCCTTCGCCGCGCTCGCCGGGGCGGAGGCCTCGGTGGCCACCCTCGCCGAGCTGCTGTCCGGTACGGCCGGCCCCGGCCGCTCCCCCGACGGCTCGCTCGCCCTGGACCTCCTGGTCGTCCTGGACGCGCCGCTGCTGGACGTCGAACTGGCCGCCACCCTGGTGGAGTCGCTCGCCGACGGCACCCGGCTGGTGCTCAGCGGCGACCCGGGCCAGCTCTGGTCCGCCGGCCCCGGCCGGTTCTTCGCCGACCTGCTGGCCGCCAAGGTCTGCCCGGCGGTCGCCTCCCGCACCCCGGACTTCGGCCCGATCGGCGAGCTGGTCTCCGGCGTCGGCATCGGCGAACTGCAGCCGGTCGAGGCGCCGGACAAGGAGGTGGTCATCCTGACCGCCAAGGACGGCGGCGAGGCCGTCCACCGCGCCGTCCAGCTGCTCACCGACTCCATCCCGCGCGCCCTGGGCATCCCCGCCGAGCAGGTGGTGCTGCTCACCCCCGGCCACGGCGGGCCGGCCGGTACGCGTGCGCTGAACGCCGCCGCCAAGGCCCGGCTGAACCCCGGCCCCGGCCGCTTCGGCGGCTTCGACCCGGGCGACCGGGTGGTGGAGTCCCCCGCGCCCGGAATCACCCGCTCGGCCCGGGTGCTGGACGGCGACGCCACCGGTCTGCACCTGGAGTACCCGGACGGCTCGCGCCGGACCGTCCCGCCCGCGGAGGCCGGCCGGCTGCGGCACGGCTGGTCGCTGACGGTCCACCAGGCGCTCGGCCGCCGTTGGCCCGGGGCCGTGGTGGTGCTCCCGGAGGACGCCGGACCGGCGCTCACCCGGCAGTGGGTCTACACCGCCTTCGGACGCGGCGAGCGGCACCTCTCGGTCGTGCACGCGGCGGGCCCGGCGCTCGTCCAGGCCGTCGCCGAGCGCCCGGCGCAGCCGCGCACCACCCGGCTGCGGGCGATCCTCGCGGAGAACGCGGCGTCGGCGTACTGATCGACCGACGAACGAAGGGCGGGTCCGGTGCTTCCGGGCCCGCCCTTCGTCCGTACCGATCACGTCAGTCGTCGAGGTCCTCGTCGTCGTAGACCTCGCTCACGTCGAACCGGCAGATCAGCAGCTGGGGGTCGGCGTGTTCGAAGGGCTCCGGCAGCCACTCCCCCGGCTCGGTCGGCTCGGCCGCCGCGACCCAGAGCGTCGAGTCCGCCTCCTCCAGGCCGAACTCCTCGCTGCGGGCGGCGATCTCGTCGGGCTCGTACTCGCCGAACAGCACGCCGATCGCCGAGTTCACCCCGCCCGCCCCGCCCGGGGTCAGCGTCTCGTCGAGCCGCTCGGCCTGGGCGCGCAGCCGCTTGGGGTCGACCACGTGGTAGTCGCGGCGGATCAGCACGCTGATCGCCTCGGGCTGTTCCGGGCCGTGGTAGCCACCCGGCCCCTCGTCCCCGGGGATCTCGAAGGGGGTGACCTCGTCGTAGACCTCGTACAGGAGTTGGTCGTAGGCGATGGCCGCCGTGGCGAGCTGCTCGTAAGCGGCGGACACGGCGGGATCATCAGCTACGTTGGGGCTTGACACCGCTTCCAGATGACGGTCGATGGCGGCCTTGACCGCCTCAGCGGCGGCGCGTACCTCGGCAATGGTGGGCTGCGCGGCATCAGACATGGTGCAGACGCTATCTCCCCGCGGTGTCGCTACGCACAGCGGTTGTCACCTACACCCGCGATTTCACCGCAACTTCCCCCCTGATGTCCGATCCGGCCCGTTCTGTCCCCCGCGGGACCGGCGCGGGTCGAGCGCAGAGGGCGCGCGACCGGTCCGACGGGGCCGTCCGGGTGCCGCTTCGCGCGCCGGGTTCGGGGTATCCACTCCACAGGAGCAACAGAACTGATGCACTGTCAGTCGAGCGTCCGGGTCACGGGCCGTCGAACCGCCGCTTCCGCACGGGAGGTCGGCCGGAAATACCCGGGCCGAGTGTCCGAGGCAGGCCGTAGGCTTGCGTGCAGGTGATCCCCAGGAGGAGCGTTTTGACCCCACCGAAGCCGGTCCGGCAGCCGGAGTACGAGTACCAGTCGCTGCGCATGCCGCGCGGCACCACGCGCAACGCGGCGCGCCAACTGCTCACCGAGCACGCCGAATACGGGCACTGGGAGCTCGACCGGCTGAGGTTGTTCCCCGACGGCAGCCGGACGGTCCGGCTGAAGCGGCGGATCATCCGGCAGGTCCGGAACTGGTGACGGGCGGGGCCTCCCGCCCTGCGCAGCCGCGGATGATCCGCGCCGAACCGTCACGTGCCCGCGGCCGCCCGTTCATCGGGCGGTCGCGGGCACGTCGTTTCGACTACCGGTGCCGCTGAGCGGTCGGGGGGCTCAGCGGGCGCCGGCGCGGGCGCGGCGGTAGAGCACACCGCCGCCGATCAGCAGCGCGAGCCCGGCGGCGCCGAGCACCTCGACGCCGCCGGCGCCGGTGGAGGCCAGCTGGCCGCCCGCGGCGGTGCTCTGCGCGGCGACGGGGGCGGCCGGGGTGCTGGTCCGGGCCGCGGCCGGGACGGCCTGGGTGCCGGCGTTGTTGCTCACCGGGGCGGCCGGAGTGCTGCCGGCCACCGGGCCACCGTTGCGCCCGCCACCGGTGGTGTCGCCGCCGGTGGACGGCGGGGTGGAGGGGGTGGAGGGGGTGTTGCCGCCGGTGGACGGCGGGGTGGAGGGGGTGTGGTCCCCGGGGCAGGGGGTGTCGCCGCCGGTGGACGGCGGGGTGGAGGGGGTGTGGCCCTCGGAGCAGTGGTCGGTCGGCTTCGGGGCGGGCTTGGCCACGTTGCCGCAGGAGTTGCCGAAGGCGGGGTTGCCGATGCCGCCCGCGCCGACCGAGTTGCCGCAGGCGTTGATCGGAACGTGAACCGGAGCCTGGACGCTGTTGCCGGAGATCACACCGGGCGAGTTGGCCGCGACACCGCTGGCGGAGGCGCCCGAGGCGGAGGAGCCCTGGCTGGCGCCGCTGCTGGAGCTGGCGCTGCCGCCACTACCGCTGCTGCCGCCGGGCTGACCGGTCTGGCCGGGCCGCGGGGCCGCGGGGCGGCTGGTGCTGACATTGGCGCAGTGGTTGCCGTACGCAGGGTTCAGCAGGCCGATCACGTCGACGGTGTTGCCGCACGCGTTGATCGGCACCTCGACCGGCACCTGCACCGAGTTCCCCGAGGCGACGCCCGGCGAGCCCACCGCACCTCCCTGCGCCTCCGCGCCTGCGTAAGCGTAGCCGGCGGCGGAGGCCAGCACGCTGCCGGTGGCCACGGCGGTGAGGATCCCCTTCTTGGCTACATTCCTCATGTTTTCCCCTGACGTTTCGAGACGGCGTGGCAATCTTGACGTGAACCTTGTGAAAGTCGGAATTTCCGCATGTGCAAAAATCACGCAAGGTCTTTGACTGCACAGGAGTTAACGAGAGGCCAACGGTGAGGTTGAGCCGAACGAACCGACTTCACCCGATCGAGCGACCATGGCCCCCAGCACCTTGCCGCGCCGTCCGGCTGGGCACGCAAAGGCCCCCGATGCGGCGCGTCCGCCGCCCGGGGGCCGGGGTGAATCGGCTCAACGGGCCTCAGCGGCCCGGAGGTTGACTCAGAAGTTGGCGCAGTGGTTGCCGAACGCCGGGTTCAGCACGCCGATCACGCTGACGGTGTTGCCGCACAGGTTCACCGGGACGTGGACCGGAATCTGGACCTGGTTGCCCGAGACGACGCCCGGGGAGCCCGCGGCCACACCCTCGGCGCCGGCACCGCCGTGAGCGGACGCGACACCGGCGACGGCGAGCACCAGGCCACCGGTGGCGGCGGCGACGGCGGCAATCTTCTTGATCTTCATCATTCCTCCTGTATGGACAACGCAACCCGTTCGGCGGGCTCCACAGGAATGAACGACGCTGCGGCAAACGGGGTACGGAACAGATTTCCCATTCACTCGCAACGGTGATGCTTCGCACAGACAATCGGCGCGGAATTGCATAGGAGGATCGTTTCTGTTGATCTCCCCCAGCCCGTCCCACAATCATGAGCTCGGACAATGCGGTCGGCCCGCCCCCGGCACTCCGGGAGCGGGCCGACCCAGTCGCCTGATCAGCAGGCGTCGATGAAGCGGTCCAGCACCCGGACGCCGAACTTCAGCCCGTCCACCGGCACCCGCTCGTCCACGCCGTGGAACATCCCGGCGAAGTCCAGCTCCGGCGGCAGCTGCAGCGGCGCGAAACCGAAGCAGCGGATGCCGAGGTCCTGGAAGGACTTGGCGTCCGTACCGCCCGACAGGCAGTACGGCACGGCGCGGGCGATCGGGTCCTCCGCGCGCAGCGCGGTCTGCATCGCGTCGACCAGCGAGCCGTCGAAGCTCGTCTCGATCGCCCGGTCCGAGTGCAGGCTCTCCCGCTTCACGCGCGGGCCGAGCACACTGTCCAGCTCGGCGAGGAACTCCTCCTCGTAGCCGGGCAGGAAGCGCCCGTCCACGTGGGCGGTGGCCTGACCCGGGATCACGTTCACCTTGTAGCCGGCGCCGAGCATGGTCGGCTGGGCGGTGTTGCGCAGCGTGGTGCCGATCATCTTGGCGATGCCGCCGAGGACACGCAGCGTCTCGTCCATGTTCTCCGGGTCCAGCTCGACCCCGAGGGCGTCGGACAGCTCGTCCAGGAAGGCGCGGACGGTCTTGGTGATCCGCAGCGGGAACGTGTGCCGGCCGAGCCGGGCGACGGCCTCGCACAGCTCGGTGATGGCGTTGTCGTCGTTCTCCATCGAGCCGTGCCCGGCCCGGCCCTCGACCGTCAGGCGCATCCAGTGCATGCCCTTCTCGGCGGTCTCCACCAGGTAGAGCCGCACCTGGTCGTTGACCGTGAAGGAGAAGCCGCCGACCTCGCCGATGCCCTCGGTCACGCCCTCGAACAGCTCCGGGTGCTTGTCCACCAGGAAGCGCGCGCCGTAGGTGCCGCCCGCCTCCTCGTCGGCGAGGAAGGCGAGCACGATGTCGCGCGGGGGCTTGCGGCCGGTGCGCAGCCGGTCGCGGATGACCGCGAGGGTCATCGCGTCCATGTCCTTCATGTCGACCGCGCCGCGGCCCCAGACGCAGCCGTCCGCGATCTCGCCACCGAAGGGGTCGTACGTCCAGTCCGCGGCGTTGGCCGGCACGACGTCGGTGTGGCCGTGGATCAGCAGGCCCGGGCGGGACCGGTCCTCGCCCTCGATCCGGACCACGGTCGAGGCCCGCCCCTTGGCCGACTCGAAGATCTGCGGCTCGATCCCGAACTCGGCGAGCTGCTCGGCCACGTACTCGGCCGCCTTGCGCTCGCCCGGCCCGGACCCGTCGCCGTAGTTGCTGGTGTCGATCCGGATCAGATCGCGACAGATCTCGGCGACTTCCGACTCAGCCGTCACCTTCGGGGCCGCCGACTCGCTCCGCTCGCTCACGGTCACTCCTCGTCTTGGGCCCGCACCGACGCACCAGCGCGCCACCCCCAGGACCTGCACCCGGGCCGTACGAGCACGTCCGCCCATCCTCTCCCAGCCCTCCATCCCGATCCACCCCCCGCACGGTCCCGAAACCCCCTGGTCACGCCGCCGCCACGGACCGCCCCTTGCCCCCGCCACCAGCTCCGTTCCCCCGCCCGGAGCCGTTTTGGGAGCCCAAGCCGATCTTTGCTACAGTTACATCTGTCAGCGCGACGGACGAGAGATCGAAAACCGCGAGGACGACACCCGGTCCGGGTGGCGGAATGGCAGACGCGCTAGCTTGAGGTGCTAGTGCCCTTTATCGGGCGTGGGGGTTCAAGTCCCCCCTCGGACACAACACATTCGCCGACGACGTCGGCGAGGGAATGCGGGTCAGGAGCAATCCTGACCCGCATTTCGCGTTGCGCGTGGTCATACCCGCGGTGCGGGCCCGGAGCTGCGTAGAACCGCTGCCTGGTGCTGGGGGCCGCGTCCGTGGACGGTGCGAGCCGCTGACCACCGGGCCTTCGTGGGGCAGACCGAAGACCGAGGGCATCGCTGACCGGTTCCACGCCGCGGCGGCCTAGCGTGGAAGCATGAGCACCGACCCGGTCAGGTTGTTCCTCTGCGGCGATGTGATGCTCGGCCGCGGGGTCGACCAGATCCTGCCGCACCCCGGCGATCCGGCGCTGCGGGAGCCGTACGTCCCGGATGCGCGGGCCTACGTCGAGTTGGCGGAGGCTGTGAACGGTCCGATTCCCCGTCCGGTCGACTTCGCCTGGCCCTGGGGGGAGGCCCTGCAGTTGCTCGACCAGGCCGCACCCGAGGTACGGGTGCTGAATCTGGAGACGAGCATCACCCGCAGCGACGACTTCGCGGTGGGGAAGGACGTGCACTACCGCATGCACCCGGCCAACCTTCCCTGCCTGGCCGCCGCCCGGCCCGACGCCTGTGTGCTGGCCAACAACCACGTGATGGACTTCGGCCTCCTCGGGCTCGCGGAGACGCTCGACACCTTGGCGAGTGCGGGGCTGACGGCGGTGGGAGCGGGATGGGACGCGGGCGCCGCCCGAGAACCCGCGATCGTCCCGGCGGCCGGCGGCCGGCGGGTCCTGGTCTTCGCGTTCGGCACGGCATCCAGCGGGATTCCGTGGAGGTGGGCCGCGGCTGAGGATCGAGCCGGCGTCGACTTCGTGTCCGAGGCTTCGGACGTCGACGCGGCCGATGTCGTCGACCGGGTCCGGCAGGTGAGGCGACCGGGCGACGTCGTCATCGCCTCCATCCACTGGGGGTCCAACTGGGGCTACCAGGTCTCCCGGGATCAGACCCGCTTCGCGCACACCCTGATCGACGGCGGTGTCGATGTCGTGTACGGACACTCCTCGCACCATCCCCGCCCCATCGAGGTCTACCAGGGGAAGCTCGTTCTCTACGGCTGCGGCGACTTCATCGACGACTACGAGGGCATCACCGGCCAGGAGCACTACCGGGACGACCTGCGGTTGCTGTACTTCGTCTCGGTGGAGCCGGGCACCGGAAGGCTGGTCGGTGCCCGCATGGCGCCCGTACAGGCCCGACGGCTACGGCTTGAGCGTGCCTCCGCCGAGGACGCACAGTGGCTACGGGAGGTCCTCGACCGGGTCAGCCGCGGATTCGGCGTGCGGATCGATCTCGACCCGCACGGCATGCTCGCTCTTCGGGGCAGGTGAAGGACGCGGGCCCCGGGCACGGAAACGCCCTGAATCCGCCGCTTCGCTGACGGCATGACGGCAGGAGCCGGGTCCGTCACGGGAGCGGCTGCTCCGCCCAAATGATCTTGTGGGTGGGTGTGTACCGGGCGCCCCACCGCTCGGCGAGCTGGGCGACCAGGAACAGGCCCCGTCCGCCTTCGTCCGTGGTGGCCGCGTAGCGCATGTGGGGGGACGTGTTACTGGTGTCCGAGACCTCGCACATCAGCTTGCGGTCCCGCAGCAGGCGGACGCCGATGGGAGCCGCGCCGTAGCGGATGGCGTTGGTGACCAGCTCACTGAGGATCAGCTCCGTGGTGAACACCAGGTCGTCCAGCCCCCACTCGGCCAGTTGGCGGCTGGCCGCGGCCCGTACACCGGCGACGGCGGCCGGGTCCGCGGGTACGTCCCACTCGGCCAGCTGGTCCTGCGGCAGCGCCCGGGTGCGGGCGACGAGAAGGGCGATGTCGTCGGACGAGTACGCGGGCGGCAGCGCGTCCAACACGGCATCGCAGGTGTCCTCCGGTGTCAGGCCACGGGAGCCCTCGAGCGCGCCGCGCAGCACTTCGAGTCCGTGGTCGATGTCATGGCGGCGGTCTTCGACGAGCCCGTCCGTGTAGAGCACCAGCCGACTGCCCTCGGGCAGCCTGATCCGTGCCGTCTCGAAGGGCAGGCCCCCCACGCCCAGCGGCGGCCCTGCGGGCAGGTCGAGGTAGTCCACGGTGGCGTCGGGCCGGACGAGGGCGGGTGGGAGGTGGCCGGCGCGTGCCAGCTCGCAGTTCCGCGACACCGGGTCGTAGACGGCGTACAGGCAGGTCGCACCGGTGATCTCGGCGCCGTCGCCGGTGGCCGCCTGGTCCCGGTCGATCCGGCTGACCAACTCGTCGAGGTGCGCGAGGAGCTCGTCGGGGGGCAGGTCCAGCATGGAGAAGTTGTGCACTGCCGTCCTCAGGCGCCCCATGGTGGCCGCCGCGTGCAGGCCGTGGCCGACGATGTCGCCCACGACCAGGGCGACGCGGCTGCCGGCCAGCTGGATGACGTCGAACCAGTCCCCGCCGACGCCCTCCTTCGCCGGCAGGTAGCGGTAGGCGACGTCGAGGGCGTTCTGCTCGGGCAGCCCGTGCGGCAGCAGGGACTGCGCCAGGGACACGGCCATGGTGTGGTCCCCGGTGATGGCCGAGACGATCTGCTCCTGGGTGGCGTACTTGGTGTCGAAGAGGCCGCCGTTGCGTCCGAGGCGCAGCACCGCGATCCGGTCGGCGGTCGTGCGGACGTTCTCCAGGTCGTGGCTGACCAGCAGCACGCCGAGGTGCTGCTCGCGCAGGCGCTCGACCAGTTCCAGCACCAGGGCGGTCTGCCCGACGCCGAGGGCGGCGGTGGGCTCGTCGAGGATCACCACCTTGGGCCTGCCGATCAGTGCGCGTGCGATGGCGACGCTCTGACGCTGGCCGCCCGAGAGCGAGCCCACGGGGATGCGCAGGCTGGGAAGCCGGATGGCCAGGGAGCTCAGCAGCCTGCGGGCACGCTTCTCCATCTCGACCTCGTCGAGGACACCGAACCGGCGGATCTCCTGGCCGAGGAAGATGTTGCCGACCGTGTCGAGGTTGTCGCAGAGCGCCAGGTCCTGGTGGACGGTGGCGATGCCGAGGCTCTGCGAGTCCATCGGCCTGCGGAGGGCGACCGGCAGGCCGTTCCATTCGATGACCCCGCTGTCCGGTGCGAGCACTCCGGCGATCACCTCGACCAGGGTAGACTTGCCGGCCCCGTTGTCCCCGACCAGCGCGACGACCTCTCCCGCGTCGATCCGGAGGGTGACACCGGTGAGCGCCTGCACGGCACCGAACCGTTTGGAGATGCCGTGCACTGCCAGCAGGGGCGTCTGTGCCACCCGAACCACCTCTTCGCCGAGGGACGGAGCGGACACCGCAACCACCTCATGCGGGCCGACGGGTGAGCCTGTCCGGCCTCCTCTCCCATCCTCACCCGTCTCCCATACTCACCCGCCGGGACGCGGGCTGTCCTGCCGCACGGGTCGGCGCTACCTCCTGCGCCACCGTCACGATGGTGGGGGCGAAAACCGGCGAGGAGTGAACCCTTGCGGCCGGTTCAGACCCGGTGGGTGTCGCCGAGGGCGCTCTCGATGCCCTGGACCATCCGCCACAGCGGGGCGCGGCGGCTGGCGACCAGGACCACCACGTCGTCGGCCGGGCCCTCGCCGTCCTGGACGGAGTCGGGGCGGTCGCTCCAGGTGGTGGTGACGAAGGACATCGCCGCGTCCACCTCGGTCACCCAGTCGCTCTCACCGCCCGAACGCAGCCAGGTGCGCAGGGCATGGTTGTGCGCGGCGACCACGGCAGCGGCGATCACGTCGGCGCGCAGCGGGCCGTCCGGACGGCCGGCGAAGCGGCCGCGCAGATAGGCGGCGAGGGTGTGCTCGTAGCGCCAGACCACCGACAGCTCGTACGCCCGCAGACCGGGCACCCTGCGGGTGAGGCGGTAGCGCTGTACGGAGAAGGAGGGCTGCTCGGCGTACATCCGCAGGACCAGACGGGCAGCGTCGCAGGCGTGCTTGACCGGGTCCTCCTCGCCGGTGCCGGACTCCAGGAACTCCGTCATCTCGGCGAGGCCGCGCTCGTGGTCGGGGAAGACCACGTCCTCCTTGGCCGGGAAGTAGCGGAAGAAGGAGCGTCGGCCGACGCCCGCGAGCGAGACGATGTCGTCGACCGTCGTCTGCTCGAAGCCGCGCTCCAGGAAGAGCTCGAAGGCCGCGGCCACCAGCGCCTCGCGCATCGCCGGCTTCGAGGGCCCGTCATTCATGGGCAGGTCCTGCTCTTCCTTCTCGCTCATTCTCCGGAACTTAGCATCGGGACGATGCGTCGGCCCCGACGGCCGGGCGGCTGACCGGTCCGGCCGTCGGGGCGTGTCAGAGCGTCGTTACGGCAGGTTGCGGGCCATGACGATGCGCTGGACCTGGTTGGTGCCCTCGTAGATCTGGGTGATCTTCGCGTCGCGCATCATCCGCTCCACCGGGTAGTCCCGGGTGTAGCCGTAACCACCCAGCAGCTGCACCGCGTCCGTGGTCACCTCCATCGCCACGTCCGAGGCGAAGCACTTCGCCGCCGCACCGAAGAACGTCAGATCCGCGTCCCCGCGCTGCGACTTCGCCGCCGCCACATACGTCATCTGACGGGCGGCCTCCAGCTTCATCGCCATGTCCGCGAGCATGAACTGAACGCCCTGGAACTCCGCGATCGCCTTGCCGAACTGCTTGCGCTCCTTGACGTAGTTCTTCGCGTAGTCCAGCGCACCCTGCGCGATACCCACCGCCTGCGCCGCGATCGTCACCCGGGTGTGGTCCAGGGTCTTCATCGC
>NZ_JBIRFA010000008.1:0-316035 GCF_044327205.1 Kitasatospora sp. NPDC018058 | reverse complement strand
TGGCACGCTGTTGAGTTCTCAAGGAACGGACGCTTCCTTCGGACCGCCTTCCAGCGGGCCCTCCGGGCGCTTCGTTCTTTCGTGTTTCCAGTTTATCAGATGTTTTCCGCTCCGTTTACCGGAGTTTCATTCATCTAATTTCCCGAACTGGCCGGGGCCGCTTTCTGCGACGACCACCACTTTAGCTTATTCCGAGCTGTTACTCGAAATTCACACTCACGCCCGGTCGACGAAAACGTCAACGAACCCAACTGAATGGGCATCGAGGTGAGAGTGGGTCTTGCTGAGTGGGGTGGCCGCTCCAGCGACTCGTTCAACACTAGGCCACCTGGAGGGCATCGTCAAACGTCGAGGGCCGGATCTGTCCAGATCCGGCCCTCGGGGCTCAGAGTCGCAGCTCAGAGCGGGTGCGCTTTCAGCCAGTCGATCAACCGGCAGCTCAGGGAACCGGTCAGCCGGCCGAGACCAGCTCCGCCGCCGCCAGGTTTCGCTTGCCGCGCCGCAGCACCAGCCAGCGCCCGTGCAGCAGGTCCGCCTCGGTCGGCACAGCCTCCTCATCCGTCACCTTGACGTTGTTGAGGTAGGCACCGCCCTCCTTGATCGTCCGGCGGGCGGCCGAGCGGCTCGGCGCCAGGCCGACGGCGACCATCAGGTCGACCACCGGCTGGAGTTCGGACACCTCGGCCTTCGGAACCTCGGCCAGGGCTGCGGCCAGGGTCGGGGCCTCCAGGTCGGCCAGGTCGCCCTGCCCGAACAGCGCCTTGGACGCGGCGACCGCGCGCTCGTACTGCTCGGCGCCGTGCACCAGCGTGGTGAGCTCCTCTGCCAGCGCACGCTGGGCGAGGCGGGCGGCAGGGCGCTCGGCGGTCTCGCGCTCCAGCTCCTCGATCTCCTCCTTCGAGCGGAAGCTGAAGATCCGCAGGAAGTTGGAGACGTCCCGGTCGTCCGCGTTCAGCCAGAACTGGTAGAAGGCGTACGGGGTGGTCAGCTCGGGATCGAGCCAGACCGTGCCGGACTCGGTCTTGCCGAACTTGGTGCCGTCGGCCTTGACGATCAGCGGCGTGGCCAGCGCGTGCACGGACTTGCCGTCGGCCTTGCGGATCAGGTCCGTGCCGGCGGTGAGGTTGCCCCACTGGTCGCTGCCGCCGGTCTGCAGGGTGCAGTCGTAGCGGCGGTTCAGCTCCAGGTAGTCCATGCCCTGGAGGATCTGGTAGCTGAACTCGGTGTAGCTGATGCCCGCGTCGGAGTTGAGCCGTCGGGAGACGGCTTCCTTGGCGATCATGTTGTTGACGCGGAAGTACTTGCCCACGTCACGCAGCAGGCTGATGGCCGACATCCCGGAGGTCCAGTCCAGGTTGTTGACCATGCGCGCCGCGTACGGGCCCTCGAAGTCGAGGAAGCGCGCGATCTGACCACGCAGGCGCTCGACCCAGCCGGCCACCGTCTCGGGGTCGTTGAGCACGCGCTCGGCAGTGGGCTTCGGGTCGCCGATCAGACCCGTGGCACCGCCGACCAGGCCGAGCGGGAGGTTCCCCGCCTGCTGGATGCGGCGCATGGTGAGGATCTGCACCAGGTTGCCGAGGTGCAGGCTGGGGGCCGTCGGGTCGAAGCCGCAATAGAACGTGACCGGGCCGTCCGCGAACGCCTTGCGCAGTGCGTCCTCGTCGGTGGACAGGGCGATCAGCCCACGCCACCGCAGCTCGTCGACGATGTCCGTCACGGTCACGCTTCTCCTTCGATCGGGCGTCTGCCCGGTGTGCTGGCCCGGTTCGGTCGGGCCCCGGGTCGATACGACTCCAGCCTGATAGAGCCTACGCGGTCCCGGCCAGCGAGTTTTCGCCGAGGCACCGTGCCGGGCACCCGCCGCTCTCCCCCGGGTGCCTCTCCGATACCGGAAATTCCGTTGTTCGTCGGCTGTGGGCCCATTCAGAGTGGTTCCACCGCCGTGCGGCGGCAGTGACGTGTGTGGAGACGGTCGTGCCGCCGTGGCACGCCCGTGGGAAGGGTGTGCCGAGTGCGCAACACGCTGGTTCTGAACGCGAGCTACGAGCCCCTGACAACGGTGTCGCTCCAGCGCGCCGTCGTCCTGGTGCTCCAGGACAAGGCGGTGGTGGAGCAGGCGCATCCGCTGCGCTCGATCCGGGGGACGGGCGTGGCCGTCCCGGTGCCACGGGTGATCAGACTGCAACGGTACGTACGGGTGCCGTTCCGACAACAGGCACCGTGGTCGAGGCGGGGTGTCCTGGCCCGGGACCAGCACCTGTGCGCGTACTGCGGGCGCCGGGCCACCACGGTGGACCACCTGCACCCCAAGTCGCGCGGTGGCGAGGACAGCTGGATGAACACCGTGGCCGCGTGCGCCGAGGACAACCAGCGAAAGGCCGACCGGACGCCGGAGCAGGCCGGGATGAGACTGCTGCGGCGGCCGTTCGTGCCGACGCCGCAGGCCACCCTGATGCTGGCGCTCGGCCTGCGCGGCTCGGAGGCCGGGGAGCTGGCCGACTGGCTGCCGGACGTACCGGGCCGGCCGGTCCCGGCGGCCTGACCACACGGTCGTGTGCAAGCGCGTCCGCAAGGGCCTCCGCACAAGCCTGACCGCGAAAGCCTGACCGCGAAGGACCTCAGCCCTTCGCCTGGTAGCCCGCCGCCGTGCCGAAGTTGGCCGAGTGCTCGGGTATGACGACCACCTGGTCGCCGCCGATCACGACCCGCCCGGAGACCAGCAGCGAGCCGGTGCCGGGCGGGAAGTTGCCGCCGACCGCCTCCTGGCCGCCCGCCAGCGGGAAGCGGCCGAGGCGGGCGGGCTGGTCGCGGCGCTCGTCGGCGGCCAGCACCAGCGAGCCGCCGTCGATGCCGACCGCCCGGACGGTGCCCTTGGCGGTGGTCTGCGCCTTCCAGCGCTGCTTGCCGGTGTCCAGGTCGTAGCCGACCGCGGACACCGGCCCGCCGCCGTTCGCCGGGACCAGGGTGGCGACCATGGTGCGGCCCTCGAAGAAGACGTTAGGGGTGGCCGAAAACGTCCCGTGGGCGACGTCCAGCCGGCCGCCGTCGGTGACCACCGGGATCTCGGCGGCCGGGTCGCCGCCGGTGCCCCAGGCGAACACCCGGTCGTCCTCGGGCTTGCCGCCGGTGGTCAGCACCACGGCCGGCTCGGCGGAGAGCACCGCGACCGTCTTCGGCTGGTTGTTCAGGCCCCGCCACCAGGAGACCTTGCCGTCCGCCGTGTTCAGCGCCACGGCCTGGTCGGCGGGCGTCGAGTCGGCGCAGGAGGAGGCGACCAGCACGGTCTTGCCGCTGACGCCACCGGACAGCGTGCAGAACTTGCCCTGCCCGGTGTACTGCCAGACGTCCTTGCCGTCGGCGGAGTCCCAGGCGACCGCGCGGTCGTCGCCGACCGCGATCACCTTGTCCTCGGTGACGCCGATGCGGGCGGTGTAGGCGCCCTTGGCGTCCGAGATGTTCTTGGTCCAGGCGGTCTTGCCGGTCTTGGTGTCCACGGCGGCGACCAGCGTGCAGGGGCTCTTCGGATCGGCCTGCGGCCGGAACAGCGCCGCGCCCAGCCCGGCCGGGTTCACGCCCGCCGACAGCCCGCACGGGACGGCACCGGCCGCCGGGGGCTCGACCGACCAGGTCGGCTTGCCCGCCGTCCGGTCGTACGCGTGCACGCCGGAGCCGTCGGCGCGGACCACCGCGTCGGCCAGCAGCCAGCTGCCGACCAGGGTGTCGTCGCCCCCGCCCTGGGTGGCGGCCGCGGGCTGCGCGGACCAGGCCTTGGCGTGCGCCACCGCGAAGCCGGGCTCGCCGCTGCTGGTCGCGGACGCGCTGCCGCCGCCCTCGGCACCGACCGTCAGTGCGGCCGTGATCAGCACCCCGAGCGCGGCCACCCCGGCGCCGGCCCGCACCATCAGGGCGCGCCGACTGGGCACGTGTTCCCCGGTCAGCACGGCGTCGGCGGCCGCCCGGGCCTTGGCCGCGAGCGAGGAGCCGGAATCGGTGCCGGAGCCGGAACCGGTGCCACCACCGCCCCGCCGAGCCGCCCGGGAGGACGCGGCGGACACGGCAGGCACGGCAGGCACGGCAGCCACGGCAGCCACGGCAGCCACGGCAGCGGCGGACCCAGCGGGCTCCGCCGGCTCCTCCTCGGCAGCGGGCTCAGGCTCCTCCGCAGACTCCTCGATGTGCGGATGGCCGTCGGCCGGGTACCCGGTGCCCGCCGGGACGTACAGCGCCTCCTCAGCCGGCTGCTCCACAGCGGCGTACGGCGCGTACGGCTGCTGCCCGTAGTCCGGGTACTGCTGCTGGTACGGCTGGTACTGCTCCTGGCCGCCGTACTGCCCCTGGCCGTAGTCGCCCTGGACGTACCCGCCCTCCACGTACCCGGTCTGGCCGTACCCAGCCTGCTGGTCGTACTGCGGCTGGTCGTACTGCGGCTGGTCGTACTGCGGCGCCTGCGGCCCGTACCCGGCCGCGCCGTCGTAGCCCGCCGACGGCGCCGGCTGCTGCCACTGCCCCTGCGGCTGCTGCGGGTCGTAGTACCCGCCTTGGGGGTACCACTGCTGCTGGGCGTGGGCGTCTCCGAAGGGCTCCTGCGCCATCGTTACGTCCCTCCCAGCCCCGCCTGCCTGCCGATTGCGGCAGTCAGCATCTCACGCCCGTCCAGGTGCCCCACCCGGGCCCTCGGCGCAGCGCAGCGGGCCGGTCTCAGGCCGCCGACTCGGCGCGCAGGGCCTCGTCGATGCGGGCGGCGAGGGTGAAGTCCAGGCCGGTGAGCCCGCCGGCGCTGTGGGTGGACAGGACGAAGCGCAGGGTGCGCCAGCGGATGTCGATGTCCGGGTGGTGGTCGAGTGCCTCGGCCTGCTCGGCGACGGCGACCACCACCCGGATCGCCGCCGGGAAGTCCGGGGCGTCCGCGCCGCGGGCGATGCTGTCGCCTTCCCGCGCCCACTGCGGCAGGGCCGCCAGGGCCGCCGTGATCTCGTCCTCGCTCAGCCGTGCCCTGCTGCTCATCGGTGCGCTCCGGGTGTCGTCGGTCGGGTGCCGGTCAGGCGGCCTTCCGGCGCGGACGGGCCACCAGTTCGCCACCGCAGTTGGGGCAGCCGGCGGCCATGGCCTCGGTGCAGTCCGGGCAGAAGGTGCACTCGTAGGAACATATCGAGGCGGGGCCGTCCGCGGTCAGCGACACCGCGCAGCGCTCGCACGTCTCGCGCATCTCCAGGGCCACGGCGTATTCCTCCGACTTGAGTACGGTCTGACGTTCATTCAGTTCAGCAGTAGCTTGGTCACGGCCGCGAGCCCGACCACCACGATCACCCCTCGCAGCGCGGTCGGCGGAAGCCTGCGGCCGACCTTGGCGCCGAGCAGGCCGCCGACCAACGAGCCCGCCGCGATCAGCCCGGCGGCCGTCCAGTTGACGGTCGAGGTGAACAGGAAGAACAGCGCGGCGACCCCGTTGACGATCATAGCCAGGGCGTTCTTCACCCCGTTGATCCGCTGCAGGTCCTCCTGGAGCAGCATGCCCATCAGCGCCATCAGCAGGACGCCCTGCGCGGCGCCGAAGTAGCCGCCGTAGATGCCGGTGAGGAACACCCCGGCCAGCAGCACCAGGCTGCCGTCCGGGTCGCCGTCGGGGCGGCGGCGGGCGGCGACGGCCTTGGCCACCCGGGGCTGGATCACCACCAGGACGAGGGCGAGCAGGATCAGCGCCGGGACGATCGCGTCGAAGGCCCCGCTCGGCAGCTTGATCAGCAGCAGCGCGCCGACCAGCCCGCCGAGCAGCGAGGCGGTACCCATGCGCAGCAGGCGGCGGCCCTGGCCGACCAGTTCGCGGCGGTAGCCGATCACGCCGCTGAGCGAACCGGGCACCAGACCGAAGGAGTTGGAGACGTTGGCGGTGACCGGCGGGATGCCGACGGCGAGCAGCACCGGGAAGGTGATCAGAGTGCCGGAGCCGACGATCACATTGATCATCCCGGCACCGACGCCGGCCACCAGGACGGCGATCGCCTCCCAGAGCGTCACGGGTCACCTCTCCTCTCGGTCCTGTCCGAGGGGATCATGCCGGACCCCGTGCCGGCCGGACCAGGCCCGCCCGCCATTCGGGACGTACGCCACAGCGCATTCGGGACGTACGGGACAGCGCCACCGCGTGAAGGCGCCGGGAAAACCCGAGGGCCCGCCACCACCAGGCAGCGGGCCCTCCACCGAACACGGTCACATCACTCCGGGTCGTTCTTGCGGTACTCCCGGGCCGGGTCCACCCGGGGACGGGCGGCGCCCTTCTCGACGTCCACCGGCCGCGGCCCGGCCGCCGGGTCGAGCGGCACCTGGGTGGCCGCCGGGGCCGCCTGAGGGACGCTCGGCGCCGCCACCGCGCCGCCGTTGACCCCACCGTTGGCGCCGCCGCCGTTACCGGTCAGGCCGTTGAAGGCGCCGCCCAGGCCCTTGAGCGCGTCGCCGACCTCGCTGGGGATGATCCAGAGCTTGTTGGAGTCGCCCTTGGCCAGCTCGGGCAGGGTCTGCAGGTACTGGTAGGCGAGCAGCTTCTGGTCGGCGTCGCCGTCGTGGATGGCCTCGAAGACCGTCCGGATCGCGGCCGCCTCACCGTCGGCGCGCAGCACCGCGGCCTGGGCCTCACCCTCGGCCTTGAGCACCTCGGCCTGCTTCTCACCCTCGGCCTTGAGGATCTGCGCCTGGCGCTGACCCTCGGCAGTGAGGATCGCGGCGCGCTTGTCACGGTCGGCGCGCATCTGCTTCTCCATCGAGTCCTGGATGGAGGTCGGCGGCTCGATCGCCTTCAGCTCGACGCGGTTGACCCGGATGCCCCACTTGCCGGTGGCCTCGTCCAGGACGCCGCGCAGACCGGCGTTGATGACCTCGCGGGAGGTCAGCGTGGACTCCAGGTCCATCGAACCGATGATGTTGCGCAGCGTGGTGACGGTCAGCTGCTCGATCGCCTGGATGTAGCTGGCGACCTCGTACGTGGCGGCCCGGGGGTCGGTCACCTGGTAGTAGATGACGGTGTCGATGTTGACGACCAGGTTGTCCTGGGTGATCACCGGCTGCGGCGGGAACGGCACGACCTGCTCGCGCAGGTCGATCCGGTTGCGGACGCGGTCGATGAACGGGACGACGATGTTCAGCCCCGCGTTGAGCGTCCGGGTGTAGCGGCCGAAGCGCTCCACGATCGCGGCGCTGGCCTGCGGGATGACCTGGATCGTCTTGATCAGCGCGATGAAGGCCACCACGACCAGGACGACCAAAACGATAAGGACGGGTTCCACGGACTCTCCCCTAGACGACCAGGGCGGTCGCGCCCTGGATTTCGACGACGTCGACCTTCTGACCCGGCTGGTACACACTGTCCGGATTGAGCGCGCGAGCCGACCAGATCTCGCCGTTGAGCTTGATCCGACCGCCCTCCCCGTCAACGGTTTCCGCGACGACCGCGGTGGCACCCTGGAGCGCCTCGATGCCCATCTTGATCTGCGGGCCCTTCCGCAGCTGCCGGCGGGCGATCGGGCCGACGAAGACCACCAGCCCGACCGAGACCACGACGAAGGTCAGGGTCTCGAGGACCGCTCCCCCGCCCAGCCCGGCCACCCCGGCCGCCGCCAGCGCACCGATCGCGAACAGCGCGAACTCCGGCACCGCGGTGAGCACCAGCGGTATGCCGAGGGCTGCGGCGGCCAGGAGCCACCAGGTCCAGCTGTCCACATGTCCATCCTAGGGAGCGAAGGGCCTTCGAGGCGGACAGTTCCCGCAGGTCGAGGGGCGGAAACCGGTCGCACGTGCGACCGGTTCCGACGGCCTTCCGAGTGATGGGCGGGCGAGGGGTCGGCGAGGGATTCGCTGCGGGGTCGGACGGGGCCTCAGCCCAGCGGCAGGCCCTGGGCCGACCAGCGGTCGCCGTGTCGCTCCAGGGTGAGCGGCAGCCCGAAGCACTTGGAGAGGTTACGGGCGGTCAGCTCGGTGTCGATCGGACCGGCGGTGAGCACCTTGCCCTGGCGGATCATCAGGACGTGGGTGAAGCCGGGGGCGATCTCCTCGACGTGGTGGGTGACCATCGCCATGGCCGGGGCGAACTCGTCCTGGGCGAGCGCGCCGAGCCGGCGGACCAGGTCCTCACGGCCGCCGAGGTCCAGGCCGGCCGCGGGCTCGTCGAGCAGCAGCAGCTCGGGGTCGGTCATCAGGGCGCGGGCGATCAGGGTGCGCTTGCGCTCGCCCTCGGAGAGGGTGCCGAACTTGCGGCCGGTGAGGCTGGCCATGCCCATGCGGTCGAGCAGGGCGAGGGCGCGGCCCTCGTCGGACTGCTCGTAGGTCTCCTGCCAGCTGACCGTCATGCCGTAGGCGGCGGTGAGCACGGTCTGCAGGACGGTCTGCTCGGCCGGCAGCTTGTCGAACATCGCGGCGCCCGCCAGGCCGATCCGGGAGCGCAGTTCGAAGACGTCGATCTCGCCCAGCTTCTCGCCCAGCACCGAGACCTTGCCCGAGGTCGGGAAGAGGTACGAGGAGGCGATCTGCAGCAGGGTGGTCTTGCCGGCGCCGTTCGGGCCCAGGATGACCCAGCGCTCACCCTCGGAGATGGACCACGAGACCTGGTCGACCAGCGCGCGCCCCTCCCGGACCACGGATACGTCCACCAGCTCCAGCACGTCGCTCATGCCTACGCCTTCCCCAATACAAAAAAATCTCGGCCGTCGGTGCGGGCGGCGAGCCTACTCCGGCAGCCGGTGGGCACGGGGTGGGTGCGCCGCACACGCAGGGGCAAACCTACGCCACGCGGATGACCGCCGATTCCGTAGGCTGGCCGGATGCTCGCGACTCCCGCCGACAATCCGTACGAAGAACCCCGTTCGGGGCGCCTGACCGCCTGGGGCAACGCCCTGCTCAGCGGCCTGGTGCCGCCCGACAACGCCGCCGCGGCCGTGCTCGGCGCCGACGAGAGTCACCGGGTGACCGGGCTGCCCGGGGACGAGCCGGGCGAGCAGCACGGGCTGACCTGGGCGCTGGGACGGCTGCGGGTGCTCGGGGTGAAGGGCCTGCGCCTGGCGCTGCCCTCGGCCGGGCACCCGCTGGGGCTGACCGGCCCGGCGGCCTTCAACGAGCGGGCCATGGCGGCCGGCGAGGCGGTGCTCGCGGTGGGGGTGCCGCTCGGCCTGGTGCCGGAGATCACGGTGTACGGCCCGGAGGGGGACCGCTCCGCCACCGTGCTGTGGCGCTGCTCCGAGGTCAACGACGCCGTGCCGGCCGACGTGCCCTCACTGCACGAGGCCGAGCGCGAGCTCGCGGACGGGCTGCGCGAGGCGACCGTCCTGCTCACCCGGCTCGACGTGGCCGGCGCCGGACCGCAGGCGCTGCGCGCCCTGGAGGCCTACCGCCGCCGCGACCACACCGAGCCGCTCGCCCCCGGCTACCCGCCGCGGGCGGTACGGGTCCTGGAGTCGGCCCGGCAGGTGTCCGCGCTGCTGTCGATCGCCTCGGGCGGCCACGGCGCGGCCGTCAGCGCCTCCGAGATGGCGGCCCGCCAGTCCGTCCTGGCGCCGCTGCGGCGCACCGCCCGTCGGGCCCAGGTGGCCGCCTACAACGCCCTGGTGGACGAGCGCGAGGACCGTTAGGGCGGGTCTGACCATTCGCGTCGGATCAGCGCGCGGCGGGAATCACCGGACACGCCTCAGGCGCGCGTCTCACCGTTCCGGACGGCCCAGAGCGCGGCCTGGGTCCGGTCGGAGAGGTCCAGCTTCATCAGGATGTTGGAGACGTGGGTCTTCACCGTCTTCTCCGACAGGTGCAGGCTGCGGGCGATCTCCCGGTTGGAGCGGCCGTCGGCGATGTGGCCGAGCACCTCGCGCTCGCGTTCGGTGAGGGTGCCGCCGCGGCCCTGCGGGGCGCGCGGGCCCTCGTCGGAGAGCAGCGCCTCGGCCAGTTCGGGCTGGAGCAGCACGTGGCCGGCGTGTACGGAACGGATCGCGCCGGCCAGCGCCTCCGGGTCCACGTCCTTGTAGACGTACCCGGCCGCGCCGGCCCGCAGCGCGGGGACCATCGTGCGGTGCTCGGTGAAGCTGGTGACGATCAGGATCCGGGCGCGGCTGCCCTCGTCCTTGAGCGTGCGCAGCGCCTCGATGCCGTCGACACCGGGCATCTTGAGGTCCATCAGGACGACGTCCGGGTCGAGTTCGCGGGCGCGGTCGACGCCCTCGGCCCCGTCGGCGGCCTCCCCGACCACCTCGATGTCGTCCTGGACCTCCAGGAACGTGCGCAGCCCGCGGCGGACCACCTGGTGGTCGTCGACCAGCAGGACGCGGATCGACGGCGTGCTCTCAGGCACCGGGGACCTCCATCTCGACGAGCGTCCCCTTGCCGGGGGCGGATTCCAGGGTCAGCGTGCCGCCCACGGCGGCGGCGCGGTCGCGCATCGACGCCAGGCCGAGGTGCTTGCCGGCCCGGCGGACCGACTCCGGGTCGAAGCCGCGCCCGTCGTCCCGGACCTGCAGGACGGCGCCCCGCGAGGGCGTCCCGAGCAGGGTGACGGTGACGCGGCCGGCGCCGGAGTGGCGCAGCGCGTTGTGCAGCGCCTCCTGGGCGACCCGCAGCAGCGCGGCCTCCTGCGCGGGCGGGAGCGCGCGCACGCCGTCGGCGGCGAAGGCGACGTCGGCGGTGTGGGCCCGGTCGAGGACCTGGACCTGGGAGGCGAGGGTGGCGCTCAGCCCGTCCTCCTCCAAGGCGGCGGGGCGCAGTTCGACCACGACGGCGCGCAGTTCGTCGGCGGCCTCGGCGGCGAGCCGGGCGACCTCGGCGAGTTCGGCCCGGGCGCGGGCCGGGTCGCGGTCGACGAGCTTGGCGGCGGCCTTGGCGGTCAGGCGCAGCGAGAAGAGCTTCTGCGAGACGGCGTCGTGCAGGTCGTGGGCGATCCGGGCGCGCTCGCCGGCCAGGGTGAGTTCGCGGCTGCGTTCGTACAGGCGGGCGTTGGAGAGGGCGAGGGCGGCGTGGGCGGCGAGGATCCGCAGCAGTTCCTCGTCGTGGTCGGTGAACAGGCCGCCGCCGCGCTTGTTGGCGAGGAAGATGACGCCCATCACCCGGGGCTCGTCCTCGGCGGCCTCGCTGTCCAGGACGGGCATGCCGAGGAAGGCGTCCATCTCGGGGTGGGCGGCCGGCCAGCCCTCGAAGGCGGGGGCCCTGCGGACGTCGGCGAGGCGGGTGGGGCCGGTCTCGTGCAGCAGTTCGGCGAGCACGCCGTGCTGGCGGGGCAGCGGGCCGATCGCCCGCCACTGCTCGTCGGTGATGCCGTCGACGACGAACTGGGCGAAGCCGCCGTGGTCGTCCGGCACGCCCAGGGCCGCGTACTCGGCGCCGAGCAGGTCCCGGGCGGAGGCCGTGATCCGGCGCAGCACCTCGCGGACCTCCAGGTGCCGGCTCATCGCGAGCAGCGCCTGGCTGACGGCCTCGATGCCGGCCAGACACGGATCACAGGCCGGCAGCAGGCCGTCGTGCAGACGGCCGACCGGTATCCGGCCATCGGGAAGGGGAGCGGCCGAGGACCGGTGGTCGCTGTACGCGCTGGGCATACCGCCAACCTACCGCCGGGCCGACCGCCCCCGCGTCCGTCCGCGGCCGCGCGGGACGCAGGTCCGCGGACCTAGGCCGATGGGCCCGGAACAGGGCCGATGGGCCCGGAACAAATGAGGGGCGGCTCTCCCCCGTGGGAGAGCCGCCCCTCATCCGAGCAGTGGCCAAGGGCGTCAGCCCTTCTGCATGACCTCCGGCTCGTGCCGACGCTGAAGCCTCGTCACGATGACGCCGATGATGATCGACATCACGACCAGCACGCCCGCATCGATCGACCACTGGGCGACGCTGTGCTTCCACAGCGGGTCGTAGTTCGGGTGCTGGAAGTCCTTGTTCCAGGGGCCCAGGAGGTGCGACAGGTCGAGCGTGGTGGCCACCATGCCGGTGCCCCAGCGGGCGGGCATCAGCCAGCCGACCTGCTCCAGGCCGGGCTTGCCGAAGATCTGGAAGAGGCAGCCGGTGAAGACGACCTGGACGATCGCGAACATGACCAGCAGCGGCATGGTCTTCTCGGCGGTCTTGACCAGCGCGGAGATCATCAGGCCGAACATCATCGCGGCGAAGCTGAGCAGGATCATGCCGCCGGTCATCTCGATGATCGGCAGGTTCTTCACCAGCAGGCCGCCGTGCTCGGGCAGCTTGCGCGGCAGGTAGCCGACGGCGGAGATGATCGCGCCCTGGATCACGCTGAAGAAGCCCAGCACGATGACCTTGGACATCATGTACGCCGAGCGGGAGAGGCCGGTGGCCCGTTCTCGCTCGTAGATCGCCCGTTCCTTGATCAATTCGCGGACTGAGTTGGCCGCACCGGAGAAGCAGGCGCCGATCGCCATGATCATGATGATCGGCCCGGCTCCGGAGTTGAGCCCCGCCGGACTCTTCGGGTTCGGTGCCAGCCCGGGCTCGTTCGGCATCAGCACGCTGACCACGCCGATGACCGCGGGCAGCAGCACCGAAAGCGCCAGGAAGCCGCGGTCCGAGGCGAGCACCGACATGTAGCGGCGCATCAGGGTCCACAGCTGCGAGCCCCAGCTCTGCGGCTTGGGCGGGCGGACGGCCTCCTGGGCGACCTGGACGTGCTGCACCTCGCCCGCGTCGACGGTCGGGGCGGAGTACTGCTGGTAGTGCACCGAACCGCGGTAGCGGCCGGCCCAGTCGTGGTCCGGGTAGTTCTCGAAGGCCTGGAAGACGTCCGCCCAGGTCTCGTACCCGAAGAAGTGCAGCGCCTCGTCCGGCGGGCCGAAGTAGGCCACCGAACCGCCCGGCGCCATCACCAGCAGCCGGTCGCAGAGCGCCAGTTCGGCCACCGAGTGGGTGACGACCAGGATCGTGCGGCCGTCGTCGGCCAGACCGCGCAGCATCTGCATGACCTCGCGGTCCATGCCCGGGTCGAGGCCGGAGGTGGGCTCGTCCAGGAAGATCAGCGAGGGCTTGGTGAGCAGCTCCAGGGCGACCGAGACGCGCTTCTGCTGACCACCGGAGAGCGCGGTGATCTTGTTGTCGGCGCGCTTGTCCAGGCGCAGCTCGTACAGCACCTCGTCGATCCGGGCGTCGCGCTCCTTCGCCTCGGTGTCACCGGGGAAGCGCAGCCGGGCCGCGTACTTGAGGCCCTTTCGAACGGTGAGCTCGCGGTGCAGGATCTCCGACTGCGGCACCAGGCCGATGCGGGAGCGCAGTTCGGCGAACTGCTTGTAGAGGTTGCGGCCGTCGTACAGCACCTCGCCGCGGTCGGCCGGGCGGTAGCCGGTGAGGGCGCGCAGCAGGGTCGACTTGCCGGAGCCGGACGGGCCGATGACCGCGACCAGGGACTTCTCCGGGAGGCCGAAGCTGACGTCGTTGAGCAGGACCTTCTTGCCGCCCTTGTGCTCGACCTCGACGGTCAGATGGCGGGCGGAGAAGGAGACCGCGCCGGTGTCGACGAACTCCTGCAGCTGGTCGCCGACCAGGACGAAACCGGAGTGGCCGACGGTCAGCCGGTCCTGCGGGCCCATCAGCTGACGCTGCACCCGCTGGCCGTTGAGGAAGATGCCGTTGTGGCTGCCGAGGTCGATGATCTCGTAGCGGCCGTCCGGCAGCTGGCGCAGCTCGGCGTGGTGACGGGAGACCTGGAGGTCGGACACCACGACGTCGTTGTCCAGCGCACGGCCGATCCTGACGGTGCGCATGGCGGCCGTCAGGTTGCGGATCATCGTGGGCTGCGGGGCGCCACCGCCGTGCTGCGGCGGGGCCTGGAAGCCCTGCTGCTGCGGGAAGCCGTCGTGCTGCGGCGGCTGGGGCTGCGGCGTGTACTGCGGCGCCTGCTGCTGCGGCACGAACGGCTGCGGCGGCTGCTGCTGGCCCGGCCAGGCCTGCTGCTGGTACGGGTCCTGCCCCGGCCAGGCCTGCTGCGGCCCGGGCTGGTGGGGCGTCGGGACGGGGCCGCGGGCGGTGGCGGCGTCGTGCACCGGGGACGGCTGCGGGGCGGCCGCGACCACGGGTGCCGAGAAGGCGAGGCGGGGACCGTTCTCCGGGTTGCCCAGGTTGACCACGGCACCGGGGAACAGCGGGGCCTGCATGGTGCGGGCTCCGGCCACGTACGTTCCGTTGGTGCTGCCGTGGTCGTCCAGCAGCCAACCGCTACCGTTGAAGCTCATGGTCCCGTGCTGCCAGGAGACCCTGGCGTCGTCGAACGTGAAGTCCGACTGCGGGTTGCGCCCGATGGTGTAGGACCGCCCGGGCTCCAGAGTCCGCTGCTGTCCGTTGATCTCAATGACGAGTTGCGGCACTGCGCGCCTGCCCCGCTCTCTCGGTTCCCCCGAATTGTGGCCCCCGGCCGGGGGTGCTCTGTTCCTCTGACTGACGGGGGGAATCATTCCAGCCCGCCGACCGCCGATGAAAGTCACCCCGGGTGACTGTGACCAGGCTGCTACCGGAGCCCGGGCGCACCCGTGTCCCGCGAGGTGGGACGGGTACCCGCCCCTCAAGGGCCGACGGGTAGCGTGGGACTCACCATGAACGCATCGCCCTTGGCCGCTGAGCCCCTCCCCGCCGCCCAGCCCCGGACCGCGGACGAGCGCACCCTGCTCGTCAAGGTGTTCGGCAAGGACCGCCCCGGCATCACCGCCGGCCTCTTCGCCACCCTGGCCGGCTTCGGCGTCGACGTGATCGACATCGAGCAGGTCGTCACCCGTGGCCGCATCACGCTGTGCGCCCTGGTCACCCCGCCCCACGCGCCCGGCGCCGAGGGCGGCCTGCGGGCCACCGTGCACCGCTGGGCGGACGAGCAGAAGCTGCAGGCCGAGATCCTCTCCGGAATCGGCGACAACCGGCCGCGCCGCGAGGGCCGTTCGCACGTGACGGTGCTCGGCAACCCGCTGACCGCCTCCGCCGTCTCCGCGCTGACCTCCCGGATCACCGCGGCCGGCGGCAACATCGACCGTGTCTTCCGACTCGCCAAGTACCCGGTGACCGCGGTCGAACTGGCCGTCTCCGGTGTCGCCACCGAGGAGCTGCGGGCCGAGCTGGCCCAGGAGGCGGCCACCCAGCGGGTGGACGTCGCGGTGGTGGCGGCCGGACTGGAGCGCCGCGCCAAGCGCCTGGTGGTGATGGACGTGGACTCCACGCTCATCCAGGACGAGGTGATCGAGCTGTTCGCCGCCCACGCGGGCTGTGAGGAGCAGGTCGCCGAGGTGACGGCGGCGGCGATGCGCGGCGAGCTGGACTTCGCCGAGTCGCTGCGCGCCCGGGTGGCGCTGCTGGCGGGGCTGGACGCCTCGGTGACCGACAAGGTCCGCGAGGAGGTCCGGCTCACCCCGGGCGCACGCACCCTGATCCGTACCCTGCAGCGGCTGGGCTTCCAGGTCGCGGTGGTCTCCGGCGGGTTCACGCAGGTCACCGACCACCTGGTGGAGCTGCTGGGGCTGGACTTCGCGGCCGCCAACACCCTGGAGGTGGTGGACGGGAAGTTCACCGGCCGGGTGGTCGGCGAGATCGTGGACCGGGCCGGCAAGGCCCGCTGGCTGGCCCGCTTCGCCGAGCAGGCGAAGGTGCCGCTGGAGCAGACGGTGGCGATCGGCGACGGCGCCAACGACCTGGACATGCTGAACGCGGCCGGGCTCGGGGTGGCCTTCAACGCCAAGCCGGTGGTGCGCGAGGCCGCCGACACCGCGGTGAACGTGCCGTTCCTGGACACCGTGCTCTACCTGCTGGGCATCACCCGTGAGGAGGTCGAGGCCGCCGACGTGCACGACGGCACCCCGACCGAGTGAGGCCTGCGGACGTGAGCGAGGGGCGTGCGGATCCGATCCGCACGCCCCTCGCCGACGTTCCGGCCGTCAGTCCTGCGGCGTGTGGTACGAGACCAGCTCGGCCATGCCCGGCTCGACGCCCTTCCAGGAGCCGGAGAAGCTGAGCACCGCGACCGCCGCCGTCGGGAAGCCGCCCAGCCGCAGCCGGTCCAGCGCGTCGGGGTCGCCCGCGTCCCCGGCCAGCACCTGGGTCAGGCCCAGCACCCCGGGGTTGTGGCCGACCAGCACCACGTCCACGTACTCCTCCGGGGTCTCATGGAGGACGGCGATGATCTCGCCCGGGCTCGCCTCGTAGATCCGCTCCTCGTACACGGTCTTGCGCGTCCGCTTGGGCAGTTCGTGTGCCGCCAGCTTCCACGTCTCGCGGGTGCGCAGGGCGGTGGAGCAGAGCACGAAGTCGGGGTTGATCCCGGAGTCGGCCATCCAGCGGCCGGCGTCCGGGGCCTGGTGGCGGCCCCGGTCGGCCAGCGGCCGCTCATGGTCGTCCACGCCGTTCGGCCAGTCGGCCTTGGCGTGGCGGAGAACGATGATCCTGCGGGGCGTGTCGGCGCTCATACCCAGCAAGCTTGGCAGAAAAGCCGCCCGGGGGCGCGGCGCTCCCGCTCGCCGCCACTCCCCGGGGTGGCGGGTGCCGTCGTGCCCCGTCCACCCGGCCGCCGTCTCGGAATGAACGGGCACCGGGGTACGGCGGCGGTACGGGCGGTGGTCAGCCGATCTGGGCGGCGACGGTGGCGATGATCGCCACCAGCACCACGATGGCACCGAAGGCGAGGGCGATACGGCCGAGCTGCTTGCGGCCGTCGGTGGGGTTCGGGTCGAGAACGGGCATGTCCGGAATTCTCCCACCCCGAACACGCCCGTCGGTCCCCGGCCCTCCCGCCTTGGGCGAGCCTTGACCTTCCCCGTCAGGCCTTGACCTTCTCGGCCGGGTGGACCGCCTCGTCCTCGATGTGCCGGGCCCGCGCGGCACGCAGGCCGAACAGCATCTGCGGCACCAGCAGCAGCGCCAGGAAGCCCAGCGGCCAGTACCACTCGCCGGTGACCTGGTAGATCCGGCCGATCAGGATCGGTCCCGGGATGGAGATCAGGTAGCCGACGCCCTGGGCGAAGGCGGACAGCTGGGCCACCCCGCCCGCGGTCCGGGCGCGCAGCCCGATCATGGTCAGCACCAGCGGGAAGGCGCAGTTGGACAGGCCCACCAGGACGGACCAGACCCACGGCGCCCCGGCCGGGGCGAGCGCCAGACCGGCGTACCCGGCGATGCCGCAGGAGGCCAGCACCACCACGAACAGCCGCTGGTCGCCGCGCCGGGCGGCCAGGTTGGGCAGCACGAAGGAGACCGGCA
This sequence comes from Kitasatospora sp. NPDC018058, assembly GCF_044327205.1. NCBI lineage: Bacteria > Bacillati > Actinomycetota > Actinomycetes > Kitasatosporales > Streptomycetaceae > Kitasatospora > Kitasatospora sp. NPDC018058. Next base: position 298,842 of record NZ_JBIRFA010000008.1, on the reverse strand, counting down.
CGCCGATCACCATGGTGACCGCGAGCAGCACCCCGGAGGTGCCCTTGTCGATGCCGGAGTCCTGGAAGATCTTCGGCAGCCAGCCCATCACCACGTACGCGCCGGTGGCCTGGAGCCCGAAGAAGCAGGCCAACGCCCAGGCCGTACGGCTGCGGGTGATCGGCAGCCTGGCGGGGGCCGCGGCGCCGTCGGCGCGCTCGCCGCGCTCGCGCTTGGCGATCAGCACCGGCAGCCAGAGCACCAGGGCGAGCGCGCCCAGCGCGGCCCAGACGCCCAGGCCGTAGCGCCAGTCGCCGCCGAGCGCACTGGTCAGCGGCACGGTGACGGCTGCGGCCAGCGCGGTGCCGGCGGACAGCGCCATGGAGTACAGGCCGATCATCGGACCGACCTTCTCCGGGAAGTACCGCTTGATCACCACCGGCAGCAGCACGTTGGAGACCGCCACACCGGCCAGGGCGAGCGCGGTCAGCAGCAGGAACACCGCGGTGCCGCCGGCGAAGGAGCGGGCCAGCACGCCCGCGGTGATCGCACCCATCCCGGCCGTGACCACCGCGATCGGGCCGATCCGGCGGGCCGCCGCGGGCGCGGCGAAGCCGAACAGCGCGAAGCACAGCGAGGGGACGGCGGTGAGCAGTCCGGCGAGCGTCGGGTTCATCCCGAGATCGCCGCGGACCTGGTCGAGCAGCGGCCCGAGGCTGGTGACCACGGGGCGCAGGTTGAAGGCGGCGGCGGCGATCGCGACGGCGAACAGCAAGCCGAGGTACTCGGCGGAGCCGGAGGGCCGCTCGGTCTGCGGCCGGGCCTCGGTTCGTGGGGAGGCGGCGGTGGTGTCTGCTGCGGGAGGCATAGGCGCCATCATAGAATGATGGGATGAATTGATGCACCTTGGAATTGGCATGATGTGCCGACCGTTCATCAACCGGCCACTTCCCCCAGGGCCCCACCCACCCCGTAGCCGCAAGGAGTCCCCGTGGCGCTGTCATCGCCGAGGCGCACGCCGCTGTCCGACCAGGTGATCGCGCAGCTGCGCGCCCAGATCACCTCCGGGGAGTGGCCCGTCGGCTCGCGCATCCCCACCGAGGCCGCGCTGGTCGAACAGCTCGGGGTGGCCCGCAACACCGTCCGCGAGGCCGTCCGCGCCCTCGCCCACAACGGGCTGCTCGACATCCGGCAGGGCTCCGGCACCTACGTGCTCGCCACCAGCGAGCTGGCCGGGGTGATGCACCGCCGCTTCGCCGACGCCGACCAGGCCCAGGTCGCCGAGCTGCGGACGGCGCTGGAGACCTCCGCGGCGGGCCTGGCCGCGCTCCGCCGCACCGCGCGCGACCTGGAGCTGCTGGACGCCGCGCTCGGCCGCCGTGAGGCCGCCTGGCACTCCGGCGGCGCCGAGGACTTCGTCCAGGCCGACGCCGCCTTCCACCAGGCCGTGGTCGCCGCCGCCCACAACGACGTGCTGCTCGCCGTCTACGCCGACCTCGGCGAGGTCACCCGCGCACACCTGCGCAACGACGTCGGCCCCGAGCTGATCGCCGAGCGCTACATCGGCCACGACACCATCCTGGACGCCATCCGGGCCGGCGACGCCCCGCGCGCCTCGATCGAGGCCGGCCGCGCGATCGGCGCGTGCGGGCCCACCGAGGCCTAGGACCTGCAGAAACGCCGCTGCCCGGCACCCCCGCGGAGGGGGTACCGGGCAGCGGCGGTTTCAGCGGATCAGGCGCCGATGGCGTGCACACCGCCGTCGACGTGGATGATCTCGCCGGTGGTCTTCGGGAACCAGTCCGACAGCAGCGCGACGACGGCGCGGCCGGTCGGCTCCGGGTCGCTCATGTCCCACTTCAGCGGGGAGCGGTGGTTCCAGGTGTCGGCCAGGTCGCCGAAGCCCGGGATGGACTTGGCGGCCATCGAGCCGAGCGGACCGGCCGAGACCAGGTTGCAGCGGATGTCCCGCGGGCCCAGGTAGCGCGCCAGGTAGCGGCTGGTCGACTCCAGGGCGGCCTTGGCCGGGCCCATCCAGTCGTACTGCGGCCAGGCGAACTGGGCGTCGAAGGTCAGGCCGACCACCGAGCCGCCGTCCTGCATCAGCGGCAGCAGCGCCATGGTCAGCGACTTCAGCGAGTACGCCGAGACGTGCATCGCGGTGGCCACGGACTCCCACGGGGTGTCCAGGAAGTTGCCGCCCAGCGCGTCCTGCGGCGCGAAGCCGATCGAGTGGACGATGCCGTCCAGGGTCGGCAGGGTCTCGCGGACCTGGTCCGCGATGCCCGCCAGGTCCTCCGGGCTGGAGACGTCCAGCGACAGCACCTTGACCGGCTTCGGCAGCTTCTTGGCGATCCGCTCGGTCAGGCTCGGGCGCGGGAAGGCGGTGAGGATGATCTCCGCGCCCTGCTCCTGCGCGAGCTTGGCGGTGTGGAATGCGATGGAGGACTCCATCAGCACGCCGGTGACCAGGATCCGCTTGCCTTCGAGGATTCCACTCATGATCAGTGACCCATGCCCAATCCGCCGTCGACGGGAATGACGGCTCCGGTGATGTACGCGGCCTCGTCCGACCCGAGGAACCGCACGGTGGAGGCGACCTCGGCGGGCGCCGCGTAGCGGCCCAGCGGCACGCCGGAGACGATCTCCTTACGGCGCTCGTCGCTGAGCACCGCGGTCATGTCGGTGTCCACGAAGCCGGGGGCCACCACGTTGACGGTGATGTTGCGCGGGCCGAGCTCGCGCGCCAGCGACCGGGCGAAACCGACCAGGCCGGCCTTGGAGGCGGCGTAGTTGGCCTGGCCCGGCGAGCCGGACAGGCCCACCACGGAGGAGATCAGCACCACGCGGCCCTTCTTGGCGCGCATCATCAGCTTCGACGCGCGCTTGACCACCCGGAAGGCGCCGGTCAGGTTGGTGTCCAGGACGGACGTGAAGTCCTCCTCGGACATCCGCAGCAGCAGGGTGTCGTTGGTGATGCCCGCGTTGGCGACCAGCACCTCGACCGCGCCGTGCTTCTGCTCGATCTCGGTGAAGGCGGCGTCGACCTGGGCGGCGTCCGTGATGTCGCAGCGCACCGCGAGGACGTCGTACTTCGCCAGGGCCTCGGGCACCTCACCCGAGCGGCTGGTGATGGCCACCTTGTCGCCCGCTTCGGCGAAGGCCTGGGCGATCGCGAGGCCGATGCCCCGGTTTCCTCCGGTGACGAGAACCGAGCGGCTCAACGATCCACCTCTCTCCGTGTGTGAGCACGTACGTCGGATTGCGTACGCAGTGTGACGCTATCGGGCGGTCGGCGGAGCGGGCGCATCGGGCTCCCACAGCGCCGCACCGGAGGAACTGTCGCAATCCGACAATCCGTACCCGCAGCGTCCGGTGCCCGTCGTCGGGTCCCCGCAGGCCGGAGCGCCCGCCGCGATCGGGGTGACCGCGCGGGAACAACACGGACCGACGCACCCGTTGCCCCCTCGGTGTCGGCCGACCCGGGATTGGCCGTACCCTTCCCCGAACAGTCCCGGCGAGGAACGAAGGCAGGGCGCATGACCAAGGCACGGCCCGGGAGCACCCACCGACGCGGACGACTGCTCGCCCTGACCGCCCTGGCGGCGGGCCTGGGCGCGGCCGCCTGGTCGCTGCGCGACCTGCCCGCGGCGTTCGGGCGCCGCCCGGACGGCGAGCGCGAGGAGCGGGTTCGCAACTCCCCGCAGTACCGCGACGGTGTCTTCCACAACGCGCCCTCGACCCTCGCCCGCGCCGCCGACGCCCCCGGTGTCGACCCTGCGACCGTCCGCCGGATGCTGTTCGACCGGGCCGGCCGCGTCCCCGCCCACCCGGTGCCCACCGTCCGCCCCGCAGCCGCGACCGGCCCGGCCGCCGAGGGCGTGGAGATCACCTGGTACGGGCACGCCTCCGCGCTGGTGGAGATCGAGGGCTCCCGCGTCCTGCTCGACCCGATCTGGAGCGACCGCTGCTCCCCCGCCGCGCACGTCGGCCCCAAGCGGCTGCACCCGGTGCCGGTCGAGCTGGAGGAGCTGCCGCCGGTCGACGTCGTGCTGATCTCGCACGACCACTACGACCACCTCGACATGGCGACCGTCAAGCGCCTGGTGCGCAGCCAGTCCGCGCCCTTCGCGGTGCCGCTCGGCATCGGCGGCCACCTGCGCCGCTGGGGCGTGCCGGAGCACCGGATCATCGAGCTGGACTGGGACGAGACCTGCACCCTGGGCGAGCTGGTGCTCACCCTCACCTCCGCGCACCACTTCTCCGGCCGCGGCCTCACCCGCAACACCACCCTGTGGGGCTCCTGGGTGATCGCCGGCCCCACCCGCAAGGTGTTCTACACCGGCGACTCCGGTTACTTCGAGGGCTACGGCCGGATCGGCGAGCAGCACGGCCCCTTCGACGCCGCCCTGGTGCAGATCGGCGCCTACGACGCGGCCTGGGCCGACATCCACATGACCCCCGAGGACGCCGTCCTCGCCCACCGCGACCTCAGGGCCGGGCTGCTGGTGCCGGTCCACTGGTGCACCTTCAACCTGGGCCTGCACCCGTGGGCCGAGCCGGTCGAGCGGCTGCTCAAGGAGGCCAAGGCCCAGGCCGTCCCGCTGGCCGTGCCGCGCCCCGGCGAGCGGGTCGACGTGGACAACCCGCCGGAGCTGGACGGCTGGTGGGACTCCGTCTCCTGACGGTCCGCCCCGGCGGCGAGCGAAGAACGCCGCCGGCCGAAACCTCGGCGCACCGGGCGAAATGCGCTGGCCGGAAACCCTGTGGACGGGAAATGATGCGGTGCGGGCGTCCCTGTGGGCACCCGCACCGTCACCCTCCGCGACCTGGGAGCCCGATTGCCTCCGATCCCTCCGGCCGACAGCGCAGGCACCCCGCACGGACGCGCCGTCGACCCGCTGTTCCTCGCCCTCCCGCTGCGCACCCTCGCCGACGCCGCCCTCACCCGGGCCCGTGAGCTCGGCGCGAGCCACGCCGACTTCCGGCTGGAGCGGGTCCGCAGCGCCTCCTGGCGGCTGCGCGACGCCCGTCCGGCGGGCACCTCCGACAGCGTGCAGCTGGGCTTCGCCGTCCGCGTCCTGCTGGACGGCTCGTGGGGCTTCGCCGCGGGGGTGGACCTGACTGCCGAGGCCGCTGCGGAGGTCGCCGCCCGGGCCGTCGCGGTGGCCCGGCTCTCCAGCGGGATCAGCCGGGCGGCCGGCTCCACCGAGCGGGTCGAGCTGGCCGACGAGCCCGTCCACCGGGACGTCACCTGGGTCTCCGCGTACGAGGTCAACCCCTTCGAGGTGTCGGACGCGGAGAAGACCGCCCTGCTCGCCGAACGCAGCTCCCGACTGCTGGCCGCCCAGGGCGTCTCGCACGTCCGGGCGGCCCTGCTGACCGTCCAGGAGAACAAGTTCTACGCGGACACCGCGGGCACCATGACGACCCAGCAGCGGATCCGGCTCTACTCCGACCTGGAGGCCACCTCGGTCGACGAGCGCACCGGCGCCTTCGACTCGATGCGCACCCTGGCCCCGCCGGTCGGCCTCGGCTACGAATTCCTCACGGGGGTCCGGGGGTCGTCCCCCGATGGGCGGAGCCTGACCGGCGGCGCGTGGGACTGGGACGCGGAGATCGCCGAACTGCCCGTCCTGCTGGCCGAGAAGATGAAGGCCCCGAGCGTCGAGGCGGGCCGCTACGACCTGGTCATCGACCCGTCCAACCTCTGGCTGACCATCCACGAGTCGATCGGCCACGCCACCGAGCTGGACCGCGCGCTCGGCTACGAGGCCGCCTACGCCGGCACCTCCTTCGCCACCTTCGACCAGCTCGGCACCCTCAAGTACGGCTCCGAGCTGATGCACGTCACCGGCGACCGCACCGCCGAGCACGGCCTGTCCACCATCGGCTACGACGACGAGGGCGTGGCCACCCAGTCCTGGGACCTGATCAAGGACGGGGTCCTGGTCGGCTACCAACTCGACCGCAGCATGGCCAAGTTGAAGGGCTTCGAGCGCTCCAACGGCTGCGCCTTCGCGGACTCCCCGGCGCACGTCCCGGTGCAGCGGATGGCCAACGTCTCGCTCCGGCCCGCCGCCGACGGTCCGGACACCGAGGCCCTGTTCGCCGGGGTGGAGAACGGCCTGTACATCGTCGGCGATCGTTCGTGGTCGATCGACATGCAGAGGTACAACTTCCAGTTCACGGGGCAACGCGCCTACGCCATCAAGAACGGCGAACTCGCCGGCCAGGTCAAGGACTTCGCCTACCAGGCCACCACCACCGACTTCTGGGGCTCGATGGCGGCGGTCGGCGGCCCGCAGACCTACGTGCTCGGCGGTGCCTTCAACTGCGGCAAGGCGCAGCCCGGCCAGATCGCGGCGGTCAGCCACGGCTGCCCGTCGGCGCTGTTCCGCAACGTCAACGTGCTCAACACCCAGCAGGAGGCGGGTCACTGATGACCGCGACGCAGCCCCACGAACTCATCGAGCTGGCACTCGCTCTCTCCCGCGCCGACGGCTGCGTGGTGATCGCCGACGAGGAGTCCACCGCCAACCTGCGCTGGGCCGCCCCTGGAAACAAACCCGGAGGCGCGCTGACCACCAACGGGGTCACCCGCAGCCGCAGCCTCACCGTGATCGCCACCGTGGCCGGCGCCGAGGGCACCGCCTCCGGCGTGGTCTCCCGCGAGGCCGTCACCGCCGAGGACGTCGAGGACCTGGTCCGGGCCGCCGAGGCGGCCGCCCGCGCGGCCGGCCCGGCCGAGGACGCCCAGCCGCTGGTCGCCGACCAGCCGCCTTCCCCGCACTTCACCCAGCCGCCCGCGGAGACCTCGATCGAGGTGTTCGACGCCTTCGGCCCGGCCCTCGGCGAGGCCTTCGCCCGCGCCGCCGCGCAGGGCGAGCTGCTGTACGGCTTCGCCCGGCACGAGATCACCACCAGCTACCTGGGCAGCTCCACCGGCCTGCGGCTGCGCCACGACCAGGCCACCGGCACGGTCGAGATCAACGCCAAGACCGCCGACCTGTCCGGCTCCGCCTGGGTCGGCGCCGCCACCCAGGACTTCGAGGACATCGACGTGGAGGCCCTGCACACCGAGCTGACCAAGCGCCTCGGCTGGGGCGCCCGCAAGATCGACCTGCCGGCCGGGCGGTACGAGACTCTGCTGCCGCCCTCGGCCGTGGCCGACCTGATGGTCTACCTCAGCTGGTCCTCCGGCGGCCGCGACGCCCACGAGGGCCGCACCGTCTTCTCCAAGCCCGGCGGCGGCACCCGGATCGGCGACAAGCTCGCCGGCCTGCCGCTGACGCTGCGCTCCGACCCGCACGAGGAGGGCCTGGAAGCCGTCCCGTTCGTGCTGGCGCACCGCAGCGCCGGCGACGTCTCGGTCTTCGACAACGGCGAGCCGATCACCGCCACCGAGTGGATCCGCGAGGGCGTGCTGGCCGAGCTGATCACCAGCCGCCACGCAGCCGGCCTCACCGGCCTGCCGCTGCGCCCGGCGATCGACAACCTGGTGCTGGAGACGGCCGGCCAGGAGTCCGCGCCGACCCTGGACGAGATGATCGCCCGCACCGAGCGCGGCCTGCTGCTCACCTGCCTCTGGTACATCCGTGAGGTGGACCCGGCGACACTGCTGCTCACCGGCCTCACCCGGGACGGCGTGTACCTGGTGGAGAACGGCGAGGTGGTCGGCGCGGTCAACAACTTCCGGTTCAACGAGTCCCCGGTCGACCTGCTCGGCCGGATCACCGAGGTGGGCCGCACGGTCCACTGCCTGCCCCGCGAGTGGAACGACTGGTTCACCCGCACCGCGATGCCACCCGTGCGTGTCGCGGACTTCAACATGAGTTCGGTCAGCCAGGCCTCATAGCCACTGACCAACGGGGGGATACGAGAGACATGATGGACGAGAAGCGGCTGGTCAGGACGAGCAAGATGCTGTCGCGCATCCTGCGGCACGAGCCGGGGCTGGTGGGGGTCACGCTGGACGGGTCCGGCTGGGTGCGGGTCGACGCCCTGCTCGCCGCCCTCGCGGCGAGGGGCAGACCGGTCACCCGGGCCGAGTTGGACCACGTCGTGGCCGCCAACAACAAGCGCCGGTTCGGCTACTCGCCGGACGGTCTCTCGATCCGCGCCAACCAGGGCCACACGGTGGCGGTCGACCTCGGTCTGACCGCCACCGAGCCGCCCCACGTGCTGTACCACGGCACCGCCGACCGCCACCTGGCGTCGATCTTCCGCGAGGGCCTGCGCCCGATGGCCCGCCAGGACGTGCACCTGTCGGCGGACACCGAGACCGCGACCCGGGTCGGCGCCCGGCACGGCCGCCCGGTGGTGCTGACCGTGAACGCGGCCGCGATGGCGGCGGCCGGCCACGAGTTCCGGCTCAGCGAGAACGGCGTCTGGCTCACCGACGCCGTCCCCCCGCAGTACCTCTCCCGCCGCTCCTAGACCCCACCTGTAGACCCACCTGCGGCCGGACGGCTCCCCTATCACGCCCGACCGGGTGGGCCCCGCCCACCCGGTCTCGTCGTGCCCGGCGCCCGGGCGTACCGTGAGGAGGCCGCGCGGCACGGCGCGCGGGTGCGTGGACGAGGGCGGTAGGACACATGGGCAAGAGCGCCGACGGCGGGCACGTCTACCGGATCACGGGGGCTCGCAGCAGCCTCAGCGAGGACGTCCGGGGGCGTCAGCGCCGTTACGTCATCTCGATGCTGATCCGCACGCTCTGCGTGCTGCTCGCGGTGGTGCTGTGGGACGTCCAGCGGTGGCTGGCCCTCGCCGCGCTGGCGGGCGGCGTGCTGCTGCCGTACTTCGCGGTGCTGATCGCCAACGCGGGCCGGGAGCGGGCGCCGGGTCTGCCGAGCGCCTTCGACATCCCGCACGACACCCCGCTGATGCTCGGCCCCGGTGGTACGGGTGGGGCTGGTGCGTCGACTGGTACAGGACATGCAAAGACCCCCGGCAGCGAAACTTCACAGGACGCGAACTGACCGCCCGATTCGTGGGGGTTGAGCCGGAATCGGCTCGGTGAAAGCTCAAAAGAAGCTCAGATTAATCATGCAAGACCTCCCCATCCGGGGGTCTCGGCGTGACATACTGCGTACGCGCTCCGCATCCCCCGTCGGAGCGACAGACCGACGCCGGGCGGCTCCCCCCGTGGCTGCCCGGCGTCGCCATGCCCGGATCCGGACGGGCCGAGGCCACGTGAAAGACTGACGGCGACGATCGACCCGCCGAGCACCGAGGACGACCCCGATGGACACGCCGCAGACGCCGATCTGCTCCGCCAAGGGCTGCCGGGCGGACGCTCACTGGGTGCTGGTGTGGAACAACCCCAAGCTGCACACCCCGGACCGCCGCAAGACCTGGCTGGCCTGCGAGGAGCACCGCGAGCACCTGTCCCAGTTCCTGGGCGTGCGCGGCTTCCTCAAGGAGGTCGTCGCCTTCGCCGACTACCCCAAGACCCCTGAGGGGCCCGGGACCGAGCAGCCGGGTTAGAGCGTGTCCGACGATTCGCGCCCGGCGGGAATCGTCGGACGTACCTTAGCCCCCGATCGCCGACATCGGCCGCTCGGGCTGGTGGAACTCCGGGTCGTCGATCCCGGCCCCGGCCTTCTTGCCCCACATCGCCGCCCGCCACAGCGCGGCCAGCTCCGCGTCGTCCGCCCCCGAGCGCAGCGCGGTGCGCAGGTCGGTCTCCCCGGTCGCGAACAGGCAGTTGCGCACCTGCCCGTCGGCGGTCAGCCGGGTCCGGTCGCAGGCCCGGCAGAACGGCCTGGTGACCGAGGCGATCACGCCGACCCGGCCCGGCCCGCCATCCACCGACCAGCGCTCGGCGGGCGCCGCGCCCCGGCCCGCGGACGGCTCCGGGGTGAGGGTGAAGCGGGCGGCCAGCAGGTCCAGGATCTCCGCCGCGGTGACCATCGACGAACGGTCCCAGCCGTGCTGGGCGTCCAGCGGCATCTGCTCGATGAAGCGCAGCTCGTAGCCCCGCTCCAGGCACCAGGCCAGCAGGTCGGCCGCCTCGTGGTCGTTGACCCCGCGCATCAGCACCGCGTTCAGCTTCACCGGGGCCAGCCCGGCCGCCTCGGCCGCGGCCAGCCCGTCCAGCACGTCCTGGTGGCGACGGCGGCGGGTGAGCGTGAGGAACACCTCGGGGTCGAGGGTGTCCAGCGAGACGTTGACCCGGTCGAGCCCGGCCTCGTGCAGTGCCGTCGCGGTGCGGGCCAGTCCGATGCCGTTGGTGGTCAGCGACAGCTCGGGGCGCGGCTCCAGCTCCGAGCAGGCGGCCACGATGGCGACCAGCCCGGGACGCAGCAGCGGCTCGCCGCCGGTGAAGCGGACCTCGCGCACGCCCAGGTCCCGTACGGCCAGGCCGACCAGCCGGACGATCTCCTCGTCGGTCAGCAGATCGGGCTTGGCCAGCCACTGCAGGCCTTCCTCCGGCATGCAGTAGGTGCAGCGGAGGTTGCACCGGTCGGTCAGGGAGACCCGCAGGTCGACGGCCTGTCGTCCGAAGGTGTCGAGCAGCACGTGCGTCCCTTCCCGAAATACGGCCGGCCCGGCCACCGTCGCGGCGGGGGCCGGGCCAGCATAGTCATCACGGGACGATCAGTGGGCGCCCAGCCCGGTGAGCGAGCGGACCTCCAGTTCAGCGTACTTCGCCGGGTCGGGTCGCTCCTTGGACAGCAGGGTGCCCAGCCAGCCGGCCAGGAAGCCGATCGGGATGGAGACCAGGCCGGGGTTCTCCAGCGGGAACCAGTGGAAGTCGGTGTTCGGGAAGAGGGAGTTCTTGCCCCCGGACAGCACCGGGGAGAACACCACCAGCACCACCGAGGAGATCAGACCCGCGTAGACCGAGCTGACCGCGCCGGTGGTGGTGAAGCGCTTCCAGAACAGCGAGTAGAGCAGGGTCGGCAGGTTCGCCGAAGCGGCCACCGCGAAGGCCAGCGCGACCAGGGCCGCGGTGCTGAGCTTGCCCGCGTAGAGGCTGAGCACGATGGCGACCGCGCCGATCCCGACGGCGGCCCACTTCGCCGACAGCACCTCCTCCTTCTCGCCGGCCTTCCCGCGCCGGATCACGTTGGCGTACAGGTCATGGGCGAAGGAGGCCGAGGAGGCCAGGGTGAGCCCGGCGACCACCGCGAGGATGGTGGCGAAGGCCACCGCCGAGATCACCGCGAGCATGATCGCCCCACCGGTGGTCCCGGAGCCGCCGCCGAGCTGTTCGGCGAGCAGCGGCGCCGCGGTGTTCCCGGACGGCGTCTTGCCCTCGACGGCCACCATTCCGCTGCGGCCGACCAGCGCCGCCGCGCCGAAGCCGAGCGCCAGGGTCATCAGGTAGAAGACGCCGATGATGCCGATCGCCCAGAGCACCGACTTCCGGGCCGCCTTGGCGGTGGGGACGGTGTAGAACCGGACCAGGATGTGCGGCAGACCGGCGGTGCCGAGCACCAGCGCGATCCCCAGGCTGATGAAGTCGAGCTTGGAGGTGTCGCTGGCCCCGTACTTCAGCCCGGGTTCGAGGAAGGCCGTGCCCTTGCCGCTCGCGGAGGCGGCCGCGCCGAGCAGCTCCGAGGGGTTGAAGTGGTACTTGGCGAGCACCAGGACGGTCATCAGCGCGGCGCCGACGATCAGCAGCACCGCCTTGACGATCTGCACCCACGTGGTGCCCTTCATGCCCCCTATCACCACGTAGACGATCATCAGCGCGCCCACCGCGAGGATGGTCCAGCGCTTGGCGCCCTCCCCGGTGACACCCAGCAGCAGGGCCACCAGCGCCCCGGCGCCGACCATCTGGGCGAGCAGGTAGAAGATCGACACCACGATGGTGGAAACCCCGGCCGCGGTGCGCACCGGGCGCTGGCGCATCCGGAACGCGAGCACGTCCGCCATGGTGAACCGGCCGGAGTTGCGCAGCGGCTCGGCGATCAGCAGCAGCGCGACCAGCCAGGCCACCAGGAAGCCGATCGAGTAGAGGAAGCCGTCATAGCCGTTGAGCGCGATCAGCCCGGCGATGCCGAGGAAGGAGGCGGCGGACATGTAGTCGCCGGAGATGGCCAGACCGTTCTGGAAGCCGGTGAAGCCGCGGCCGCCGGCGTAGAAGTCGGAGGCGCTGCGGTTCTGCCGCCCGGCCCGGACGGTGATGACCAGGGTGGCCACCACGAAGAGTCCGAACAGGGTCATGGTCAGGCCGCGGTGCTCGGTGGCGGAGCTGGCGAGCACGATCATTCGGCGGACTCCCGGGGAGCGTGGACGACGGCACCGTGGGCCTCGCGGATCGCGGCGGCGGGTGGGTCGATCCGCCGGTCCGCGTATCGGGCGTACCAGGCGGCGATGGCGAAGGTGGTGCCGAACTGCAGCAGCCCGAGCACCAGGGCCACGTTGACGTGCCCGAGGACCTTGGCGCCCATCAAGCCGGGCGCGTAGCAGGAGAGCAGGACGTAGAGCAGGTACCAGAGCACGAAGCCGATGGTGACCGGGAAGGCGAAGCTCCGGAACGAGCTCCGCAGGGTACGGAACTCCTCGCTGTCGTCGATGAGTTGGACTTCCGTAGGCGAAGTGGTGATCGGCGGCGAATCCACTCTGTCTCCTCACTCCTTCGGATGCGTAGCGTCGCCCGAGTGGGGCGATCGCACGTGAGGGGTGTCACATGTCCGGTGCGCGCCGCGCAATGCTAGGAGCGTCGTGCCCGCCCCGAAAGGGGTTCACGGCGATCAGTCAGTCATTCACCCCTTCGCACTATCCAATTGGCTGAAAACCGCCACTCGCGCCACTTCCAGGCGCCGCCGCCCCATGCGAAAGGGGTGACACCGACCAGCGGTGCCACCCCTTTTGACGACGCGTCAGAACGCGATGCGGACCTTCAGCGCCGAACGGTCGTCCATCGCCCGGTAGCCGTCCGGCACCCCGTCCAGGTCCACCGTGCGGTCGAACACGAGCCCGGGCTCGATGGCCCCGGACAGCACGTCCGGCAGCAGCTCGGGGATGTACGCGCGGGCCGGCGCGACGCCGCCGTTCAGCGAAACGTTTCGGCCGAACATCTGACCGATATCGACGCCCGCGCTGCCGCCGTGCGGCACACCCACGTAACCGACCGAGCCACCGTCCCGGGCGATCGAGATCGCCGTCCGCATCGACTCCTCGGTGCCGACCGCCTCCAGCACCGCGTGCGCGCCCAGGCCGCCGGTCAGCTCCTTCACCGCCTCGACCGCCGCGTCCCCGCGCTCGGCCACCACGTCGGTCGCCCCGAAGCGCCGGGCCAGCTCGGTCCGGGCGGGGTGCCGGCCCAGCGCGATGATCCGGCCCGCACCCAGCCGGTGCGCCGCCAGCACACCGCACAGGCCCACGGCGCCGTCGCCCACCACCGCGACCGTCACACCCGGACGCACCCGGGCGGAGACCGCCGCGTGATGGCCGGTGGACATCACGTCGGACAGCGCCAGCAGCCCCGGCAGCAGCTTCTCGTCGCCCGCCGCCTCCTTCGGCAGCTTCACCAGCGTCCCGTCCGCGAACGGCACCCGCACCGCCTCGCCCTGGCCGCCGTCCGAGCCGACCTGCCCCCAGAACCCGCCGTGCGGGCAGGAGGTCTGCAGGCCCTCCCGGCAGAACTCGCAGACCCCGTCCGACCAGACAAAGGGCGCCACCACCAGATCGCCCTTCGCGAAGCCCCGGACCTCGGCGCCGACCTCCTCGACCACGCCGAGGAACTCGTGCCCGATCCGCTGCCCGGCCACCCGCTGCGCCACCCCCCGGTAGGCCCACAGGTCGCTGCCGCAGATGCAGGCGTTCACCACCCGGACCACCACGTCCGTCGGGTGCTGGACCGCCGGGTCCGGCACCTCTTCGATCCGGATGTCGTTGGGTCCGTGGATCACGGTGGCGCGCATGCGTTCTTCCTCACACAAATCCGGCCAGAGGGCCGGAAACGATCTCGACCAGGTGTACGACACCCCCGCCGACCACTCTATTCCGGCTCCCCGGTCGCAACATTCCGACCGGCCCCGACCACCACGCCCCTTATCCTGTTGGACCATGCAACCGATCCAGCCCGAGACGTACGGCGCGCCGCGGACCGCCCCGGTCCCCGCCCAGCGCTCCGCCGCCCCCGCCGAGGGCTTCGCGGTCGTCGACGTCGAGACCACCGGTCTCGGCCGCTCCGACCGTGTCATCTCCGCGGGCGTCTACCAGCTGGACCAGGACGGTGAGGTCACCGACCACTGGTACACCCTGGTCAACCCCGAACGGGACCCGGGCCCGGTGTGGATCCACGGCCTCACCTCCGAACTGCTCTCCTGCGCCCCGACCTTCCCCCAGATCGCCGACGAGTTCGCCGCGCGCCTGGAGAACCGTGTCCTGGTCGCCCACAACGCGCTCTTCGACTGGAACATGATCTCCCGCGAGTTCTCCCGGGCCGGCCGCCGCGTCCCGGTCGAGCAGCGACTGTGCACCATGGTCCTCTCCCGCGACCTGCGCCTGCCGCTGCCCAACGGCAAGCTCGCCTCGCTCGCCGCCCACTTCGGCGTCCAGCAGCGCCACGCCCACAACGCCCTGGACGACGCCCGGGTGCTCGCCGAGGCCTTCCGCCCCAGCCTGCACCTGGCCCGTCTGGGCGGTGTGCCCCTCCCGCTCCAGACCTGCGTCGCGGTCACCGACCTCGGCGAGGACGAGCCCGACACCCCCGCCCGCGGCAACTGGACCGGTTCCCAGTACCGCCAGGCCAAGAAGCGCCCGCCCTGCCCGTACCCCAACCCCGGGCGCTGGGAGGACGGCAAGCCCCTGGTCCAGGGCATGCGGGTGGCCTTCACCGGCGACACCGCCACCGACCGCGAGGTGCTGGAGGACCGCACCGTCGAGGCCGGCCTGCACATCGCCACCTCGGTGAGCCGGCTCACCAGCCTCCTGGTCACCAACGAGCCGAACAGCTGGAGCGGCAAGGCCCGCAAGGCCCGCGAGGTCGGCACCCCGGTGGTCGGCGAGGACGCCTTCCTCCAGTTGCTGCGCGAGGTCGCCCCGCACCCCGGTGCGTGAGGCGGTTGTGAGGTCGGCGTACGGTTCCCGTGTGTACCGTTTTCTGCTGACCCGGCAGTGGCTGATCACCATGCTGATCGCGCTGCTGCTGATCCCCGCGACGATCAAGCTGGGTTTCTGGCAGCTGCACCGCCACGAGGCGCGGGTGGCCCGGAACGAGCTGATCGGCAAGGCCCTCACCGCCTCGCCGGAGCCCTACGACACCCTGTCGCCGACCCCCGGCTCCGCGGTGCCCGAGGACGTCACCTGGCACGCCGTGACGGCCACCGGGCAGTACGACCCGGCACACGAGTTCGTGGTCCGCAAGCGGACCGACTCCAACGGGACCATCGGCTACTTCGTCGTCACCCCGCTGAAGCTCTCCGACGGCAAGGGCACCGTCCTGGTCAACCGCGGCTGGGTCCCCTCCGGCGACGGCGCCACCGAGTACCCGCCCGTCCCGGCCGCTCCGACCGGCGAGGTCACCCTGGCCGGCCGCCTGCGCCCCGACGAGACCGCCGGCAGCAGCGGCGGTTTCGTCAAGGACCGGGCCGGCCTGCCCGCCCGCCAGTTCAACCTGATCAACACCGAACAGCAGGCCAAGGAGACCGGCACCACCCTCCTCGGCGGCTACCTCGAACTCACCGGCACCACCCCGGCCCCCGCCGACCAGCCCCAGCTGATCCCCGAGCCCAACCACTCCGACATCGGCCCGCACATGGCCTACGCCATCCAGTGGTGGCTGTTCACCGCGATGATCCCGGTCGGCGTCTGGGTCCTCATCCGCCGCGAAGCCAAGGACCGTGCCAAGCAGGCCGCCGAACCCGAGGTCCCCCTCGACGCCCTCCCGGCCTAGAACATCTAGATCACATCCTCCAACTCCCGCAACAACCGCGCCTTCGCCCGCGCCCCCACCACCGACCGCACCGGCTGCCCACCGCGGAAAACCATCAGCGTCGGCATCGACAGCACCCCGTACGCCGCCTGCGTCCGCGGATTGCGGTCCACGTCCACGCTCACCACCCGCAGCCGGTGCGCCTCCTCCCGCGCGATGTCCGCCAGCACCGGCGCCATCATCCGGCACGGCGGGCACCAGTCCGCCGTGAAGTCCACCAGCACCGGCCCCTCCGCCGCCAACACCTCCGCGGCGAAAGTCTCGTCCGTCACCGCCGGCACACCCGCGATCTCCACCATCGCCTACTCCTTCGTCAGTTCACACACCGGTGGCCGCTCGGAAGCCGCGAGCTCGTCCCGCGCCCGCACCGCCCGCTCGAACTGCCCGGCCACCTGCTGCCGCACGTCCTGCAACTTCGCGATGCACTCGTCCAACTCGGCCAGCTTCCGCCGATACACCTCCAGCGACGCCGGACACGAATCCCCCTCCGGGTGCCCGGCCCGCAGGCACTCCACGAACGGCCGGGTCTCCTCCAACCCGAACCCGAAGTCCTGCAGCATCCGGATCTCCCGCAACAGCCGCAGATCCCCCTCGTCGTACGCCCGGTACCCGTTGCCCGCCCGCCGGGCCGGCAACAACCCCAACTGCTCGTAGTACCGCAACGCCCGCGTGGTCGTCCCCGCCCGCTCCGCCAACTCCCCGATCCGCACGCCGAACCACTCCTCCCGAACAGCCGCCAACGACCGTAAACCTTGCCGCACACGTCAACGCCAGCCACGCCACGCACCCACCCTCCCGAGAGCCCTCCCCCCACACACGAACACCCCCGCAGCCCGGCAAGATGTCCCCATGGATCTAGGACTCAAGGACAAGGCCTACATCGTCACCGGCGCCACCCGAGGCCTCGGCCTCGCCGCCGCCCGCGAACTCGCCGCCGACGGCGCCCGCGTCCTCATCAGCGGCCGCACCCAGCAGGCCGTCGACGCCGCCGTCACCGAACTGAACACCCTCGGCACCGCCCACGGCCTGGTCGCCGACAACGCCGCCCCCGACACCGCCGAACGCCTGATCGCCGAGGCCCACGACCGCTTCGGCCGCCTCGACGGCATCCTGATCAGCGTCGGCGGCCCCCAGGCCGGCCCGGTGGAGACCACCCCCGAGTCCGCCTGGCGCGACGCCTTCGAATCGGTCTTCCTCGGCGCCCTGCGAATCGCCCGCACCGCCGCCGCCGATCTCCGCTCCGGCGGCGTGATCGGCTTCGTGCTCTCCAGCTCGGTCCGCCAGCCGATCCCCGGCCTGGGCATCTCGAACGGCCTGCGCCCCGGCCTGGCCATGGCCGCCAAGGCCCTCGCCGACGAGCTCGGCCCCCGCGGCATCCGGGTGCTCGGCCTGCTCCCGGCCCGGATCGACACCGACCGGGTCCGCGAGCTCGACTCCCTCACCCCCGACCCGGCGGCCGCCCGCGCCCAGCACAGCGCCGACATCCCACTCGGCCGCTACGGCACCCCCGAGGAGTTCGGCAGGGTCGCCGCCTTCCTGCTCTCCCCCGCCGCCTCCTACCTGACCGGCATCATGGTCCCGGTCGACGGCGGCGCGCTCCGTTCCCTCTAGGGCCTGTCCGGCGGACCTCGCCGGGCAGGCCCTGGGCACGCCCTGAGGACGCCCCCCGCCTACACCACCCGCGGGTGCCCCCGCCGACGCCGACGGAACCAGCGCCGGCGCTCGACGGGGGCCCGCTGCAACACCCGGATCCGCAGGTCGGCCGGCAGCTCCGCCAGCCCCAGGCTCCCCAGGGCGTCCGTCCGGGGCCCGTCCTCGAAGTGCTCCACCAGCCCGACCGGATCCCCGCCCGGCGTCAGCCGTACGGCCCCCCGCAGCCGGGGATGCCGCGGCGCCCGCACCAGTCGCACGCCCGCCCGCTCGACCTCCGGCAGCACCGCCGTCCCGTTCTCCAGCGCCTCCTCCAGCGCCCGCGCGCTCACCCGCAGCCGCAGTCCGCCCACCCCCGGCGTGGGCACCGCGATGCTCGACAGCCCGGTCCGCCGCAGCTGCGCCACCAGCCACCACGCCATCCCGACCACCAGCACCGAGAGCACGCCGATCACCGTCGGCCACCACCAGGACGAACCGGCCCACCGCCACCGCGACGGCTTGCTGACCACCGGCTGGTCGGGCGAGGTGAGCGGCCACCAGCTCGGCGGATCCACGCCCAACCGCCGGTACAGGTCGAACCCACCGGCGAGCACCAGCACCCCGCACCCCAGCACAACGACCCCCACCACCCCCAACAGCACCCGGTTGACGACCGTTCGAGTCACCCCGCCGACCCCTCCCCCGCCCCGCCGACGCCGCCACCGGCGGCCCCGCCGGCACCCCCACCGGCCGTCTGCCACCCCGTCGTCCGAACATCCAGTCGCAACGGCCGCGCCAACCCCACCCGCTCCAACTCCTCCCGCAGTTGCCGCTGCACCAACGCCGGATCGGCCGACCCGCTCACCTCCACCCGGATCCTCCGCCGCCCCACCCGGCTCCGCAGGTGGTCGATGCCGTCCAGCCCCGCCGCCCGGTCCGCCAGCAGATGCCCGATCCCGCCCTTGTCGATCGCCGCGCTCGTCCCCCCGTACGGCCGCAGCACCAGCCACCGCCGCAGCCCGGGCGCGATCGCCAGCCAGAGCAGCCACCCGCCGAGCAGGGTCGCGACCCCCGCCCCCACCAGCACCCACGGGTCGTCGAGGTGACGCGTCGCCAGCTCGCCCGCGATCTGCACCCGCCACCGCTTGGCCGGCTGCCCGGCCCGCACCGCGATCACGTCGTACAGCAGTGCTCCCGCCCCCACCAGCACCACCGTGGCGACCAGCGTCGCCGCCCCGGCCCGGGTCGCCCGCAGCCTGGGCACCTTCGGTACGGCCTCCGGGGACTCCTGATCGCCGCTCACAACGCTCCCCGGATGACCAGCTTCTCCACCACGACGACCACGTCGGACACCCTGGTCCCGGTCAACCCCGCCACCTGCGCCCCGACCCGCTCCCGCAGTCCGGCGGCCCACCTGGCGAGGTCGGCCGGAAACGGCAGCTCAACGGCCACCCGCACGGTCACCGTGCTGCCCGGCACCGCCACCGACACCCGGGGCGGCGCCCCCTTCGCCGACCGCCCGGCCCAGGCCTCCGCGAGCAGTTCCCGCGCGACCTGGTCCGCGATCCGGGCGTAGACGCGCTCCGAGACCCGCAGTCGCCCCCGCCGGCCCGGAACGACAGCGGCGGCGGACCCGGGGGCCTTCATCAACGCCGCCGGTCACGGCCGCGGAGCAGGTCCCCGAGGTCACCCAGATCGATGTCGCCCTCCAGCAACCGCCCGACCACGAAGCCGACCAGCCCGAGCGCCGCCACCAGCAGGAACGCCGCGAACCCGCCGAAGTACCCGGCGAAGCCGAGGGCCATGCCCACCACCAGACCGACCATGGCCAGGTCCATCCGCTACTCCCTCGTCCTCCGCCGAACACCCTGGCCGATCCCCGCGGCCGGGTGTCACTTGAGCTTGGGCCGCTGCCCCGGCGCCGTGATCGGCTCCTCTTCCTCCTCGAACTCCGGTTCGTCCGGGAGGTGGACATCGTTGACCGCGATGTTGACCTCGACGACCTCCAGGCCGGTCATCCGCTCCACCGCGTCGATGATGTTCTCCCGCACCTGCCGGGCCAGTTCGGGGATCACCACGCCGTACTCGACCACCAGGGCGATGTCGATCGCGGTCTGCTTCTCGCCGACCTCGGCCTTGATGCCGCGGCCGATGCTGGACTTGCCGCCGGGCACCCGGTCCCGCATCGCCCCGAAGGTACGGGCCAGCCCGGACCCCAGGGCGTGGATGCCGGAAACCTCCCGGGCGGCCATCCCGGCGATCTTCTCGACCACCCCGACGGCCAGTGCCGTCCGGCCGCGCTCGCCGGCGGACCGACCGCCGTCCCCGCCGCCGCCCGTGCCGGAGCCGGGCCTGGCTCCGGGCGGACCGGGGGTGGGGGCGTTGCCGGGGTTCTTGTGCAGGGTCGCGGGCGTCGGAGTGTCAGGCATGGGGCGCATCTCCCGTCGTACGGCTCCAGCTATATCGCAAACCTCCCCAACTCTGACATTTCGCCACGTTCCCCGCCCGCCGGGAGCGCCACGGGGAGCAGCCCGGGGAACACCGAAGGCCCGGCCCCGGGTGTTCCCCGGGGCCGGGCCTCCCACGAACGGCCTACCGGCTCAGTCGCCGATCCCCGCGAGCTCCCGCAGCCGGCGCGCCTGCGCAGCCCGCTCGGCGGAACGCTGCTCGTCGAAGGAGCGCCCGGAGGCCCCCTGCAGCAGCGCCTTGGTCTCGATGACGGCGCCGCGCGGCGCGGCCAGCAGGGCGGCGGCCAGGTCACGGGCGGTGGCGTCCAGCTCGGCGCCGGGGACGGTCACGTTGGCCAGCCCGATCGCGGCGGCCTCCTCGCCGCCGACCCAGCGGCCGGTCGCGCAGATCTCCAGCGCCCGGGCGTAGCCGACGAGTTCGACCAGCGGCTTGGTCCCGGCCAGGTCGGGGACGAGGCCGAGCGAGGTCTCCTTCATAGCGAACTGCACGTCGTCGGCGACCACCCGCAGGTCGCAGCCGAGGGCAAGCTGGAAGCCCGCGCCGACGGCGTGGCCCTGGACGACGGCGATGGAGACCAGGTCGGAACGGCGCCACCAGGTGAAGGCCTCCTGGTAGGAGGCGATGGTGTCGTCCAGCTCCTTGTCAGCGGAGCCCGCGAGCTGGAGGAAGGTGGGCTCGCCGGGGATGCCCTCGGCGGTGAACATGGCCCGGTCCAGCCCGGCGGAGAAGGAGACGCCCTCGGCGCGCAGCAGCACCACCCGGACGCTGCCGGGCAGTTCGCGCCCGGCGGCGGCGAGGGCGCGCCAGAGCGCGGGCGACTGGGCGTTGCGCCGCTTGGGCTGACAGAGGGTGACGACGGCGAGTTCGCCGTCGATCTCCAGGCGGACGCCGTCCCGCTCCCAGCTCGGGGCCTGCGGGTCGGTGGCGGGGGCGGTCATGCGGGGACCTCCGGTGGCGAGGGACGTGGCTACCGGAGAGTAACAAACCTGGGCGCGCGTGGGCAGGGCCCAGGCCCGGAAAGATCGACGGATGGCCGGGAGCCCGGGGATCCGGGCATGACGATCGGCGGCCGGTCCGCTCGACCCGAGGGTGGACGCCCAGCTGCGGTCAGCTGTCGTCTCCCCGGTCGGCGCCGTACCGCCGCGTCATCCAGCTATGGGGTGATGGACCGTCAGGAACCGGCCCCGGCAGTCGCCTTGTTCTTGCCCCGCGTGGCACCGCCGCGGCCCCGGAGGATCACTCCGGACTCGCTCAGCATCCGGTGCACGAAGCCGTACGAACGACCGGTCTCCTCCGCGAGAGCGCGAATGCTCGCCCCGGAGTCGTACTTCTTCTTGAGATCGGCCGCGAGCTTCTCACGCGCGGCACCGGTCACCCGGCTGCCCTTTTTCAGAGTCTCGGCCACCCGTGCCTCCTCGTAGCGTTGCTCGGTCAGATTCCCATGATCACCCATCCACCGCGTCCTGGCCACCCATTCGACGAGGTCGATGTCGCAAATGCGTGGTCCTGCGGTGGTGATCCGAGCGCACCAGGGCGCTCACGCAGAGTGCACGCCCCCGGGTGGGTGCCGCCGTTCGCCGCGAAAGAGCTGATCAGCAGCGTCGGCCCGACCACGATCGAGTGGCGGGCCGACAGGAAGTCCTTAAACGGAATCCGGGGCTACTTCATTCCCGGACACGCCGAAAGGACTAGATTTTCTGGTCCGAAAAACGGATGCGGCGTCTACTTCCGGTCAGGCCAGCGAGACCAGATCGGCGTAGGACGGGTTCCACAGGTCCTCCACGCCGTCCGGCAGCAGGATGATCCGCTCCGGGTCGAGCGCCTCGACCGCTCCCTCGTCGTGGGTGACCAGCACGACCGCCCCGGAGAACTCGCGCAGCGCGCCCAGGATCTCCTCGCGGCTGGCCGGGTCGAGGTTGTTGGTGGGCTCGTCGAGCAGCAGCACGTTGGCGGAGGAGACCACCAGGGTGGCCAGCGCCAGACGGGTCTTCTCACCACCGGAGAGCACCCCGGCCGGCTTGTCCACGTCGTCGCCGGAGAACAGGAAGGAGCCAAGGATCTTGCGGATCTGCACCAGGTCGGTGTCCGGTGCGGCCGAGCGCATGTTCTCCAGGACGGAACGGTCCGCGTCGAGCGTCTCGTGCTCCTGGGCGTAGTAACCGATCTTCAGCCCGTGGCCCGGGATGACCTCCCCGGTGTCCGGCGCCTCCACCCCGGCCAGCATCCGCAGCAGGGTGGTCTTGCCGGCACCGTTGAAACCGAGCACGACGACCCGGGAACCCCGGTCGATCGCCAGGTCGACGTCGGTGAAGATCTCCAGCGAGCCGTAGGACTTGGACAGGCCGCTGGCGGTCAGCGGGGTCTTGCCGCAGGGCGCCGGCTCCGGGAAGCGCAGCTTGGCGACCTTGTCGTTCATCCGGACCTGCTCCAGACCGGAGAGCAGCTTGTCGGCGCGGCGGGCCATGTTCTGCGCGGCCACCGTCTTGGTCGCCTTGGCGCGCATCTTGTCGGCCTGGGCGTTCAGGGTCGCGGCCTTCTTCTCGGCGTTGGCCCGCTCGCGCTTGCGGCGCTTCTCGTCGTCCTCGCGCTGCTGCTGGTACTGCTTCCAGCCCATGTTGTAGACGTCGATGCAGGAGCGGTTGGCGTCCAGGTAGAAGACCTTGTTGACGACCGTCTCGACCAGGTCGACGTCGTGCGAGATGACGATGAAGCCGCCCTTGTAGGTCTTCAGGAAGTCCCGCAGCCAGACGATCGAGTCCGCGTCCAGGTGGTTGGTGGGCTCGTCGAGCAGCAGCACGTCGGAGTCCGAGAACAGGATCCGGGCCAGCTCGACGCGGCGGCGCTGACCACCGGAGAGGGTGTGCAGCGGCTGGCCGAGGATGCGGTCCGGCAGGCCCAACGCGGCGGCGATGGTGGCGGCCTCGGCCTCGGCGGCGTACCCGCCCTTGGTGAGGAACTCGGTCTCCAGCCGGGCGTACTTCTTCATCGCGTTGTCCCGGGTGGCGCCCTTGCCGTTGGCCATCCGGTCCTCGTTCTCGCGCATCTTCTTCAGCACGGTGTCGAGGCCGCGGGCGGAGAGGATGCGGTCCTTGGCGAGGACGTCCAGGTCACCGGTGCGCGGGTCCTGCGGGAGGTAGCCGACCTCGCCCGAACGGGTGACCGTACCGGCGGCCGGCAGGCCCTCGCCGGCCAGCACCTTGGTGAGCGTGGTCTTCCCGGCGCCGTTGCGCCCGACCAGACCGATCCGGTCGCCGGCGGCGACCTTGAAGTTCGCGGACTCGATCAGGATCCGGGCACCGGCGCGCAGCTCAAGGGCGTTGGCGGAAATCATGGCTGGGAACTACTCCTGGGACGTGGGCGGGCGGCCGGGTGCGGGCCCGGGCGGCGGGAAGGGGGGCTTCATCGACGGTCGGCGCGGTGGAGAGGGGCGCCGCCCGCCCGCTAGTGCCCGGAGAAGATAGCCATGACGGCCAGTCTACCGGGCCGCGCGAAACGTCCCGGGGCCGTGACCGCCCCGGGGTGGCCGAGTACCGCCCCGGGGTACCCGAAGCCCCTCGGCTACTGCTGCGCCGCCGTCGGCTGGTCGGTGGGTTGGGCGGTCGCGGTGGCCGTCGGGGCGGCCGGCGCCGCCGGGGTGGCCGTGGCGGCGGGGGCGTCCGCGGTCGGGCCCGCCGACGGGTCCGCGCAGCCGCCCTGGGGTCGGACCGCGGCGAACGGCGCGTCCGGGTTGCCACAGGTCGTCTCGGGCGCGGCCGCCTTGGTGTCGAACACCTTGGGCGGGACGATCGGGCCGTCGGCGATCTCCACCCGACTGGCGTCCAGCACCTTGACCGTGGCGGCCGGGCCGGTGCTCGTCGCCCAACCGTTGCTGTCCAGCCGGTAGCCGGTGATGCCACCGGAGACGGCCAGCCCGCTGCTGTTGGTGCAGCTGCGCGGGATGAGCACCGCGTAGTCGGTGTGGACGGTGCGCAGCGGGTCGTAGAGGCAGCCGTTGGAGGGCCGGTCGTTGTAGCGCAGGTCGCCGTCGGCGTCGCGCAGGCCCATGGTCAGGTTCGGCGTCACCACGGCCAGCCAGGGCGAGCCCTCCCGCTGGACGGTGTGCAGCGCGGCGGCCGCCCGCTGCGCGGCGGTCTGCTTGCGCTGCGCGTCGGTGCGCTTGTCGGCGCCCGGCTCGCCGTCGGCTCGCAGGTAGTCCGCGAGGCCCGGCACCGCGCGGTGCCAGCGCACCTCGTGGTCGCCCGGGCGCACCGACGTGACCAGGCCGTCGTCCCAGACCACGATCGCGTTGTCGCCGGCCATCGCCAGGTAGAGCGCCTCGGCGCCCTCACGGCGGTACGACCAGGCCCGCTCGCCGGTCGTCTTGTGGTAGGCCTCCAGACCGGGGCCGACCACCTTGAGGTCCAGGTCGGCCGAGCTGACCGACTGCGAGTTCACCGGGGTCGCCTCGGCGTCGCCCGACCCCGCCACCCGGTCGCCGAACGGCACCGGCTTGTTGGCGTGCGCCGCCGCACCGGCCGCAAGGACCAGCATCACCGCCAGGGCAGGCAGGATCGACCGGGGGGTGAGTACGCGCGGCGGCTTCCAGGACACGGCCGGAGCGTACCTTTCACCGGGCGCGCGAGTCAGCCCGAAATCGCCGCCCGTCCAGGGTGTCGACCGACCGCCCGGCCTCGCACGCCCGGCCCGCACGCCCGCCCGCCCACCTGCGTCGTCGGCTCCTCGGCCAGGTGGCCGGACGCTCCGCGGTAGGCCGCGCAGGCCTGGTCGGAACGTTACAGAGCTGATACACGGGCGCGTCCCGGCGGGTGTTGCGGCTGACGGCGTTCGAATATCGCCCACTTTAGGGTGACATTCGGCGTTCCCTCCCTCCGGCGACCCTACTGTCGGCGAACGTGACGCCACGGTCCGTCCCCGTCGTCACCGCCCCGCCCCTCTCGCGACGCCCGGAGGAGAGACCATGCGAATCGGTCGTCTGACGCTGGCCGCCGCCGCTCTGCTACTGACGGCCACGGCCAGTGTCCCGGCCGGGACGCCACTCAGCCGGACCGAGCGGCACAGCCTCTCCTCGGACGCCTTCGAGCCGCGCGGCGCCGCCTCCCGCCCGCCGGTCCAACGGCCGGAGCACGAGCCGCCGTTCGGCGCCTTCGTCGGCTCCTGGGACGACTACATCCCACGACTCGGCCAGTACGCCCACTGGCTGGGCAACGCGAACATGCAGGTCGGCCACACCTATCTGGCGGGCAACGGCTGGGCCGACATCGAGGGCGAGCCGGTGGTGCTCGGCAGGTGGTCGCAGTGGCGGCTGGCCGACCCGTCCCGGATGCTCGTGCTCGGCGTGCCGATGCTGGTGCCGGGCGAGGCGAACGTGTCGGACGGCGAGGTCTCCAGGCTGCTCGCCCAGGGCTCGCGCGGGGACTTCGACGGCCACTTCCTCCGGCTCGCCCGCCGACTGGTCGGGCTCGGCGGCTCGGACACCGTCATCACCCTCGGCTGGGAGATGAACGGCGTCACCTACACCCACCGCTGCAAGCCCGACCCGGCCGCCTGGAAGGCCTACTGGCGGCGGATCGTCGGGGTGATGCGCTCGGTGCCCGGGCAGAGGTTCCGCTTCGACTTCGCGCCGAGCCGGGGCCTGGACGCGATCCCGTGGACCACGTGCTACCCCGGCGACGACGTGGTCGACATCATCGGCATGGACAGCTACGACCAGCCGGCCGGCAGCACGTTCGACGATTACGTGCGCGAGCCGTACGGCCTGCAGGATCAGGTGGAGTTCGCCGCCAGGCGCGGCAAGCCGGTCTCGTACCCGGAGTGGGGGCTGTTCCGCAACGGCGACAACCCCGAGTTCGTCCGGCGGATGGTCGACTGGATGCGCACCCACGACACCGCCTACCAGACCGTCACCGACTACTGCCCGCACGGCTTCTTCCAGTGCAGGAGCAATCCGCGTTCGACCGCGGCGTTCAAGCAGCTGCTGTCCGGTTCGAACGGGGCGCCGGCGGTGGTGCCGACGGCGCCGCCGGCCCCGATCGTGCCGGTGGCGCCGAGTACCCCGGCCACACCCACCCCGCCGACTCCGCCCGCCGCGCCCAGCACTCCCGCCGTGCCGGGCGCGACGGCGAGCCCCCCGGCCGGCGCCTCGCCGAGCCCGTCCGCGGCGGGGACGCCCTCGTGGCGGTGAGCGCTGCTGAGCCGTGCTGAGCGGTGCTCGGTGACCGCTCAGCCGCGGCGGCGGGCCGACAGGACCTCCTTCAGCCCGGCGAAGCGGGTGCGCAGCCGGTGCGCAGCCTGCTGGCGGCCGTGCACCGCCCCGGCCCGGGCGGCGGCGGCCGGGGCAGCGCCCGCCGGGCCCAACAGCAGGCGCTGGTTGTGGAGTCGGTCCGGCCGCCACCGTTGCTTGTA
The DNA here is from genome assembly GCF_044327205.1 of Kitasatospora sp. NPDC018058. Classification (NCBI taxonomy): domain Bacteria; kingdom Bacillati; phylum Actinomycetota; class Actinomycetes; order Kitasatosporales; family Streptomycetaceae; genus Kitasatospora; species Kitasatospora sp. NPDC018058. The sequence goes on along the minus strand of NZ_JBIRFA010000008.1, from coordinate 272,465 downwards.
CGACTCCTGGCCGCGCAGCAGGCCGAGCACCGGGATGCCCGCGCCGACCGTCTCGTCCAGGGCGGCGCTGAACAGCAGCCCGGCGATGTCCAGCCGCTCGCGCAGCACCGGGTGAGCGCCGTACAGGTACAGGCCACCGAAGGACGGGCAGAGCAGCAGCAGGTTCACCGCGACCAGTTCGCCGTTCAGGTGGAACCGGTGGACGGCCGCCCGGCCGGTGGCGACCAGGTCGGTGGTGGACTCGGTCAGGTGCTTGGCGAAGCGCTCGGTCCGGTGCTCGGAGGTGACGCCGCGCTCCTGCCACTGCAGGAAGTGCAGCCGCAGCAGCCCCTCCACCGCGGCCGGCACCTCGGCGACCGGTGTGGAGCTGACCTGCACCCCGGCCTCGGCGATCTTGCGCAGCTTCACCCGGCTGCGCTGGGCGGTCTTGCCGGGCACCCGCTTGAGCAGCCGCTCCATCGGGACGGCCGGCAGGTACTGGCAGAGCGAGTCCTGGTAGCGCCGACGGGACCCGCGCCAGTGCTCGTACACCCGCTGCACCGCCGCCTCGGGGTGCACCTCGCGCAGCTCCAGCCAGTGCCAGGGGCGGGTGAGCGGGAGGGCGGCGGCGAACTCGGCGGCGGCCCGGTCGGCGCACTCGTCGTCGAGCAGGATGTCGTCGTAGTCGACCAGCCCGGCGCCCAGGCCGGTCAGGCCGCCGAACGGGCCGGGGCGCCGCGTGAAGGCGCCGGCGCCGACCAGCCGGCCGTCACGGCGGACCAGCACCACCAGCAGCGCACCGGGGCGGCCGTAGTGGCGCCACCAGGAGCGCTGCCAGCCCGCGGCCTGGAAGAAGGTGGCGGTCCGGCAGCGGGCGGCCAGGTCGTCCCACTCCTCGGCGAGGGTGTCCAGGGCGTCGTCCTCGCGGCGCAGCTCGGTGGTCCAGGCCGGTGCCGCCGACTGGGCCGGCAGACCGGCGGCGGCGCGGGCCTCGGTGCTCATCGCTTGCTCCCGGCGGCGGCCTGGCCCTCGCTGCGCGGGCGGGGGGTGGTCGGGGTTCCGGCCGGCTCAGCGGCCCGCGGGGCCCGCACGGCCTCGGCGGCGGCCCCGCCGCGGCGGCGGGTCGTCATCACCAGCGACCCGAGCAGCACCCCGGCCGCGGCGCCGACCGCGACGTCCAGCTTGCCGGAGGGCGTGGTCGGCTTGTCCGGCTCGGCGGCCGGCGCCAGCGTCACCAGCCGGACGTTGGTGTCCTTGCTGCTGGTGTTGGCGAAGGCGACCAGCGAGCGGGCCACCGCGTCGGCGGTCTGGGCGGCCTCCTGGGCGCGCCTGCCGGTTCCGGTGATCTCGATCATCGGGGCGTCCGGGGAGGTCGTCCCCGACACCAGGGTCTCCAGCTCGGCCAGGGTGTGGCCGGTCTCGGCGGCCGCGACCGCGAGCACCTGCGGCTGGCCCGTCAACCGCCCGTACGCCTGGGCGAAGTTGGTCGCGGTCGCCGCCTCCCCCGGGTTCTGCGGCACCACCAGGACGTAGGCGCTGGCGGCGTACGAGGGGTGCGAGACGACGGCGTACCCGGCGCCGGCCGCGGCGCCCAGCGGCACCGCGAGCGCCACCGGCCACCAGCGGCGGACCAGGCGACGGGCGCTTCGGCGCGGTGTGGTCATGGATGTGGCTCCTCGGGTATGGGACGGCGGTACCGGCGGCGGGCGGTCACACGCGGGCCAGCCGGTCGTAGAGGGCGCCCAGGTCGGCGGCGACCCGGGCGATGTCGTAGTGGCCGACGGCCGGAGGGTGCGGCAGCGGGTCGGCGATGTGGCCGCTCAGCTGCCGCAGGTCGCGCAGCGCGGCGGCGTACGCGGCGGGTTCGGAGGGGATGCGGCGGGCCTGCGGGGCGGCGCTGGGCGGCAGTTCGTCCAGCGCCGGGCAGGCGCTGTGCCGCACCGGCAGCCCGGCCGCGAGACCCTCCAGGACACCGAGGCCGAAGGTCTCCGCGGTGGAGGGGGCGGCCAGCACGTCCATCGCGGCCAGCAGGTCGGGCACGTCGTCGCGCTCGCCGGCGAGCACCAGCCGCTCCCGGACGCCGAGTTCGGCGGCCCGCCGCTCCAGCGCGGCACGCTCGGGACCCTCGCCGACCAGCACCAGCCGGGTGGCCGGGTCGAGCTCGACCAGCGCCTCCAGCAGCACCTCGAAGCGCTTGCCGGAGACCAGCCGGCCGACCCCGCCGACCACCCAACTGCCCTCCGGCAGGCCGAGTTCGGCCCGCACCCGGCGGCGGGCGGCGGCCCACTCGGCGGGCGGGCGCCGATAGCCGGCGGTGTCGATGCCGTTGGGGATCAGCTCGATCCGGCTCGGCGGGACACCCCAGGAGCGCAGGGTCTGGGCGACCTGGCGGGAGACCGCGACGGTGGTGCAGCCGAGTCGTTCGGCCGCCAGGTAGAGGCCCTTGACGCCCCGGGTGACCGGACGGCCCTCGATCACCCCGGCGTGCAACGAGTGCTCGGTGGAGACCACCGCGCGCACCCCGGCCAGCCGCGCGGCCAGCCGGCCGTACAGCTGGGCCCGGTAGAGGTGGGTGTGCACCAGGTCGTAGCGGCCGGCCCGGATCAGCCGGACCAGCCGGGGCAGCGCGCCGAGGTCCCGGTTGCCGCGCATGCCGAGGTGGTGGACGGTCACCCCGTCGGCGCGCAGCGCGTCGGCGACCGCGCCGGGGTTGGTCAGGGCGAGCACCTCGCACCGCTGGTGCGGTGGCAAGTTCCTGAGCAGCAGGTGGAGTTGACGCTCGGCGCCGCCGGAGCCGAGCCCGGTGACGATGTGCAGGACCTTCATGGCCGACGCTCCGTCACTGCCCGCTCTCCACCGAGGTGCTCGGGGTGGACCCCGCGACCACGGCGCAGCTCGGCGACGGCGTCGCGCAGCCGGTGGCGTCCCTTCTTCGCCCGCAGCCGCCAGGCGCCGTCGCGGTCGCCGACGTAGCAGCGCGGCAGGGCGAAGCGGCCGGTGAGCGGGGAGTGGGCGATCGCGACGGCGTAGTCGTACCCGGCCTCGCGCACGGCCAGGGTGGCGGGCAGGTCGACGGCGCCGTACGGGTAGCAGAAGCCGGTGACCGGGCCGCCGACCACCTCCTCCAGCAGCCGCCGGCTCTCCCGGGTCTGGCCCGCGAGGGCGTCGGCGGGCAGGCCGGGCAGCGCCTGGTGGCCGAGGCCGTGTGAGCCGATCTCCCAGCCGGCGGCGGCGAGTCCGGCGACCTCCTCGACGGTGAGCAGCTGCTTGCGCGGGCCCTCGGTGTCCCAGCCGTTGTCCCGCCCGAGCAGATCGGCGACCACGTACGTGGTGGCGGTGAAGCCGTACACCTGCAGGATCGGTACGACGTGGCGGGCGAAGTCCGCGTAGCCGTCGTCGAAGGTCAGGCCGACCAGCTTGTCGTCCCGGCCGCGGGCCCGGGCCCGCATCAGCTCGCGGACCGAGACGCCGCGCCGCCCGCGCCGGTGCAGCCAGGCGATCTGCTCGGCGAACCGCTCGGGGCTGACGGTGAGTTGGTACGGGTCCTCCTCCTCCACCGCCACCGAGTGGTACATCAGGATCCACGGCGAAGAGGAGCCGGAGACGGTCGGTTCGCCGACCGGACGGCGGCTCCTGGGCAGTCGCGCCCGGTCGGGCGGGGCGTCGGTGACGCCCACCCCGGCCGAACGGACGGTCCCCCGTTCATTGTCCATGGGGAAACTTCCCTTCATCGGCGACGGTTGGCGGGTTCAGGGCCTGTCCGGCGGATCTGGTCGGATCGGACCGCGGCGTCCGAGTGCATGCATCGCAAGGCGGAGGATGGGGGCACCTCCCGGCCGCCGGGCTCGGGAAGGGTCCATCGGCGGCTGACGACACCGCGGCGCGGCGCGCTTGTGCTCTGGGGGTACCTCCCGGCCGAAGGCTGGGGGAGCGTCGCGGGCCCGCGCAGATCCGCCGGACAGGCGCTACGGCCCGGGCGGCGGCGAGGAGCGGGCCGCGCACCTCGCGGGCACCGAGCCCGGTGCCGAGGGCGGCGAAGGCCAGCGCCACGGTGAGGCCCCCGAGGAGGGTCGAGAGCAGCGGATCGTCGGTCAGGCCGCCGACGGCGGTGCCGAGCGCGGTGGCCCCGGCGGCGGCGGCGACCAGCCGGCCGTGGCCGCCGATCACCCGGCGCAGTCGCAGCGGGATGCCGCGCAGCACCAGGCCGCGCAGCAGCAGCACGGCGGTCATGGTGATCCCGGCGGCGTTGCCGGCGGCGAGGCCGAGCGCGCCGAAGCGGGCCGTGGCGAGCAGGCCGACCGCGACGGTGACGCCGAGGCCGAGCAGCATCGCGGCGGCCGGGTACCAGTCCAGCAGTCGGCGGCCGCCGTCCTCGGTGCGCGGGTCGGCGGCCCCGCGGACCACCGGGCGCAGCGAGAAGTACGGGCGGATCATCACGCCGATCAGCGCCTGGGCCGGCAGGCCGAAGCTGTACACCCGGATGGCGTCAGCGGTGGCGGCGGTGTCACGGGGGCCGAAGGCGCCGCGCTCGAACAGCAGCGAGACCACCGAGGGGGCGCAGGCCATCAGGAAGGCGGTGCCGAGCAGCACCACCGCCGCGGCCTGGCCGAGGTCCTTCTCGACCCGGTCGCGGGCGGCGGTGAGATCCCCGGCCGCGAGCGCCCGGGCGACCAGCGGGAAGGTGACGGTGCAGATCAGGATGCCCGCCGTCATGGCGAGTTGGGAGACCTTGGCGGCGTAGTTGAGGTGCGAGATGGTGCCGGGCGGCAGGGCCGAGCCGAGACAGCGCTCGACGAAGACCTGGGACTGCCGGGTCAGGGTGAAGGCCGCCACCGGCAGCAGGGCCAGCGGCATCAGCACCAGGGTGTGGCGGGAACGGCTGCTGCGGCCGTCGGCGGCCGGGCCCCGACGCAGTCGGCGCAGGAACGGGCCGATCAGCAGACCGGCCATCAGCAGGCTGCCGAACGCGACGCCGAGGGCGGCGGAGCGTACGCCGAGGTAGCCGTGGAAGCCGAGCAGCAGGGCCAGGATGCCGAGGTTGTAGGCGACGTAGATGCCGGCCGGGGCGGTGAAGCGGTGGTGGACGCGCAGCGCGGCGGCCAGGTAGCCGGCCACGCCGAAGGGCAGCACGGTGATCGCGGTGATCCGGGTGCAGGTGACGGCGAGGTCCGGGTCGGGCAGGCCGGGGGCGAGCAGTCCGACCAGCTGCGGGGCGCCGAGCGCGGCGGCCAGGGCGAGGCCGCTCAGGGCGAGCAGCAGCCAGGGCAGGGTGGCACGGATCAGCTGGCGGACCGGGTCGGGGGCGTCCGGGTCCTCCTCGCGCAGCACCAGGGCGAGGGCGAAGGCGGGCACCATGAGGAAGGACATGGCGTCCTCGATCAGCAGCGGCGCGGCCGTCTCCGGGACGGTCCAGGCGACCAGGAAGGCGTCGGTGCCCTGGTTGGCGCCGAAGTAGCGGGCCAGCAGCAGGTCGCGCAGCAGGCCGAGGCCGGAGCCGGCCGCGCTGAGCAGCGCGGTGATGCCGAAGGCCCTGGCGAGGAAGCCGCGCCGGGGCGCCGGGTCGGGCCCGGGGGCCGGGGGCCTGGCGGGCGCGCTGCGCGGGGCCGGGAGGGTGGAGGCGAGCACGGCCGGCTGGTCGGTGGTCACTGGTCCGCCCCCCGGATGGCGGGAGTTTGAAGACACGCCCTAGCGGCGAGGCCGAGGACGACGGAGGTCAGCACGGTGGTGGTGCCGCCGATGTCGGCGTACAGGAAGTCGACCAGCACCCAGGTGAGCAGGGCGAGCGCGGCAAGGGTCGTGCCGCCAGGGCCTGCCGCTGAGCCGTGACGGTGCCGCAGACAGCCGAGCAGCAGGCCGAGGAAGAGCGCGGCGTAGGCGGTGATGCCGATCAGGCCCTGCTCGCTGAGCACCAGGAAGTACATGTTGTGCGGGGAGAGCAGCGGCTCGCGCTGGAAGCCGATGGTGGAGTCGGCGGCGTCGCTGCCGGAGGACAGCCGCAGCGGAGCGCGGCTGTCGCGCAGCCGCGGGAAGGCCTTCGGTCCGGCGCCGTGCACGGGGTGGTCCTGCCAGATCCGCCCGGCGGTGGCCCACAGGTCGTAGCGGTCGGAGACGGACTGGTCGGGGGCGGCGGAGACGGAGCCGATCGAGCTGAGCCGCTGGGTGACGCCGGAGGCGCCGAGGCCGAGGCCGCCGACCAGGACGACCGCGGCGGCGAGGCCGAGGACGGCGCCGCGCACCAGCAGCCGGGCGTCGGCGCGCAGCAGCAGGACGGTGACGGCGACGCCGGTGGCGATCCAGCTGCCGCGGCTGAAGGAGACCGCGAGCGGGAAGACGAGGAAGGCGGCGGCGGCGAACATCGCGCGGCGCAGCCGGACGTCGCCGCCCGCGCCGCGCTCGCCGAGGGCCAGGGCGAGGGCGGCGAGCAGCCCGTAGCTGACCACGGTGGACATCGCCATGACGTCCAGCGCGCCGAAGGTGCCGACGGCCCGGATCGGCTGGCCGGTGTAGGAGGCGCCGGTGTGGGTGAGGTACTGCTTCGCGCCGACCACGCCCTGGATCTGCGCGGCGAGCACGAAGGAGCCGAGGACCAGGCGCTGGTCGGTGCGGTCGCGCAGCGAGCAGAGCACCGCGGCGGGGACCAGGACGAACACCTGGGTGAGCCGGACGAAGCCGGTGATGCTGGTGGCCGGGTCGATCGAGCCGACGGTGGCCACGGCGGCGGCGACCACGATCCCGCCGAACAGCACGCAGGTGGCGCGGCTGAGCGCGGGCAGTCGGCCGCGCAGCAGGTTCAGCGCGGTGAGGGCGACCAGGGCGAGCGAGGCGACGTCGGCGGCGGTGACGTGGGCCGCGGCGGTGACGTCCTTCTCTCCGCTGGGCACGCAGACCAGCAGGACGGTGGCGGCGGCCAGCAGGCTGGGCCGGTCCGCGAGCGCGGGCAGGGCCCGTCGTAGGGCCGGACGCGGGAGGGCCGGAAGGGTCAGGGCCACGTGGGTCAGCTCCCGTCCGGGTGGAGCATCAGGGCCGCGGTACGGCAGAGGATCTTGACGTCCTGCCAGAGGCTCCAGCTCTCGATGTAGCGGTTGTCGAAGCGGGCCCGGTCCTCGATCGAGGTGTCCCCGCGCAGGCCGTTGACCTGGGCGAGGCCGGTGAGTCCGCCCGGCACGCGGTGGCGGTCGGCGTACTCGGGGTAGGCCTGGCTGAACCGCATGACGAAGTACGGGCGTTCGGGGCGCGGGCCGACCAGGCTCATGTCGCCGCGCAGCACGTTCCACAGCTGCGGCAGCTCGTCCAGCGAGCTCTTGCGCAGCAGGCGGCCGACGGCGCCCATCCGGTGGTCCTGGGAGATGTTCCAGCGGGTCGCCGACTCGTGCTCGTTGCTGGGGCGCAGGGTGCGGAACTTGAGGACGGTGAAGACCCGCCCGTCCAGCCCGGTGCGCTGCTGGCGGAAGAGCACGCCGGGGCCGGTGTCGAAGCGGACGGCGAGGGCGCAGAGCGCCAGGACGGGGGCGAGCACCAGCAGGCCGAGGCCGGCCGCGGTGACGTCCAGGGCGCGCTTGGCGGCCCAGCCGGGGCGGCCCGTCGCCGGGCGGCCGACCCGCAGGCAGGGGAAGCCCCACAGGTGGTCACCGCCGGAGATCGGGGCGGTGGGCAGCGCGCCGTACTCGCGCAGGGCGGGGACGAGCCACACCTGGCAGCCGAGCCGGGCGGCGTCGCGCAGGGCGGCGGCGGTCTCGGCCTCGTCGGCGGCGCCGGCGGTGGCGATCACGTGCTGGACCCGGTGCCGGCGGACCTCGCGCTCCAGCACCTCGCAACCGCCGAGGACGGGCAGGTCGGTGTCGCCGGCCAGCAGCGGCGGGTCGGCGTCCAGGAAGCCGACCGGGCGCATCCCGTACTCGCCGTGCGCGGCGAGTACGGCGGCGACCTTGCGGCCGAGCCGGCCGGCGCCGAGCACCAGGGCCGGACTGGGGCGGCCGCGGCGGACCCGACGGACCAGGGGGTAGAGGACGGCCCGGCCGACGGCGGCGATCGGCAGCTGGGCGCCGAGCAGGACGGCGAGCCGGGCCGGGGTGGCCGGGCCGCAGTCGGGCCAGCGCCCTTCCAGGCAGCCGGCCAGGGTGACCGCGAAGGCGGTGGCGACCACGGCGCGGACGGCCAGTGCGGGCAGTTCGTCCAGGACGGACAGGGTGAGCCGGGTGCGGTAGAGGCCTCCGGCCAGGTTGAGCAGCAGGAGCAGCGGCAGGACGGCGGTGACGCCGAGCAGCGGGGCGAGCGGCACGGTCGGGTCGACGGCCCGGTTGGCGATGCCGGTGGCGGTGCACAGCGCGATCGCGTCGACCTGGGCCAGCGCGAGCGGCAGGGCGAGCCGGGAGCGGATCGCCCTGCGGTACCGGCGGGGCGGCGACACCGCCCGGGTGTGCACCGATCCGGCCGGTCGGTAGAGCAGTCCGGTGGCGGGTCGGCGCGGGCCGGGCAGGAACCCGCCGGAGCGCGGCACACTGTCGTGGTCAATGGTCATCAGCGCACGAACTCCCCTGCTGTGTGCCCGGGGTGACGGTGCCCCGGCACCGGTAGGAGCGGAGCGGCCGTCCCGGCCCGGTGGGCACGGTCCTGACAGCACCTGCTACCGCTGGCGGCTTTCGGTTCTCCCGCGTCGGGGCCGATCGCGGACCGGCCGGTCGCACGGGACACGGTCGCGATGGACTCAGGCGCGAATTTCCGGGATGAAATCGAAACGAAGCAGGAAAAACCAGGTGCGAGAGAACCGGGCGATGCGGGCCGGAAGTTGACTTTCCGTTTCATTCCAGCCGCCCACTCATAGGTATTTCGAATTTCACGCCTCGCCCCATATCCGGTTGAGGATGCGAATGTGAAAGCGCCTGACAGCGGGCATTCACTGCATGTGAAACGATTAGATCCGCTCCGGGACACGGGCCCGGCGGCGCCCGGCAGCCGGACCGGCACCCAGCAGGTGGCGGTACAGAACGTCCACCTGTTCGACCACGGTGCGGACGTCGTGCCGGGCGACCACGTGCTCACGCAGACGGGCGCCGCGCCGCTCGCACTCGATCGGATCGGACAGCGCTTCCGCCATTCGGGCGGCGAGCGCGGCCACGTTCTCCGGTGGCACGACGACCTGCTCCCGCGCCGACTGCGGCAGGCACTCCCGCGCGCCCGGCACATCGGTCAGCAGCACCGGACGGGCGGCCGCCATCGCCTCCAGCGGCGCCAGCGCCATGCCCTCCCACCGCGAGGGGAGCACCACCAGGTCGGCCGCCGTCAGCCACGGGCGCGGGTCCGGCACGTCCCCCACCAACCGGACCCGGGACGGCTCGACCGTCCGCCGGACCAGCTCCGCGATCCGCTGCTCGTCCGGCCCGCCGCCGACCAGCGCCAGCCGGGCCTGCGGCACCCGGCGCAGCACCTCCGGCCAGGCGGCCATCAGCACGTCCTGGCCCTTCTGCCGGCACAACCGCCCGACGCAGACCGCGAGCGGGGCGTCCAGGTCCAGGCCGAGCGCGATCCGGGCGGCCCGGCGGTCGGCGGGCGCGTAGTGGCGCACGTCCACGCCGTTGGGCACCACCGCCCAGTCCGCGTGCACCCCGGCGGCCACGCCGTCCGCCCGCTCCTGGACGCTGACGCACAACAGCCGGTGCGCCCAGCGGGTCGCGAAGCGCTCCCAGTGCAGGGTGGCGATGGCCAGCGCGCCGTCCACGGCGGCGAAGGACCAGGCGTGCGGCTGGAAGACGGTGGGCACCGCGCCGCGCACGGCCAGCCGGCCGGCCAGTCCGGCCTTGGCGCTGTGCAGGTGGACCACGTCGGGCGCGGCGGCCCGGACGATCCGGCGCAGCCGCCAGGCCTCGGCGGCGGTGGACGGGCCGGGCGAGCGTTCGGCGGGCCACTCCCGGACCAGCGCGCCGACCGCGGTGGCCTCCTCGGCCAGTCGGCCGCCGCGCGGGCAGGCGACCAGCACCCGGTGCCCGGCCTCGCGCTGCCCCCGGGCCAGATCGACGACGACGCGGGCGACTCCGCCGTCCACGGGCTGCGAAATGTGAAGGATCGTCATATGCACGGCGGCGAGCCTAGGGTGGCTCCCCCACGCCGGGCGGCCCCCGTCACCCGCAGGTGGCGGACCGTCCACCCGTACGGCTTTCGGCTCGTACGGGTGGGCGAAGCTCCCGAAATTCCAGGCGATTTACCTGCTTTATCGAAACCGTCGGAGTTCCGTCGGGTTCCGCCCCGGTTCCGCCGGAATTCCGTCGGGTCCGCCGCGGTTCCCTCGGAATTCCGTCGGGTTCCGCCGCGGTCCCTCGGGAGTCCGGTCGGGGGTTTCGGAGAGGCTCAGCGGACCTCGGCTGCCAGGTTGGCCAGCACCTGGTCGTGGATCCGGTTCAGGCCCTTGGGGGCGAAGGTGCGCTCGAAGAAGCCGCCGATGCCGGTCGCGCCCTGCCAGGTGGCGGTCACGGTGACCTTGGTGCGGCCCTCGCCGGCGGCCGCGACCGTCCAGGTGATCACCATGCTGGAGTTGGCGTCCTTCTCCACCAGCTGGTCGGGCTTGGGCGCCGAGACGGTGAACAGGCAGTCGCGCACCCGCTTCTCGGTGGCCTGCAGCTTCCAGTGCACCTGGGTGCCGGCGCCGTTCCCGCCGACCCGGACCTCGTACTCGCTGTACTGCGCGGGCAGCAGCTTCGGGCGGGTCACCTGGTAGTCGGCCAGCGCCTCGTACACCCGCTCGGGGGCCGCGTCGTAGACCCGCTCGGTGGTGGCCTGCACCTGTCCCATGACCTTGCTCTCCTCGTGTGGTGGGTACCGCTGTCCGTACCGCTCACCGGCAAGCCAATCACAGGGGCGCGACCGCGACGCGGCGGGATAGGGTGGCCGGTGTGCTCGATCTGGTGACTGCGCTGCGTTACGTGGACCCGCTGCGGGCCGGCGGCTCGGTGCCCGGCGTGGTGGAGACCGACGACCTGGGAACGTACGTGGTCAAGTTCACCGGCGCCGCCCAGGGCCGCAAGGCGCTGGTGGCCGAGGTGATCGTCGGCGAACTGGCCCGGCGGCTCGGACTGCGGGTGCCGGAGCTGCGCCTGGTGGACTTCGACCCGGCGGTAGCCGCGGACGAGCCCGACGCCGAGATCCAGGACATGCTCAAGGCCAGCGGGGGCCTCAACCTCGGGATGGACCTGTTGCCCGGCTCGAAGGACTTCCGGCCGGGGATGATCCCGGTGGACTCCGCCGAGGCCGGTCGGGTGGTCTGGCTGGACGCGCTCACCGGCAACGTCGACCGAACCGTGCACAATCCCAACCTGGTGGTCTGGCACGAGCGGCTCTGGCTGATCGACAACGGCGCCGCGCTGATCTTCCACCACCGCTGGGCCACCGCGGAGGCCTCGGTCGGCAAGCGGTACGACCTCAGCGCCCACGCGCTCGGCGGCTCGGCCCCGGACGTCCGGCTGGCCGACGAGGACCTCGGGCCGCTGGTCACCGTGGAGCTGCTGGAGGAGGTGCTGGCGCTGGTCCCGGACGAGTGGCTGGCCGACGAGCCCGGCTTCGACGCGGTGGACGCCGTCCGGCACGCCTACGTCACCCATCTGGCCGCCCGGGTGGTGCTCTCCGAGGAGTGGCTGCCGGAGGGCTTCGCCACCCCCGAGCAGCTGCGCGAGGCGGAGCGGCGGCGGGCGGCCCGCACCCGGGCCGGGCGCCCGGCCTGGCTGCAGGAGGTGCCGGACCTGCACGGCAAGCCTTCGGTGGAGACGGTCTGGGAGCACCACTTCGACGAGGATTGAGACGTCTCCCGTGGGTCTCGGCGGACCCGGCGAGGACCCGGGGGACAGGCCCTGGACAGGCCCTAGAACGTGACGAGCCCGAGGTGGCCGAGCCAGAGGAAGTACTCGGCCGAGGTGGCGACCAACAGGCCGAGGCCCTTCACCGCGAGCCCGACGGACTTGGGGAGCCCCTGCGCCCGCGTGATCGCGGCCCCGAGGCCGTACCCGAGCAGCGGGACCCCGACGACCAGCACGGCGTAGGCCGGCCCGGCGACCCCCGCGCCGGCGAGCCCGTAGGCCCCGAATACGAGGGCGATCAGCCCGATGTGCAGCAGCATCGGGGCCGCGAGCACCAGTTCGACGACGCCGAGGACGAGTGCGAGCCGGTGCCGCCGGTCGGCCGCGGGGCGGGCGGGGGCCTGCGGTCCGGGGACGGTGGCGGCCATGCCGATCAACTCCTGGGGTGGCTCCGGTGGTGACGGATCCATCCTGTTCCACGGGCGGGACTGCGGCCTGAGTACAGGTACTCAAACGCGGCTGGGGAGCGGGACCATGGGCCCCGCTCCCCAGCTCAGCGTTCAGTGCTCAGCGCATCGTGGTCAGCGCCTCAGCGCCACCACTGGACCGCCTTCTCGGCGTTGATGATGCCCGCGCCGTAGAAGCCGTTGTCGTCCGCGCCGCCCTCACAGGTGGCCTTCCACTGGCCGGCGCCGCCCGGGTTGAACTCGCCGGTCGGGCACGGGTGGGACTCGGCCTGGCTGGTCAGCATCTCGGTCAGCTCGTCCGGGCTGGCCCACGGGAAGGTGGAGGCCAGCAGCGCGACCACACCGGTGACGTGCGGGGTGGCCATCGAGGTGCCCTGCATGTAGCCGTACTTGTTGCCCGGGATGGTGGACAGGATGCGGCCGTCCTTGTCCGGGGTGTTCGGGATCTGGTAGCGCTTGTCACCACCCGGCGCGGCGACGGTCACGACGCCCTTGCCGTAGCTGGAGTAGTACGACTTGTCGCCGTTGACACCCACCGCGGAGACCGCGATGACGCCGGGCAGCTCGGTCGGCAGCGACAGGCAGTCGTTGGTGACCGGGCGGGTGCCGGGGGTGGTGTCGTCCGGGCTGGAGACGTCGGTGGTCTTGTGCGCCAGGTCGATGTTCTCGTTGCCCGCGGCGGCGACGTTGAGGACGCCCTTGCGCTGCGAGAACGCGACGGCCTTACGGACGGCGTCCGTGATCGCGGCCTGGTCCTTGTCGTTCTGGCAGTTGAACATCCACGGGTCGACGTAGTAGCTGTTGTTCGTCACCTTGAAGCCGTGCTCGCCGGCCCAGACGAAGCCGCAGACCGCGTTCTCCGGGTAGATCATGCCGGCGTCGTCGACGACCTTGACCGCGGCCAGCTTCACGTTCGGGGCGATACCGACGACGCCCTTGCCGTTCTTGGCGGCGGCGATGGTGCCGGCCACGTGGGTGCCGTGGTCGCTGGTGGTGGGCTGCCAGGCCTTCCAGTCGGTGTTCGTCTTGCCGTCGATGCAGGAGACCGACTGCGAGGCGTCGACGTTGGCGGCCAGGTCCTCGTGGGTGGCGTCGATGCCGGAGTCCAGCACGCCGACGGTGACATTGCGGCTGCCGAGCGAGATCTTGTGCGCCTTGTCGACACCGATCTGGCGCATGTCCCACTGGTTGGCCTCGTACGGCTCCTGGCCGGCGGCGGCGGTGCCGGTGGGCTCGGCCGCGACGTCGGCCTTGCCCTGGTCGGAGGCGGTGATGCCCTTGGTCCGGCTGGCACCGACGGAGTCGACGCCCTTGGCCAGACGCAGCTTCTCCGCGAACTTGGTGTCGTTCGAGCGGGCGATCACGACGCCGATCTGCTCGTACGACTGGACCACGGTGCCGCCGAGGCCGGTGACGGCCTTCTCCACCTTCTGCACCTGGCCGTGGTTGGCCTTGGTGTTGACGACGTAGCTGAGCAGCGGACCGGTCGTCGAGTCGCCGGTGGGCGCCGCGACGGCGGTGCCGGCCGGCAGCGCGAGGGCGCCGGCGGTGGCGAGCACGACGCCCACCGCCGCGTACCGGGTCCGGCTGATCCGAGGAACTCTCATTGGGGTTGGCCCTCCCGAGTCGTCATGCGGCAGCTGCGGTGTGGCAGGTGCGCGGGGAATGACCGGACGCTAATGAATATTCGCTGATATGCGCAAGAGGTAGTCATCTAATCGTCACATCTCAACCAACAGCGGAGGTTACGAGTCCGCAGTTCAACAAGGGCAACAGAGGCAAAGATTGTTAAAAAGTGATGGTTCGCTGACGAGCCGACGGACTCGAGCGCCTACATCAGAGCGCGTACAGCCGACGGGCGTTGCCGGCGGCGATCATCCGCGTCAGACGCTGCCCGTCCGCGGCCGAACAGGCCCCGTCCGCCTGCCAGTCGGCCAGCAGCGCGCCCAGTCCGTACCGGAACTGAGCGGTGCCCACCAGGAACAGTTCGGGCAGCCCGTAGGCGTCGGTGGAGAACAGCAATTTGCCGAACGGCGCCAGTTCCAGCATCTCACCGAGGACGGCCGCCACCCGCGGCCCGGTGTAGGAGGCGGTCAGCCCGAGGTCGGTGTACACCGTCGGGAAGGCCTGGGCCAGCCAGGCGGCCTGCCGGTGGTACGGGTAAGCGTGCAGCAGCACCAGCGGGACGCCGCTCGGCTCGGCGGCGCGGACGAAGTCGGTCAGTAGGGACGGGTCGGCGCGGTGCAGGGTGAGGTCGGGATCGCCGAAGCCGGTGTGGAGTTGGATCGGCAGGCCGAGCTCGGCGCAGACGTCCACGGCCGTCCAGAGCAGGTGGTGCAGCAGCACCGGATCGGTCAGCCGGCCGCGTCCGCCGCGCAGCCAGGCTCCGGCGGCGGCCACCACCGCGGTGCGCGCGGGCCGTTCGGCCGGGGCCGCCAGGCCGTACCGGTAGGCGAGCACCGACTTCACCGCGACCGCCCCGGTGGCGGCCGCGGCGAGCGCCTCGCCGACGGCCCCCGGCCAGTCCTCGGCGCCGACCGCGACCGCCTCGGCGACCGTCTCCAGCCGGACCACCTCGCGCACCACCGCCCCGGCGGCCTCGGTGAGTTCGGTCAGCGGCAGCAGCTCGTGGCCGGCCGCGGCGGTCAGCCCGGTGTCCACCAGGCAGGTGTCCAGCCCGGCGGCCGCGAGCAGCCGGCGGGTGGCCTCGGCCGCGCCCAGCTCGCGCCGGCGGGCCAGGTAGTCGGCGGCCGGGGTGTGCGCGGGCAGGCCGAGCGCGGGCGGGCACCAGCGCCGTACCGCCAGGCCGAGCGCACTGTCGAAGGGCGAACAGCCGGGCGCGGGTGGGCGGTCGGACTCGGTGAGCAGCCCGGCCAGGGCGTCGTCGGCGAGCTCGGCCGCCACCACGCTGTGGCAGTGGTGGTCGACCAGCGCCGGATCCGGGGCGTGTTCCGGCCGGGCCACCGGTCAGTACCGCCAGCGGGTGGCCGCGATCAACTCCTCGGACCCGATGGCCGCGTACTGCTCGGCCTCGGCCCGGCGCACCGCCAGCACCGCCTGGTAGAGCGGATCGCCGAGCGCCTCGCGCAGCACCGCCGAGCGCTCGTAGGCGGCGATCGCCTCGGCCGGGCTCTGCGGCAGCCGGGGCACCGTACCGGGCTCGACGGTGGCCGGGTCCCCGGTGAACTCCGGCGGCAGCGCGCGGCGTTGGTCCATCCCGGCGAAGCCGGCGGCGAGCACCGCGCCGACCGCGAGGTACGGGTTGGCGCTCGCGTCGAAGCACTTGACCTCGGCGTTCGCGGCGGCGGCGCGCTCCCCGGTGGAGCCGGTGACCAGGCGCATCGCGGCCTCCCGGTTCTCCAGGCCCCAGCACTGGTAGGCCCCGGCCCAGTGCTGGGGCACCAGGCGCAGGTACCCGGCCGGGCTGGAGCAGCCCAGCACCAGCAGTTCGGGCAGCGCCTCGAGCACCCCGGCGAGGAAGCCCTCGGCCTCGACGGTCAGGCCGTGCGGCCCGGGGCCGCCGTGGCCGAGGTTGCGGCCGTCCCGCCAGAGGCTGACGTGCAGGTGCCCGCCGTTGCCGACCCCGTCGGGCTCGACCACGGGGGCGAAGGAGACCCGCAGGCCGTGCTTGGCGGAGACGGCCCGGACGGTGTGCCGGACCAGCACGGCGGTGTCGGCGGCGCCGACCGGGCCCTCGGGGGCGACCGAGACCTCGAACTGGCCCGGGGCGTACTCGGGGTGGATCTGCAGCACGCTCAGCCCCTGCTCGCCGAGGGCGCGCAGGACGTCCCGCAGGTAGTCGGAGAGGTCGGTGAGCCGGTGCATCCCGTAGGCCGGGCCGTACGTCGGGTACTGGGGCGCCTCCTGCGGCGGGCCGTCCAGCGCGACCACCCACTCGACCTCGATGCCGGCCTTGAGGCTCAGCCCGCGCGCGGCCGCGGCGGCCTCCATCCGGCGGGCGAACAGCCGCTGGCAGCCGGGGTGCGGGCCGCCGGCCTGGGTGTGGCGGTCCCCCGGGGCCCAGGCCCAGCCGGGCTGGGCGGCCAGCGCGACGATCCGGTCGACGTCGGGGTAGAGCCTCAGATCGCCGGTGGGGCCGCCGATGATCGGGCTGGTGGTGCTGGTGTCGTCGGCGAGGAACACGTCAAAACAGGGCGCGACACCGATGCCCCACTCGGCCGCGTGCACCAGCCTGCTGAGCGGCACGGCCTTGACCCGGGTGATGCCCGCGTTGTCCACCCAGGTGACGGCCACCGCCTCGACGGCGGCGGTGCGCAGCCGGTCGACGGCCTTCTCGGCCCGCGCGGCGCGCTCGGCCCGCGGGGGCAGCGCGACGGCGGCCGCGAGGGCGCCGTCGTCGGGCCGGTCGACGGGGTCGGCGGCCCGGGCGCTGGCGGTTCCGATGCTCATGTCACCATGCTGCCCCGCCGATTGGGCTTCTGTAACTCCCCTATCGAGTGGTCGAAACGGACGGCCGTCCACCCGTTCACCCGTTCGGGGCGAAGCGGGCGACCAGTTCCCCCGCCGTGATCCGCTCCAGGGCGTCCGGGGCGGCGTCCAGCCGGCCCGGGTAGAGCCGGTACAGCGTCCCGCTCACCCCTTCCGGGACGGGCGTGTCGGCGTGCACCAGGGCCGCGAACGCCCTTGTGCCGACGAGGCGTTCGGCGATCAGCCGGGCGGTGTCGTCGGCCGACTGCTCGGTGCGGTGGTCGCTCTCGTACCGCCCGCGCAGCCGCTCGGCGAAGGCGGCCACCGGCTCGTCCGCGCCCCGGCGGTAGCGGCCCAGTCCGCGGCCGGTGCGGTCGCGCACCCACACCTCGTCGCTGGCGGCCGCCGCGGCGGCGCAGCCGAGGTCCCACAGGGTGGCGCGGGTGCCCGCGGCGAAGTGGGTGGTCACCGCGTGGGCCAGCGAGCCGATCGCGGCGTGGTGCCGGTAGAGGTTGTGGAATCCGGCGCCAGAGCCGACGTTGAGGTCGGTCCAGGTGTAGTCGCGGGTCTGGAAGTCGACGATCATCGGCACGCAGATCCGGGCGTCCCCGGCGAGGTCCAGCCGCTGGCGGACGCTCCCGGGGTGGAAGCTGCCCGTGCGCTGCCGGGCCGCCTCGGAGGGGGTCAGGGTCATGAAGCCGGCGAACGCGTCGGTGAGGTCCTCGAAGGGGATGTCGTTGTAACTGAACACCACCACCACCGCGTACCGGGCGCGGGCCTTGCCCAGCGCCCGTAGGTCCAGGTCGACGAACTCGGTGGCGCCGTGCGGCGGCGGGGCGGTCGTGAAGTCGCCGGAGTGGACGGCGGCACGCGGGCCGAGCACCAGCCGGGTGTAGTCGCACAGGCCGGTGAACTGCCATTCCTCGTCGTAGAAGGCGACCGACAGGTCGAGGTCCACCCGCTGGTGCGGGCGCTGCATCCAGTGCACGAACAGTCGCAGGTACTGCTCGTCCGGGAGCCCCTGCACGCTGCCGCGCGGCACCGCGACCAGGGTCTTGGCGCTGGCCCGCTCGGCGAACGGGACCACCAGGTCGGCGAGGGCGGCGTCCAGGACGACCACCTCGTAGCGCCCCGAAGCGGCCGCCGACTGCCCGGCCCGGCGCAGCAGTTCGGCCTCGATCAGGGCGCAGACCGGCGCGCTCAGCCGGTCCGGGACGGGCTTTCCCCAGTCGAAGCGGGCGTGCGCCGAGGCGACCCGGCCGCGCGGGAAGTACAGCCGTCGCTCGCCGAGTTCGCGCCGCGCGCGCAGCCGCCCGTACGCGCCGAGCAGCGGTCCCTGAGCGACCGCGCGCAGCGCCCCCGGCAGTGCTCCGGCGAGTTCGGCGGGCAGCGGCTCGCCGGGGAACCAGGTGGCGTGCACCCGCAACAGGTGGTGCAGTCGGCGCACCAGTTCGCCGGGGCGGCGGGCCAGCAGCCTGACGGCGGCGGGCAGGTCGCCCTGTGCGAGGGTGTGCTCGACCCGGGCGGCGAAGGTCTCCACGGTCAGCCGGGTGTGGCCGCCGGGCGTCTCGCGCACCCGCAGCGGGGCGGGCGCCTCGCGCAGCTGCGGGCCGAGGCCGTGCAGATCGAGGTCGCTCTGCCGGACCACGGCGAAGGCGGCCGCCGCGTACGGGAAGCGGGTGCGGTGCTCGTACGGGTGCAGCAGTTCGCCGGCCCGCAGCCAGGCCTGCCGGTGGCGGCGCAGGTCCTCGGCGAGGGTGCCGACCGGGAACGCGTCCAGGACGGCGAGGAGTTCGCGGCGCAGCGGGCGGGGCAGGCCCCGAAGCCGCAGCGTGCGGGCGGTCTCGGGCAACAGGTCGGGTTCGGCGCCGGACCAGGCCCAGATCAGTCGCAGGACGTCGGTGGCGGTGGTGAGGTGGGCGGCGAGCAGCGGGCGGGTGTGCTCCGGATCGCGGCGCAGCAGGGCGGCCAGCGCGGTGGCGCGGCTCTCCCGGACCGGGATGGTCTCGGGCAGCCAGGTGGCCGGGTCGGCCGGGGCGTGGTCGAGCAGCAGGGCGAGGTCCTCGCGCTCCTGCGGGTTCAGCGGGGTCTGCCGGGCGAGCAGGGCGGCCAGCGCGGTGCCGGCGAGTTCGGCCGGGTCGCCGAGCTCGGCCAGGCGCAGCGGCTTGAGCTGTCCGCCGGAGGGGAGGTCGCGGGCGGCCTTGCGGGCGGCCCTGGTGTCGAGGGCGAGGTGGTGCTCGCGGTCCAGCGGGGTGCGGCAGAGCGGGCAGCGGCGTGGGCCGCCGTGCTCGGCCAGGTCCTGGTAGCAGTCTCCGCACAGCAGGTGGGCGCAGGGGGCGAGGGCGCCGATCCCGGCCTCCAGGCTGCTGCGCTCGCAGACCAGGCAGACCTGGCCGGGCTGGCAGAGCAGGTAGCCGCGGATCAGTGCGGAGTAGTCGGCGTGGGCGTGCGAGGGCACGCCCACGGGGAAGCGGCGGAACAGCGGGGTGTGTCGGCGGTTGCCGCCGAGCAGGGCATCGATCCCCCGCAGCAGCCGGGTGCCGGCGTCGGCGAGGTCCGCCGGGCGCAGCCGGCCGAGTGCGGTGCGCAGGTCGCGGGTCAGGACGTGTCCGCGCTGGGCCAGGTCGGCTTCCAGGGCGATCAGGCCCTTGGCCGTCCACGGGTCCGGTTCCCCGGGTGCGGCTCCGTCCGGGACCAGGACCACGCCGTGACGGCGCAGCAGGTAATCGTCCAGTCCGGTGCCGGTGGCGGCGGCGTTCTGCTTCCCCACTGCGCTCTGTCCCCCCGACGTCCCCCGATGGATACGACGAAGCGGGGGCGGAGAGTGGGCGCGCTCGGTTCATTTTAAAGATGAGGAGAAGGAAGCACGCCGCGGAGCCGCCCCCGCGTCGATCACCCTAGCGAAGACCGGGCCCGGTCCCCGAACGGTTTTCCGCCGACGCCCCCTTCCTACCGGCGAGTAGCTTCGCTACAGTGGCCGGACACGCATCACCGCCGGGCTTCGGGAGCCGCACCGGCGGGGTCGCGGTCGCCGTGTCCACGGCGGGCGCGCGGTGCGCTTTCACCGGCCGGTGCCGCGAACGGCGGCGGGCCGGGTTTCCCTCCTCGTATCAGGGTCGCTTCCTTCACCGTCGAGCGCCTGAGTACCACGGCACACCCCGCAGTTCGGCCGGAGCGGACCGGCCGCTGCCCGGGTGCCGCCGGAACCCGTCATCTCCCCAGCCCCCGCGCGTGAACCCTCCTCCGGCGGCGGCCGCCCCGTCACCGTCGACGGGTGCGGCGGCGTGCCCGCCGGAGCACGCGCGGGCCCTTCATGACTAGGAGTCAGGACATGGAGCGTCCCTTCCCCACCGTCGCCGTCGTCGGCCTCGGCACGATGGGTGCCGGCGTCGCGGTGGCGGTCGCCAGGAGCGGCCGCCGGGTGATCGGCATCGAGGCGACCGAGGACTCGGCCGCCCGGGCGCTGGCCCGGATCGAGGCGGCGACCGCGCACGCGGTCGACCGGGAGCGGATCACCGCCGAGGAGCGCACCGCGCTGCTGGGCCGGATCTCGGTCGGGCACGCGCTGGCGGCCGCCGCCGAGGCGGACCTGGTGATCGAGGAGGTGCCGGAGCAGCTGGAGCTGAAGCGGGAGGTCTTCGCCGAGCTGGACCGGATCTGCCCGGAGAGCACCGTGCTCGCCACCGGCACCACCGCGCTGTCGGTGACCCGGATCGCCGCCGCGACCGCCCGTCCGGAGCGGGTGCTGGGTCTGCACTTCTTCAACCCGGTGCACACCATGAAGCTGGTCGAGGTGGTCCGCACCGTGCTGACCTCCCCGCAGACCGCCGAGGACGCCGCCGCCTTCGCCCGCGACCTCGGCAAGGAGCCGGTGGCAGCCGGCGACCGGGCCGGCTTCGTGGTGAACGGCCTGCTGTTCGCGTACCTGAACCAGGCCGCGGCGATGTACGAGTCCAAGTACGCCTCGCGCGAGGACATCGACGCCGCGATGCGGCTCGGCTGCGGTCTGCCGATGGGCCCGCTGGCGCTGCTCGACCTGATCGGCATCGACACCGCGCGCACCGTGCTGGAGGCGATGTACGAGCAGTCCCGCGACCGGCTGCACGCGCCCGCGCCGATCCTCGGCCAGCTGGTCGCGGCCGGACTGCTGGGCCGCAAGTCCGGGCGCGGCTTCTACACCTACGAGGCGCCGGGCTCGTCCAAGCCGGTGGACGCGGCGACCGGTCCGGCCAAGCCGAAGGTGCCCGGCCGTACCGTCGGCACCGTCGGCGTCTGCGGCTCGGGGACGATGGCCACCGGCATCGCCGAGGTCTTCGCCAAGGCCGGGCACCCGGTGCTGCTGGCCGCCCGCAGTCAGGAGAAGGCCGACCGGGCCAAGGCGCAGCTGGCCAGGTCGCTGGAGCGCTCGGTCGCCAAGGGCCGGCTGTCCGCCGAGCAGCGGGACGCCGCGCTGGAGCTGGTCACCCCGGTCGGCCAGTACACCGAGCTGGCGGACGTGGACCTGGTGATCGAGGCGGTCGCCGAGGACCTGGCGGTCAAGCGGGAGCTGTTCGCCACCCTGGACAAGATCGTCCGCCCGGGCGCGGTGCTCGCCACCACCACCTCCTCGCTGCCGGTGATCAGCTGCGCGACCGCCACCTCGCGGCCGCAGGACGTGATCGGCATGCACTTCTTCAACCCGGCTCCGGCCATGAAGCTGGTCGAGGTGGTCTCCACCGTGCTGACCGCCCCGGATGTCACCGCGACGGTGCTGGAGCTGACCGCCAAGGTCCGCAAGCACCCGGTGGAGTGCGGCGACCGGGCCGGCTTCATCGTGAACGCGCTGCTGTTCCCGTACCTGAACGACGCGGTGCGGATGCTCCAGGAGCACTACGCGACGGTGGACGACGTCGACACCGCGATGAAGCTGGGCTGCGGCTACCCGATGGGCCCGTTCGAGCTGCTGGACGTGGTCGGCCTGGACGTGTCGCTGGCCATCGAGCAGGTGCTGCACCAGGAGTTCCGCGAGCCGGGCCTGGCCGCGGCGCCGCTGCTGGAGCACCTGGTCGCGGCCGGCTGCCTGGGCCGCAAGACCGGCCGCGGCTTCCGCGACCACGCCCGCCGGTGACCACGCCGTCGCCCGCCGCCCGCCCCGGCTGGACCCCGGGGGCGGTGTCCGCGCGCTGGCCGAGACCGGCCGCGACCGGCCCGGTCGCGCCGGTGCGCCGGGGAAGGGCCGCGGCCCCGCCGCCGGGGGCGTGTAGCGTTCCGGACATGGATCGGGTTCAGTCAGCCTCCCCGCAGCAATCCGCCGCACCGCGCGGCGCCGACCGGGCGGCCTCGTCGGCCGGAGGCACCGGGCCGGACAGCGGGCCGGGCAGCCGCCGGGCGGCTGCGCAGCGCCAGCAGATGCGCCAGGACCTGGCCGCGGCCGCAATGGAGCTGTTCGCCTCGCAGGGCTACGAGGAGACCACGGTCGACCAGATCGCGGCGGCCGCCGGGGTGGCCCGGCGCACCTTCTTCCGGTACTTCCGGTCCAAGGAGGAGGCGATCTTCCCGGACCACGACGACACGCTCGTCCGGGTGGCCGACCTGCTGGCCAGCGCCGAGCCGGAGGAGCACCCGCTGGACGTGGTGTGCCGGGGCATCAAGGAGGTGCTGCGGATGTACGCCTCCACCCCGGGGGTGTCCGTCGCGCGGTACCAGCTGATCCGTCAGGTCCCGGCGCTGCGCGAGCGCGAGATCGCCGTGGTGGCCCGGTACGAGCGGCTGTTCACCCGCTACCTGCTGGGCCGCTTCGACACCGGCGAGTCCATCCCGTCCGGCTGGCAGCGCGGCGGCGAGGACGACTCGATGCTGGCCGAGGTGTCGGCGGCGGCGGTCGTCGCGGCGCACAACCACGTGCTGCGGCGCTGGCTGCGGGCCGGCGGCCGGGGCGACGTGGAGGCGCAGCTGGACCACTCCTTCGAGGTGATCCGGCGGACCTTCTGGGCCGCCAGCGCGCCGGGTGCCAGACGCCGGGGCTCGGTGGTGGCACCGGGTGCCAGTGAGACGCCAGGGGACGTGGTGGCGGAGAGCGCACTGAGTGCCAGCCCCGGAGGTGAGGTGCTCATCACAGTCGCCCGGACAGACGCTCCACTGGACGTCGTGGTGGACAGCATCCGGGCCGCACTGAGTGGCGCCCGGGACGCCTAGGTCGGGTATTCACACAGGTCAGAGGCATATCAAGGGCCCGCGCCGAACAGTCGGCGCGGGCCCTTCGCGTACCCGCGCTACGCGCGTTTCGCACCTTTCCAGGGCGTCGGAATTCCTGACACCCGGTGTCTTTACGAGTGGCACAGGGTGCCACTACCTTGTTACTCACCAGTCGCGGCGCCGCGGCTCCCCACCTCGGCGCGCCGTCGTCCGGCGTTCCCACACCCCGGGAGCAGTGCCAGCCCCGCCCGGACCACCACCGGGCGACAGCCTGACCGCCAACCACCCACCTCAGCGAAGCCGGTGTCCGCTCCCGGCTCCCCCAGACGCCCTGTGACCCTCGCACAGGTACGCCTTCGGAGGCAGCCATGCAGGAAATCCTCGACGCGATCCTCAACCCCGACACCACGTCGGCGGACTTCGCGGCGATCAAGCTCCCCGAGTCCTACCGGGCGGTCACGCTCCACAAGGACGACGAGCAGATGTTCGCGGGCCTGGACAGCCGCGACAAGGACCCCCGCAAGTCCCTTCACCTCGACGAGGTCGCCCTGCCCGAACTGGGCCCCGGCGAGGCCCTGGTCGCCGTCATGGCCAGCGCGGTGAACTACAACACCGTCTGGAGCTCGATCTTCGAGCCGGTCTCCACCTTCGGCTTCCTGGAGCGCTACGGCCGGCTGTCGCCGCTCACCAAGCGCCACGACCTGCCGTACCACGTCGTCGGCTCCGACCTCGCGGGCGTGGTGCTGCGCACCGGCGCCGGGGTCAACGCCTGGAAGCCCGGCGACGAGGTCGTCGCGCACTGCCTCTCGGTCGAACTGGAGTCCGCGGACGGCCACAACGACACGATGATGGACCCGGAGCAGCGCATCTGGGGCTTCGAGACCAACTTCGGCGGCCTGGCCCAGCTCGCCCTGGTGAAGACCAACCAGCTGCTGCCCAAGCCGAAGCACCTCACCTGGGAGGAGGCCGCCTCCCCGGGCCTGGTCAACTCCACCGCCTACCGCCAGCTGGTCTCGCGCAACGGCGCCGGCATGAAGCAGGGCGACAACGTGCTGATCTGGGGCGCCAGCGGCGGCCTCGGCTCGTACGCCACCCAGTACGCGCTGGCCGGCGGCGCCACCCCGATCTGCGTGGTCTCCAACGACCAGAAGGCCGAGATCTGCCGCGCCATGGGCGCCGAGGCGATCATCGACCGCTCGGCCGAGGGCTACAGGTTCTGGAAGGACGAGAACAACCAGGACCCGCGCGAGTGGAAGCGCCTGGGCTCCAAGATCCGCGAGTTCACCGGCGGCGAGGACGTGGACATCGTCTTCGAGCACCCGGGCCGCGAGACCTTCGGCGCCTCGGTGTACGTCACCCGCAAGGGCGGCACCATCGTCACCTGCGCCTCCACCTCCGGCTACATGCACCAGTACGACAACCGCTACCTGTGGATGTCGCTCAAGCGGATCGTCGGCTCGCACTTCGCCAACTACCGCGAGGCCTTCGAGGCCAACCGCCTGATCGCCAAGGGCAAGATCCACCCGACCCTGTCGAAGGTCTACTCCCTGGAGGAGACCGGCCAGGCCGCCCTCGACGTGCACCACAACAAGCACCAGGGCAAGGTCGGTGTGCTCTGCCTGGCCCCGGAGGAGGGCCTGGGCGTGCGCGACGATGAGTTCCGCGCCCAGCACATCGACGCCATCAACCGCTTCCGGAACGTGTGAGACGGATCCGATGACCGAGCCTCAGAAGCGCGACCGCCCCTGGCTGATGCGCACCTACGCCGGCCACTCCACCGCGAGCGACTCCAACGCGCTCTACCGGCGGAACCTGGCGAAGGGCCAGACCGGCCTGTCCGTCGCCTTCGACCTGCCGACCCAGACCGGCTACGACTCCGACCACATCCTCGCCCGCGGCGAGGTGGGCCGGGTCGGCGTCCCGGTCGGCCACGTCGGCGACATGCGCACCCTGTTCGACGGCATCCCGCTCGAACAGACCAACACCTCCATGACGATCAACGCCACCGCGATGTGGCTGCTGGCGCTCTACCAGGTGGTCGCCGAGGAGCAGGGCGCCGACATCGCCAAGCTCACCGGCACCACCCAGAACGACATCGTCAAGGAGTACCTGTCGCGCGGGACGCACGTCTTCCCGCCCGGCCCGTCGGTGCGTCTGATCACCGACATGATCGCCTACACGGTCGGCAACATCCCCAAGTGGAACCCGATCAACATCTGCAGCTACCACCTGCAGGAGGCCGGGGCCACGCCCGTCCAGGAGATCGCCTACGCGATGTGCACCGCCATCTCGGTGCTCGACGCGGTCCGCGACTCCGGGCAGGTGCCGGCCGAGCGGATGGGCGACGTGGTCGCCCGGATCTCCTTCTTCGTGAACGCCGGCGTGCGCTTCGTCGAGGAGATGTGCAAGATGCGCGCCTTCGCCCAGCTCTGGGAGAAGGTCACGCTGGAGCGCTACGGCGTCACCGACCCCAAGCAGCGCCGCTTCCGCTACGGCGTCCAGGTCAACTCGCTGGGCCTGACCGAGGCGCAGCCGGAGAACAACGTCCAGCGGATCGTCCTGGAGATGCTGGCCGTCACCCTCTCCAAGGACGCCCGTGCCCGGGCCGTCCAGCTGCCCGCCTGGAACGAGGCGCTCGGCCTGCCCCGCCCGTGGGACCAGCAGTGGTCGCTGCGGATCCAGCAGGTGCTGGCGTACGAGTCGGACCTGCTGGAGTACGGCGACATCTTCAACGGCTCCGAGGTGATCGAGGCCAAGACCGCCGAGCTGCTGGCCGGTGCCGAGGCCGAGATCGCCAAGGTGCTGGAGATGGGTGGGGTGATTCCGGCCGTCGAGTCCGGTTACCTCAAGTCCAACCTGGTCGCCTCGCACGCCGCCCGCCGGGCCCGGATCGAGTCCGGCGAGGACAAGATCGTCGGGGTCAACTGCTTCGACACCACCGAGCCCAGCCCGCTCACCGCCGACCTCGACACCGCGATCATGGTGGTCGACCCGGCTTCCGAGCGCTCCGTGCTCGCCGCCCTGGAGGCCTGGCGCGGACAGCGCGACGAGGCCGCCGCCCAGGAGGCGCTGGCCGAGCTCAAGGCCGTCGCCGCCACCGAGGCCAACCTGATGCCGGCCACGCTCGCCTGCGCCCGCGCCGGGGTCACTACCGGCGAGTGGTCCTTCGCCCTGCGCGAGGTCTTCGGCGAGTACCGCGCCCCCACCGGCGTGGGCGGCGCGCCCGTCGCCGTGGCCGCCGAGCCCGGCGGGGAGCTGGATCAGGTCCGCGCCGCGGTCGCCGCCACCGCCGAGGAGCTGGGCGCCGGCAAGCTGCGCCTGCTGGTCGGCAAGCCCGGCCTGGACGGACACTCCAACGGCGCCGAGCAGATCGCCGTCCGGGCCCGCGACGCCGGGTTCGAGGTGGTCTACCAGGGCATCCGCCTCACCCCGGAGCAGATCGTCTCCGCCGCCGTCGCGGAGGACGTGCACTGCGTGGGCCTGTCCATCCTCTCGGGCGCGCACGCCGAGCTGGTACCCGACGTCCTGAAGCGGCTGCGCCGCGCCGGGGTGGAGGATGTCCCGGTGATCGTCGGTGGCATCATCCCGGCAGCGGACGGCGAGGCCCTCAAGGCCGCCGGCGTCGCCGCCGTCTTCACCCCGAAGGACTTCGGCATCACGACCATCATCGGCCGGATCGTGGACGAGATCCGGCTGGCCAACAAGCTCCAGCCGTGGACGCCCGCACCGACCGCGGCCACGAACTGACCAGCTGACCAGCTGACCACTGGGAAGGAACTGAACCACCCTCATGAGCAACGCCAGCGACATTTCAAGCAACCGCCTGCGCCCGCGCCGCTCCTGCCTCGCCGTACCGGGCAGCAACCCGCGCTTCCTGGAGAAGGCCCAGGGCCTGCCGGCCGACCAGGTCTTCCTCGACCTGGAGGACGCCTGCGCCCCCCTGGTCAAGGAGAGCGCCCGCCACAACATCGTCGACGCGCTCAACAACGGCGACTGGGGCAACAAGACCAAGGTCGTCCGGGTCAACGACTGGACCACGCACTGGACCTACCGCGACGTGATCACCGTGGTCGAGGGCGCCGGCCCCAACCTGGACTGCATCATGCTCCCCAAGGTCCAGGACGCCGAGCAGGTCAAGGCGCTCGACCTGCTGCTCACCCAGATCGAGAAGACCATGGGCTTCGAGGTCGGCAAGATCGGCATCGAGGCGCAGATCGAGAACGCCAAGGGCCTGATCAACGTCGACGCCATCGCCGAGGCCTCGCCCCGGCTGGAGACCATCATCTTCGGCCCCGCCGACTTCATGGCCTCGATCAACATGAAGTCCCTGGTGGTCGGCGAGCAGCCGCCCGGCTACCCGGCCGACGCCTACCACTACATCCTGATGCGCATCCTGATGGCCGCCCGCGCCAACGACCTGCAGGCGATCGACGGCCCGTACCTGCAGATCCGCAACCAGGAGGGCTACCGCGAGGTCGCCGGCCGCTCCGCCGCCCTCGGCTTCGACGGCAAGTGGGTGCTGCACCCGGACCAGGTCGCCGCCGCGAACGAGATCTACTCGCCCTCGCAGGAGGACTACGACCACGCCGAGCTGATCCTCGACGCGTACGACTACTGCACCTCCGAGGCGGGTGGCGCCAAGGGCTCCGCGATGCTCGGCGACGAGATGATCGACGAGGCCAGCCGCAAGATGGCGCTGGTCATCGCCGGCAAGGGCCGGGCCGCCGGCATGCAGCGCACCACCAAGTTCGAACTGCCCGACACTGACAAGAAGGCGGAGGCCTGAGCCATGCAGTTCGGACGCACCTACGAGGAGTTCGAGGTCGGCGCGGTCTACAAGCACTGGCCCGGGAAGACCGTCACCGAGTACGACGACCACCTCTTCTGCCTGCTCACCATGAACCACCACCCGCTCCACATGGACACCAACTATGCGGAGAAGACGACGGACTTCGGGAAGAACGTCGTCGTGGGCAACTACATCTACTCGCTGCTGCTCGGCATGTCCGTCCCGGACGTCTCCGGCAAGGCGATCGCCAACCTGGAGATCGAGTCGCTGCGCCACATCGCGCCGACCTTCCACGGCGACACCATCTACGGCGAGACCACCGTCCTCGACAAGTGGCCGTCCAAGTCCAAGGACGACCGCGGCATCGTCTACGTCGAGACCAAGGGGTACAAGCAGGACGGCACGGTCGTCTGCATCTTCCGCCGCAAGGTGATGGTGCCGACCGCGACGTACATCAAGGAGCGCGGCGGCGAGCAGCCCGGCCGTCCCGAGCCCCTCGCCTAGCCCCTCCTTATAGATAGGCCCCGGACGGGGAGGCCGCCGTCATCGGCCGACCCCCACCCGGACGGGGGCCCTGCTGTCGCAGCCACGCCTGCAGGGCCCCCGGCAATCCCCCCCCCCGGCCTTTCCGGGGGACCGCAGACCTTCCCCCAGCCCCTCAGACCTTTCCGGAGCCGCACGATGGGACGCCTCGCACAGACCGACGGCCTCACCGAGATCCAGCGGGACATCCTCGCCACCGTGCGGGATTTCGTCGACAAGGAGATCATTCCGGTCGCGACCGAGCTGGAGCACAAGGACGAGTACCCGACCGCCATCGTCGAGGGCATGAAGCAGCTCGGGCTCTTCGGCCTCACCATCCCCGAGGAGTACGGCGGCCTCGGCGAGTCCCTGCTCACCTACGCCCTGGTGGTCGAGGAGATCGCCCGCGGTTGGATGTCGGTCTCCGGCATCGTGAACACCCACTTCATCGTGGCGCACATGATCAACGCCCACGGCACCCAGGAGCAGAAGGACTACTTCCTGCCGAAGATGGCCGCCGGCGAAATCCGCGGCGCCTTCTCGATGTCCGAGCCGGGCCTCGGCTCCGACGTTTCGGCCATCTCCACCAAGGGCGTCAAGGACGGAGAGTTCTACGTCCTCAACGGCCAGAAGATGTGGCTCACCAACGGCGGTACCTCCACCCTGGTCGCGGTCCTGTGCAAGACCGACGAGGGCGGCAACTCCCCGTACAAGAACATGACCACCTTCCTGATCGAGAAGACGGCCGGCTTCGGCCCGAACCCGACCGTCCCGGGCCTCACCGTGCCCGGGAAGATCGAGAAGATGGGCTACAAGGGCGTCGACACCACCGAGCTGGTGCTGCAGGACGTGCGGATCCCGGCCGACCGCATCCTCGGCGGCGTCCCGGGCCGCGGCTTCTACCAGATGATGGACGGCGTCGAGGTCGGCCGCGTCAACGTCGCCGCCCGCGGCTGCGGCGTCGCCCGCCGCGCCTTCGAGCTCGGCATCTCCTACGCCCAGCAGCGCTCCACCTTCGGCAAGAAGATCGCCGAGCACCAGGCGATCCAGTTCAAGCTCGCCGAGATGGCCACCAAGGTCGAGGCCGCCCACCAGATGATGGTGATGGCCGCCCGCAAGAAGGACAGCGGCGAGCGCAACGACCTCGAGGCCGGCATGGCCAAGTACCTGGCCTCCGAGTACTGCAAGGAGGTCGTCGAGGACGCCTTCCGCATCCACGGCGGCTACGGCTTCTCCAAGGAGTACGAGATCGAGCGCCTCTACCGCGAGGCCCCGATGCTGCTCATCGGTGAAGGAACTGCGGAGATCCAGAAGATGATCGTCGGACGCCGGCTCCTGGAGGAGTACCGGATCGCCGAGTGATCACGGGGCCGTCCCCGTCGACGGACGTCCCGGACGGACGTCGACGGGGGGACGGCCCCTCTCGAACCGCCGGTCGACGGGCGTGCGGGCCCGTCCCGGCTGAGCGCCGTGCCCCGTCACGGGCCCGGCCTGGTCCGCCTGGGTCCGGCACGGCCCTCCGGAAAGCGGCCGCAGGGCGTACAGCTGCAGCAACACGCCCTGCGGCCGCTTCCGTGCACCTTCTTCCGGCCGCTACGGCCCGTGTCCCCCTTCGGATTCCGGCCGCTCCCCCGCTGAGACAAGAGTCACCAGCCGTGTCCGGTCCCTTGGGAACCGGACCGGGGCGAGCTACGGTCGTACCGGTGGGATGCGCATACGCGCTCCCACCGGACACATGAACGAGCAGGCGGGTTGCCCACCCACCGTGTGCTCCCGATAGCATCCACCGGGACAGCAAGCCGTCCCTCTATTACCGATCCCGCGGTGGCCCCCGTCCAGCGGCCATGATCCCCCGCGACAAAGGTCTTCGATGCCCATCAGCCCGTCCCCTCACACCTCCGTCACGGACCGCGATGCCCTCGCAGCCCCGGCGGCCGGTCGGCGACCCCGCGTGACCATCGCGCGCGGAGCCACCCCCTGGTTCGTCCCCACCCTCGCCACGGCAGCCGTGACCACCGCCCTCACCCGGCGTAGCGGCAAGTGGGCCCTGGCTGCGGTTCCGGCCTGCGCGCTCAGCGCGGGCATGCTGTGGTTCTTCCGCGACCCCGAGCGTGAGATCGGCACGGGCAGAGTGATCTCCCCCGCCGACGGCGTGGTGCAGAGCATCGACGCCTGGCCGGACGGCCGCACCCGGGTCGCGATCTTCATGAGCCCGCTCAACGTCCACGTCAACCGCGCGCCCCTGCCGGGCACGGTGACGTCGGTGGAGCACGTGGCGGGCGGCTTCGTGCCGGCGTTCAACAAGGACAGCGACCAGAACGAGCGGGTCGTCTGGCACTTCGACACCGAGCTCGGCGACATCGAGATGGTGCAGATCGCGGGGGCCGTGGCCCGTCGCATCGTGCCGTACGTGGCCGCCGGAACCAAGGTCGAGCAGGGCGACCGGATCGGCCTGATCCGGTTCGGGTCCCGGGTCGACACCTACCTGCCGGCCGGCGTCGAGGTCGGCGTCGAGGTCGGCCAGAAGACCACAGCCGGGGTGACGCGCCTTGACCGTGACTGATCCTGAGACAATCGTCGGCCTGGACGACGAGGAGACGGCCCTGCGCCGTCGCCGCTGGGCGCGTGACCGCGAGCTGCGTGCCCCGCGCTCTCCGCAGCACCTGTCCACCGCCGACTTCCTGACCCTGGGGAACGCCGTCTGCGGCTTCCTGGCGATCTACTCGATCACCACCGGGGTCCTGGTCCCGCACATCACCAACCCGGACGCCGCTCCGGACCGGCACAGCGCCGCCACCGCGGTGACGCTGCTGCTGATCGGCTCGATGTGCGACCTCTTCGACGGCCTGGTGGCGCGGAAGCTCCGCTCCTCCGCCCTCGGAGCGGAACTCGACAACCTGGCCGACCTGATCAGCTTCGGCATCGCACCGGCCTACTTCGTCGCGGTCTGGGGCATGGTCTCCCAGGGCTCCAACACCAAGCTCTCGGCGCTGATCGCGCTGACCGTGCTGCTGGCGGTGGTCCTGCGACTGGCCCGCTTCTCGGCCGTCAAGATGCGGCCGGGCGTGTTCCAGGGCATGCCCTGCCCGATGGGCGCGATGACGGTCATCGCCATCGTGCTGCTCGACCCGCCGTTCCTGCCCGGTCTGCTCGCCATCTTCGGCGCCGCGTACCTCATGGTCAGCCGGATCGAGTACCCGAAGCCCCAGGGGCTGCTGGCCACCGCCACGCTCTGCTGGATCGTCGTCTCCATCGGCTGCCTGGCGGCCTGGGCCACCGGCCTGCCCGGCGGTGACACCCTGATGCACGTGGGCGCCTTCGCCCAGATCACGCTCGCGGCGATGGCGCCGCTGCTGGTCATCCGGCGGAAGGTCGGCCAGAAGGTCGGCGACGTCCGCGCCCGGCGGGCGGAGTCGCGGCTCGGCTGAGCCCCCCGTGATGTGTGAAGGGCCCGGAACCTGGTGGTTCCGGGCCCTTCCTCGTTCCCTGGTCCGCTACGCGCCGCCGGTGTGGACGCTGAAGGCGGAGCGCCGGGCCGCCCGGGCCACGCCCGGGTCCGGGTGCACGCCCGAGACCGCCGTCAACACCGAGGCCGCCCGCGGGTGCCCCGACTGCCGGGCCCGGGCGAACAGCCGCACCGGGTCGCCCGCCGAGGCGCCCTCGACGTGGCCCACCAGCAGCTCCGTCTCGCCGTGGTCGAGCACCGCGGCCGCGGTGTCCACCCACAGCCAGGCCGCGTCCTCCGCGCCCAGCACGTCCGCCGGGGAGACGCCCTCGTCCGCGCGCTCCGCCAGCCACAGCAGCGCGTACGGGCGCAGCACCGGCTCGTCCACCGAGGCGCGGACCGCCTGCTCGGCCGGTCCGCCGGCCACCCGCAGCGCCTCGAAGGCGAGCCCGCGCACCAGCGCGTCGTCGCCCTGGGCGGCCTCCAGCAGCTCGGCCACCGCGCGGTCCGCCGGGCGGGCCGCCACCCAGGCGCGGAACTCGGCCCGGGCCGGGCCCGGCGAGTAGTCCGCGCAGGCGTTCAGCAGCTCGAAGGCGCTCTGCTCGATGTGCCCGGCCGCGGTCTGGGCGACCGTGCAGATCTCCTCCAGCTTCGCCCGCACCGCCCAGTGGCCCAGCGGGGACAGCTCGGCGGCATCGTTGCGGCGCACCACGGCGCCGACCGCCGCCAGGCCGTCCAGCATCCAGTCCAGGACGGCGGCCACGTCGGAGGGCGCGGCCGGGGTGTCGATCTGCGGCTCGCGGCAGGTGCCGCGGACGGCGGAGACGGCCGAGGCCGCGTGCGGCACCGG
This sequence comes from Kitasatospora sp. NPDC018058, assembly GCF_044327205.1. NCBI lineage: Bacteria > Bacillati > Actinomycetota > Actinomycetes > Kitasatosporales > Streptomycetaceae > Kitasatospora > Kitasatospora sp. NPDC018058. The sequence goes on along the minus strand of NZ_JBIRFA010000008.1, from coordinate 240,031 downwards.
CGACATGCCCGGGCCGCCGAGGGCCGCGCCGACCCGGCGCTCGTCCAGGCCGCGGCGCAGCAGCTCCAGCAGCTCGCTCTCGGCCACCGGGCCGTCCACCAGGTGCAGGAAGGACAGCAGCTGGGGGGCCTGGTCCACGGCCTGCCCGGCCAGCACGGCGAACACGCCGCGCAGCGCGGCGGGCGGCACCGGGGCGAGCAGCGTCCAGGCGTCGAAGAGCCCGGACCAGCCGCGCACCACGGCCTCGTCGTCGTGCTCCCAGGCGTGCAGGCGCCAGCCGGGGCCGGCCCCGCCGTCCCTGGCCTCCACCAAGCCGACCAGCAGCGCCTGCCCCCATGCCTTGGCGGCGGCGCCGACCGTCATGGCCAGCGCCCGGCCCGCCGCACGGGCGTCCTCCGGGAGCAGCTCGCCACGCTTGTCGACCTCGTCCAGTTCACCGGCCCAGCGGGCGATCCGGACGGCGTCCACCAGCATCCGGCGGGCCAGCGGCGCGAGCTCGGCCGGCGCGGGGAAGCCCTCCGGCATGGGAACCCGGCCCCGTCCGGGCGCCGGCGCGGGCCCTCGTCGCCGGGGTACACCGGCCCCGCCCGGCCTGCCACCGGAGGGCCGGTGGGCCGTACCGGGGAGACGGGTCACCGTCGCACCGGTACCGATCGTCGGCGGGAGCGGGGCATCACGGTCGCGCGGGTTCCGAGACGTCACGTCGAGCAGTCTTCCCCTTGCACCGGCCTTCTGTCACATCCGGTTGTCCGTACGACCGGGCGACCGGGGACGGCACCTCCGCAAGATCGGGCAACAGAGGCAAACCGCCTGGCCGGAAACGTGTGGCGGGGTCATGCCAGGGCCGCGGCGGGTCGTCGCCGTGCTCGCTCGCCCGGTCACGCTGCGTGTCGGGATGGGGGTGGGTGGGGCCGCAGTGGGTGGGAATCCGGCCAGGCGGCATGTGTCGGCCGGGTAGGGGTTCGGCACCGGAAGTCGGCGGGGCCGACTTCCGGTGCGCGGGCGGGAACGGCGGGCGGGCGTGAACCGGACAGCGAATCGAACAGGGTCCGCGTGGGCGGCTGCGGACTGCGGGGAGGACCCGCAACCGCCCCGGACCGACGGTGTGGCCCGGGGCGGGGCGACGGCGTGGGGGGTGACGGGGCGGGGGTGCCGCGTGAGGAGTCGGGTGGGTCGACTTCTCACGTTCAGGGCCGATGTCGGCCCGGAGGTGAGCCCCGGCCGGGTCAGAGGAGGGGGGTGAGCCAGCGACGGAGGAGTTCGGTGTAGTGGTCGGGGGCGGAGTTCCACAGAGCGGCGTGGTCGGCTCCCGGGAAGGTCTGGAGGTTGACCACGTCGGGGCGGGCGGCGGCAAGGCGCTGGACGGTGCTGAAGGGCGCGATCCGGTCGCTGGGGCTGTGCAGCACCAGGGTGGGGGCGTACAGGTCCGCGCCCTCGGCGAGGCGGGAGAAGTCGGCCAGGTCGACCCCGGTGCGGCCCTCGGCGGCGAGGGCGCCCAGTTCGGCGGCGACACCGGTGAAGCCGGCCCGGGCGGCGTCGCGGCGGGCGGAGGCGGGCAGGTCGAGGACGGGTGAGTCGAGGATCAGCCCGCTGACGGCGTGGGCCCAGGCCGAGCGGGCCGCCGTGTGCAGGACGGTGGTGGCGCCCAGCGACCAGCCGTAGAGGACCACCCGGCCCGCGCCGTGGTCGAGCGCCAGCCGTACCGCCGACTCGACGTCGCGCCACTCGGTCGCGCCGAAGTGGCTGAGCCCGTCCGGGGAGGCGGGGGCGCCCTCGTCGCCGCGGTAGGTGACGGCCAGGACGGGCAGGCCGAGGCGGTCGAGCACCGGGAGGACCGGCAGGGTCTGCTGACGGTCGGCCTCGGTGCCGTGGACCAGGATCACCCAGGTGCCGCGTTTGCCGTCGAGGTGCCAGGCGGGGAGGGGGCCCAGCTCGCCGTCGGCGCTGGTGTCGGTGAAGGCGAGGCCGAGCGCCTCGGCGGGGTCGCCGAGCAGGACGCGGGGGGTGAAGCGGACCTCGGTACCGGGCGTGAGGGTGCCCCGGTCGGCGCGGACCAGCCGCCGGGTGACGCCCTGCTCGTCGCTGTGCAGGATCTCCTCGACCACAGCGTGCCCGCCGCCCTCCCACTCCACGGCCCAGCGGCCGCGCCGCAGGCTCTCCGGGCGGCGGGTGAAGGTGACCCGGCCGGCGGCGAGGGTCTGCACCAGGATGAGCCCGGCCCCCTCCTCCACGGGCGCCCCCGCCCCCGCCCCCGCCCCCGGACGGACTATCTGCTCGGAGGCCCGGCGGCCGATCGCCACGACGACCCCGGCCCCGACAGCGGCGGCCGCCACAACGGCTGCGGTTCCCCAACGCATATCGTTCCCCGCTCTGCTTCACGGACCGGACGGTGTTCGTACACCAGTTCACCGGAGTCGCGTGCCCCCGGCCACCGGGCTGGGCCGTCCGGGGCGTACGGGAGCAGCGGGGAAGGGGCATCGTCAGACCGGGACGGCCGTCCGCTGGGCGGCGAGGAGGTGCCAGAACCGGGGGGTGAGGGGCGCGGCAGGGGTGCGGGGGCCGCTGGGAGTGCCCCAGTGGGTGGGGACGTGGTGCTCCTGCTGGAGGACGGGCAGGACGGCGGCCAGGTCGGGTTCGGGGACGGGGACGAGGCGGGCGAGGGCACGGAGGTGGGGTTGCCAGCGGCCGGCGACGCACTGGCGCAGGAGCCGGTCGAGGGCCTCGGCGCGGCCGGTGGCCTCGACGAGCTCGGTCAGCCGCAGGCCCAGGACCTGGGCGAGGGCGTGGGTCTGGTCCGGGCCGCCGTCCCAGTGGCCGGTCAGTTCGGCCTCCTGGTACGTGGGCAGGAGCATGCCGATGCGCTCGGCGACGACCTCCTGGCCGAGCTCCCGGGCGATGCGGTGGTCCCGCAGACGCGTCGGGCGGGCGCCCAGCAGGTCGGCGGCGGGGCACCAGAGGGCGCGGGCGAGGGCGATGAACTCGGCCTCTCCGGGACGCAGGTCGCCGTTCTCCCAGGCGAGGACGTGGCCGGGCAGCAGCCGTACACCGTGGGCGGCCATGCCCTCGGCGACCTGTTCCGGGGTCAGGCCGAGGCCGACCCGGTGGGCGCGGGCGGCCTCGGGTGAGAACGGCACCGGGGGCGGGGCGGCGACGGGGGTCTTTCTGCGGCGCATGGCACCGAACGGTAGGTGCGGCCCTCGGCGCGCCCCCAGCCGCCGAACACACGAAGCGGAGCTGACGTGGCCTCCACCGCGCTGGGCGATCGCACAGCGCGGCACCCGGTACACCGTGTGACCAACCCCTCCGCGACCTCGGTTGACGCGCGGATCGGCCGCGTGATGGGATCCTCGGGCCAAACGGAGGCATGGAGAGGAAGCCGGTGCGAGTCCGGCGCGGTCCCGCCACTGTCACCGGGGAGCACGCTCGGAAGTCCCTCCTTGCCCGCCAACGTACAGGAGGGGCCCATCACGGCGGGCTGTCAGAAGCCGCTGGAAGGCCCGGGGGTGCGTCCGACCCGGAAGCCAGGAGACTCTCGCCCCCGGTACGTCGATCCAGGGCGCGGACCCTGAGTGAGGACACGCACGCGATGCAGGCTGCCCCGCCCCGTCCGACTCCGAGCTGCCCGCCGCCGTGCGCCCGCTGACCCGCGCCGCCGCCTTCGCGCTGGGCGCCGTCGCGGGCTACGCCGCCGACGCCCGCTTCGCCGACCCCCGCCGCGGCCACCCGGTCGCCCTCTTCGGCACCGCCGCGACCCGCCTGGAGCGCCGCCTGTGGCGCGACGGCCGTGCGGCCGGGACGGCGTACACGGCGCTGTGCGTGGGCGCGGTCGCGGCCGGCGCGCTGGCCCTGGACCGCACGGTGGGCCGCCGTCCGCTGGGCCGGGCGGCACTGGCCGCGGCGGCGACCTGGACGGTGCTCGGCGGCACCTCGCTGACCCGGGAGGCGCGCACCATCGGCCGCTCGCTCGCCGCAGGCGATCTGACGGCCGCCCGGGAGCGGCTGCCGCACCTGTGCGGGCGGGACCCGAGCGCGCTGGACGGGCAGCAGATCGCCCGCGCGGTGGTCGAGTCGGTGGCCGAGAACACCGCGGACGCCGTGGTGAACGCGCTGGCCTGGGGCGCCCTGGCGGGCACGCCGGGGCTGCTGGCCTTCCGCGCGGTGAACACCCTGGACGCCATGGTGGGCCACCGTTCGCCCCGCTACGCCCGCTTCGGCTGGGCCTCGGCCCGGCTGGACGACGTCGCCGGCTGGCCGGGCGCCCGGCTGACCGCGCTGCTGACGGTGGCCGCCGCACCCGAACCCCGTACCGCCTGGCGGGTCTGGCGCCGGGACGGCTCCGCGCACCCGAGCCCGAACGCGGGCCAGGCCGAGTCGGCCTTCGCCGGCGCGGTCGGCGTACGCCTGGGCGGGACGCTGCACTACGGCGAGCGGGTGGAGCACCGGCCGGTGCTGGGCGAGGAGTTGCGGCCGGTGACGGTGGACGACATCGAGCGGGCCTGCACGCTGTCCCGGCGGGTGGGCGCGCTGGCGCTGGGTACGACGGTCGCGGGCCACGTCCTGCTGCGGCTTCTGATGAGAAGGGGAACGGCATGAGGAACGCGCTGCTGGTCGCCGGGACGACCTCGGACGCGGGCAAGAGCGTGGTGACGGCCGGGATCTGCCGCTGGCTGGCCCGCCAGGGCGTGCACGTCGCGCCGTTCAAGGCGCAGAACATGTCGCTCAACTCCTTCGTCACCACCGACGGCGCCGAGATCGGCCGCGCCCAGGCGATGCAGGCGCAGGCCGCCCGGGTGGAGCCGGAGGCGGCGATGAACCCGGTGCTGCTCAAGCCAGGCGCGGACGGCCGCAGCCAGGTGGTGCTGCTCGGCAAGCCGGTGGCCGAGGTCGGCGCGCTGGACTACCGCGAGCGCAAGCCCGTCCTGCTGGAACGCGCCCTGGAGTGCCTGGCGGACCTGCGCCGCCGCTTCGACGTGGTGGTCTGCGAGGGCGCCGGCTCGCCCGCCGAGATCAACCTGCGCGACCGCGACATCGCCAACATGGGCCTGGCCACCGCCGCCGGGCTGCCCGTCGTGGTGGTCGGCGACATCGACCGCGGCGGGGTGTTCGCGGCGATGTACGGGACGCTGGCGCTGCTGTCGGCCGAGGACCAGCGGCACGTGGCCGGCTGGTTCGTCAACAAGTTCCGCGGCGACGCGCGGCTGCTGGCGCCCGGGCTGGAGATGCTGCGCGGGCTGACCGGCCGTCCGGTGCTGGGCACACTGCCGATGCTGCCGGGACTGTGGCTGGACGCCGAGGACTCGCTCGACCTGTCGACGGTGGTGGACCGGGTGGACGGCCGCGGACCGCTCGGGGCGGACGTGCTGCGGGTGGCCGTGGTGCGCTTCCCCCGGCTGTCCAACTTCACCGACCTGGACGCGCTGGCGCAGGAGCCGGGCGTGCTGGTCCGCTGGGCGACCCGGCCCGAGGAGCTGGCCGACGCCGACCTGGTGGTGCTGCCCGGCACCCGGGCCACCGTGGCGGACCTCGCCTGGCTGCGCGAACGCGGCCTGGAGCCGGCGCTGAAGGCGCGGGCGGCGGCCGGGCTGCCGATCCTCGGGGTCTGCGGCGGGTACCAGATGCTGGCGCGCTCGATCGACGACGAGGTGGAGTCCAGGGCGGGCGTCGTCGACGGGCTCGGGCTGCTGCCGACCCGGGTGCGCTTCGGCGTCGAGAAGGTGCTCGCCCGGCCGGTCGGCGAGGCGTACGGGCAGCGGGTCGTGGGCTACGAGATCCACCACGGGGTGATCGCGGTCGAGGGCGGGGACGGGTTCATCTCCGATGGCACCGGGCGGAGCCTGGACGGCTGCCGGGTCGGCTCGGTCTGGGGCACCACCTGGCACGGCGCGTTGGAGAACGACGGCTTCCGCCGCGAACTCCTGCGCGAGGTCGCCGAGTTGGCGGGCCGGGCGTTCGTTCCGGCGCCGGACACCTGCTTCGCCGACGCGCGCGAGGCCCGGCTGGACCGGCTGGGCGACCTGATCGAGGAGCACGCGGACACCGACGCGCTGTGGAAGCTGATCGAGGGCGGGGTGCCGGCGGCCGGATCGCTGCCGTTCCTGGCGCCCGGAGCACCTGGGAGTGACGCATGACCGACGTCCGCTATCCGTTCACCGCGATCGTCGGCATGGCCGACCTTCGACTCGGGCTGCTGCTGAACGCGGTCTCCCCGGCCGTGGGCGGCGTGCTTGTGCGCGGCGAGAAGGGCACCGCGAAGTCGACCATGGTGCGCGCGCTGGCCGGGCTGCTGCCCTCCATCGCCACCGTGGACGGCTGCCGCTTCGCCTGCGACCCGGCCGCGCCGGACCCGCAGTGCCCGGACGGGCCGCACACCGATCCGTCCGGCTCGCAACACCCCTCCCAGCTGGTCGAGTTGCCGGTCGGCGTGGCCGAGGACCGGATCGTCGGCTCGCTCGACCTGGAGCGGGCGCTCGCCGAGGGCGTCAAGGCGTACGAGCCCGGACTGCTCGCCAAGGCGCACCGCGGGGTGCTCTACATCGACGAGGTGAACCTGCTCCAGGACCACGTGGTGGACCTGCTGCTGGACGCCGCCGCGATGGGCCGCTCGTACGTGGAGCGCGAGGGCGTGTCGGTGCGGCACGCGGCGCGCTTCCTGCTGGTCGGCACCATGAACCCGGAGGAGGGCGAGCTGCGGCCACAGCTGCTCGACCGCTTCGGCCTCACCGTCGAGATCGCCGCCACCCGGGACCCGGCCGAGCGCGCCGAGGTGGTTCGCCGCCGACTCGGGTACGACGCGGACCCGGCCGGCTTCGCGGCGCGGTTCGCGGCGGAGGAGCGGGAGCTCGCCGAACACATCACCGCCGCCCGGGAGTTGCTGCCCAAGGTCGAGCTGCCGGACGTGGCTCTGCGTCAGATCACCGCCGTCTGCGCGGCGTTCGAGGTGGACGGACTGCGCGCCGACATCGTGATGGCCCGCACGGCGGTCGCACTGGCGGCCTGGGCGGGACGGACCGAGGTGCTGGAGGAGGACGTCCGCAAGGCCGCCCAGCTGGCCCTGCCGCACCGGCGGCGGCGCAACCCCTTCGACGCTCCGGGGCTGGACGAGGAGCAGTTGGACCGGACGCTGGAGGAGCACGCGCAGCCGGACGACCCGGAGCCCGAGGGCGACGGCCCGGGTCCGGACGGCGGCCCCGACGGCGACGGCCCGGACGGGGGCGGCCCCGACGGCGGCGGCGCGCCCGAGCCCTTCGACGGCGGCCCGGAGGCGTCCGCTTCCGACACGGCCGCGGACACCCCGTCGGACGCGTCGGACGCCGAGGCGCCCGCGCAGCCGCCCGTACCGGCCCAACACCCCTCCCCCTCGCGGGAGTCGGCACCGGTCGCAGCCGGCGATCCGTACCGGACCCGACTGTTCACCGTGCGGGGCACCGGCCACGGCGCCCAGGGCCGCCGCTCCCCCGCCGAGACCTCCGGCGGGCACACCATCCGCGCCCGGCGGCCGCAGGGCACGCTCAGCCGGCTGCACCTGACCGCCACCCTGCAGGCCGCCGCGCCGCACCAGGTGGCGCGCGGGCGGGACGGCCGGGCGCTGGTGCTGCACAAGGACGACTTCCGCGAACAGGTGCGCCAGGGGCGGGAGTCCAACCTGGTGCTGTTCGTCGTGGACGCCTCCGGCTCGATGGCCGCCCGGCAGCGGATGACCGCCGTCAAGGGCGCGGTGCTGTCGCTGCTGATGGACGCCTACCAGCGCCGCGACAAGATCGGCATGATCACCTTCCGGGGCACCGGCGCCGAGCTGGCGCTGCCGCCCACCTCCTCGGTCGAGGTCGGCGCGGCCCGGCTGGAGTCGCTGCCCACCGGCGGGCGGACCCCGCTGGCCGCGGGCCTGCTGCGGGCGCACGAGGTGCTGCGGGTGGAGCGGCTGCGCGACCCGAACCGGCGCCCGCTGCTGGTCGTGGTGACCGACGGCCGGGCCACCGGCGGGCGGGACGCGCTCACCCGGTCGCACCGCGCGGCCGCGCTGTTCGCCGCCCAGGGCACCGCGAGCGTGGTGCTGGACTGCGAGTCCGGACCGGTCCGGCTGGGCCTGGCCCGTACGCTGGCCCGGCTGCTCGGCGGCGGCGCCGTCAGCCTGGACGAGCTGCGCGCCGAGGGCGTGGCCTCGCTCGTCCGCGAGAACTGCTCCGAGAACCGGTCCACGAGCCGGTCCGTGAACCGTTCCGAGAACCGTGCAACCACCGCGATGCGAAAGGCGGCCTGAGCCGACATGCCCAAGGGTGTCCCCGAAAGCGTTCCCGACGACGGCCTGACGACCCGCCAGCGCCGTACGCAGCCGATCACCGCCGTGCACACCGGCCCCGGCAAGGGCAAGTCCACGGCCGCGTTCGGCATGGCGCTGCGGGCCTGGAACCAGGGCTGGTCGGTCGGGGTGTTCCAGTTCGTGAAGTCCGCCAAGTGGAAGGTCGGCGAGGAGAACGCGCTGCGCGTCCTCGGCGCCTCCGGCGAGGGCGGCACCGTCGACTGGCACAAGATGGGCTCCGGCTGGTCCTGGATCCAGCGCTCCTCCGAGATGGAGATGGACAGCGAGGCGGCCGCCAAGGAGGGTTGGGAGCAGGTCAAGCGCGACCTCGCGGCCGAGACCTACCGCTTCTACGTGCTGGACGAGTTCACCTACCCGATGCACTGGGGGTGGATCGACCCGGAGGAGGTGGTCTCGGTGCTGAAGGACCGCCCGGGCAGCCAGCACGTCGTGATCACCGGCCGGTACGCGCCCGAGCCGCTGACCGAATTCGCCGACCTGGTCACCGAGATGACCAAGGTCAAGCACCCCATGGACGCCGGCCGCAAGGGCCAGCGCGGTATCGAGTGGTGAGCCTGCGCCCGTGAACATCCCCCGCCTCGTCATCGCCGCGCCCTCCTCGGGCGCGGGCAAGACCACCGTCGCCACCGGCTTGATCGCGGCGCTCGCCGCGCGCGGGCTGGCGGTCTCCCCGCACAAGGTCGGCCCGGACTACATCGACCCGGGCTACCACGGACTCGCCGCCGGGCGCCCGGGCCGCAACCTGGACGCCTTCCTGTGCGGGCCGGAGCGGATCGCGCCGCTGTTCCTGCACGGCGCGGCGGGGGCGGACGTCGCGGTGGTCGAGGGGGTCATGGGCCTGTTCGACGGAGCCTCCGGACGCGGGGAGTTGGCGTCCACGGCGCACGTCGCCAAGCTGCTGCGGGCGCCCGTGGTGCTGGTGGTGGACGGCTCCTCGCAGTCCCGGTCGGTGGCCGCACTGGTGCACGGCTTCGCCTCCTGGGATCCGGAGGTCCGGCTGGCCGGGGTGATCCTCAACCGGGTCGCCTCCGACCGGCACGAACGACTCCTGCGCGAGGCCCTGGAGGAGGGCTCCGGCGTTCCGGTGCTGGGCGCGCTGCGCCGCTCGGCGGCGGTCGCCACGCCGTCCCGGCACCTCGGGCTGATCCCCGCGGTGGAGCGCTCGGCGGAGGCGCTGAAGGCGGTCGCGGACATGGGCGAACTGGTCGCCTCCTCGGTCGACCTGGACGCCCTGCTGGAACTCGCCTGTACGGCACCGGAGTTGGACGCCGAGCCATGGGATCCGTCCACCGAGGTCGCACCGGTGGACGGGCGGCCGCGGATCGCGGTGGCGGGCGGCGCGGCATTCTCCTTCTCGTACGCCGAGAACGCCGAACTGCTCGGCGCGGCGGGCGCCGAGGTGGTCCCCTTCGACCCTCTGCACGCCTCCGAGCTGCCCGAGGGGACGGCCGGTCTGGTCATCGGCGGCGGCTTCCCGGAGCTGTACGTACGGGAGTTGAGCGGGAACGCCGAACTGCGCGGGGCCATCGCCCGGTTCGCCGCCTCGGGCGGTCCGATCGCCGCCGAGTGCGCCGGACTGCTGTACCTGGGGCGGGAGTTGGACGGCCTACCGATGTGCGGGGTGCTGGACACCGCGTCCCGGATGACCGAGCGGCTCACCCTCGGCTACCGGGAGGCCGTCGCCCTGCACGACTCCCCGCTCGCCCCGACCGGCACCCGGCTGCGCGGGCACGAGTTCCACCGGACGGTCTGCGAGCCGGGCGCGGGTGAACTCCCCGCCTGGGGTTGGCACCTGCCGACCGGCCCGCGCACCGAGGGCTTCGCGGGCGGCGCCGTACACGCCTCCTACCTGCACCTGCACTGGGCCGGCGCCCCCACGCTGGCCTCCTCGTTCGCGGCCGCGGCGGCGGCCTACCGGGCGGGTCGGTAATCCGGCTGCATCGCCGAGCACTTGCCCCTACGATGCGCGCATGCGTGTGATCGTCCTCAACGGGGGCTCCAGCTCCGGCAAGTCGAGCATCGCCCGCCGCCTGCAGGAGCTGCTGCCGGAGCCGTGGCTGCACCTCGGTGCGGACACCATGGTCTCCGCGCTGCCGCCGCGGCTGCTGGCCGGCGGCGAAGGCATCGGCGGGCTCGACGACGGGGACGGCACGGTCGAGGTCGGGCCGGCCTTCGCCGCGCTGGACGCCGCCTGGACGGTCGGGGTCGCGGCGATGGCCCGGGCCGGGGCGCGGATCGTGGTGGACGAGGTATTCCTCGGTGGGGCCGCCTCCCAGCAGCGCTGGCGGACGGCGCTGGAGGGCCTGGACGTGCTCTGGGTCGGCGTCCGCTGCGCCCCCGAGGTGGCCGCCGCCCGGGAGGCCGCTCGCGGCGACCGGGTCGCCGGGATGGCCGCCGCACAGGCCGAGTCGGTGCACCGGGGCGTCTCGTACGACCTGGTCGTGGACACCTCGCAGTCCTCGGCGGGAGAGTGTGCCCAAGCGCTCCTCGCGCGGGCGACCGCGCCGCATTGAGCCCCGCGCTGGTGACCGCGCCGCGCTTGAGCCCCGCGCGGGCGCCCTCCTGCGGTTGACTGTCCGACGGCAACCCCCTTCCCACGGAGGCACACTCATGGCCAGGCAGCACGAGTACACCGCCGAGATCAGCTGGACCGGCAACCGGGGCACCGGCACCAGCGACTACCGCTCCTACTCCCGCGACGTCGAGGTGTCCGCCGAGAGCCTGCCGACCATCCCCGGCTCCGCCGACCCCGTCTTCCGCGGCGACCCGGCCCGCTGGAACCCGGAGCAGCTGTTGCTCGCCTCGCTCTCCCAGTGCCACCTGCTGTCGTACCTGCACCTGTGCGCGGTGAACGGGGTCGTGGTGACCTCGTACGTCGACCGGCCGGTGGGCACCATGGCCGTGACGGCGGAGGGCGGGCACTTCACCTCGGTGGTGCTGCACCCGCGGATCGAGGTCGCCGAGGCCGGGATGGCGGAGAAGGCGCTCGCCCTGCACGCCGATGCGCGCCGGGCCTGCTTCATCGCCAACTCGGTCAACTTCCCGGTGCGGAACGAGCCCGAGGTGGCGGTCGCGGGCCAGGATTAGCGCGCCTGCGGGCCGGGGCTACAGCGCGAGGGTCTGCCAGCCCCGGGTGATCTGGTCGTGGACGCCCGCCGGGTCCGGCGCCGTCGGCTGGGCCGCCGCGAGCGCCGCCAGCAGGGCGGTGCCGTCCGCCGGGCGCTGCGCCGGGTCGATCGCCAGCGCGCGGGTGACGACGGCGGCGAGGCCCGGGTCGAGGGCCTGGACCGCTGCCAGCGCGGCCGGTTCGGGCCCGGTGTCCACGATCCGCCGGATCACCGCGCCGGTGCTGGTCGCCGCGAACGGGCTGGCGCCGTGCGCCGCGCACACCACGCAGCACGCCCAGGCCCACACGTCGGCGGGCGTGCCGACCCGCTCCTCGCCGAACTGCTCGGGCGCCATGTACGTCAGGGTGCCCGGCCCGCCGCCGGTGGCGGTGAGCCGGGTGCCATCCACGATCGCCGCGATGCCGAAGTCCAGCAGGCGCGGGCCGGCCGTGGTCAGCATGATGTTGGCGGGCTTGAGGTCCCGGTGGACCAGCCCGAGCCGGTGCACCCCGGACAGCGCCACGGCCAGCGCCAGCGCGAGGGCGCGCAGCGCCTCGGCGGAGCGGATCGGCCCCTGCTCGCGCAGGTGGACGTCCAGCGGGTGGCCGTCCAGCAACTCCATGGCCAGGTACGGACGTCCGGCGTCCACGCCCGCGTCGAGCACCCGGGCGGTGTACGCACCGGGGACCATGGCCAGCACCTCGGACTCGCGCTGGAAGCGGCGCAACAGCTCGGCGTCGTTGAGGAGTTCGAGGTTGATGGTCTTGAGCGCGACCTGGGTGGCGGAGCCCTGGCGCTGGGCGAGGTAGACCGTGCCCATGCCGCCGGAGCCGATCCGGCCGAGGAGCTGGTAGCCGCCGATCGTGCGGGGCTCGTGGGGGCTGAGCGGGCTGCCGAGGGGCGGGCTCGATTGCACGGGCGGGGCAGTCGGGGGCGACGGGGCGGGCTGGGCGAACTGCGTGGGGACGTACGACGCCTGGGGCGGGACGGTGGCTGCGTACGGGTTCGGAGCTGCCAGGGGTGCCTGGAACGCCTGGGCCTGTTGCGCGCTCGCCCCCTCCGCGCCGACCGGCTTGGGGTGGCGGCTCACGAGTACGGCGACGATCTGGAACACCACGGCGACGAGGAGCAGTCCGACCGGCAGGACGAACACGCCGATCACCGCGCGGAGCACGAGCAGGCCGATGACCTGGGCCCGGGTCCGGCCGGCCGACCACGCCTGCTGGGGCAGGCCGTTGGTCAGCAGCTTGCGTTGGGTCAGGTAGCAGAGCAGCAGCCAGAGCAGCAGACACGTGACGAAGGTGGCGATGTACCAGGTCCGCACCAGGACGAGGGACATGTGCGTCTGGAAGGCGAGGTATCTCACGTTGTCGAGGTCGAACGGCTGCCCCAGTCCCTCGTAGAGGACGCTGCTCCAGACTCGCAGGAGAGCCAGCAGCCCCACGACGGCCAGCAGGCCCACCGCGAGCTCGCCGACGGTCGCGCCGACGCCGCCCGGCGCACCCGCGGTCGCGTCCGCGCCGGTGGCCGCCAACGCCCGTCGGCGGGTCGCCGTTTGGGCGCGCACCAGCACCGGGAGTGTCGCCAACCGCAGCAGCAGCGCCGCACCGATCGTGGTCAGTACGGCGATCTCCAACGTGTTCAGCATGCTTCCCCCTGGCTGATCGAGCACACGGAGTATAGGGGCGCCTGCGGTCGCTAGACCTCCGCGTCGAGCAGCGCGGTGAGGTAGCGGTCGATATCCTCGCGCAGTTCCTCTGGCATCGGCACGCGCCAGTGCCCGCTGCCGGCCGTCGCGTTGAACAGCACGCCGTCGCTCCAGCGGATCAGCCGACGAGCATCCGCCTCCGGGTCGGTGGAGCCGGCGGCGGCGAGCAGGTCGGCGGCGAGCTGGGCAAAGCGGGCGCCCAGGCGGTCGTAGACGGCGCGCAGTTCGGGCCTGCGGGTGGCCTCCAGGGCGAGCTCCAGGCGGGCCAGGGTGAGCCTGCGGCCGCTGGTGAGCGCCTGGAAGAGCGCCTCCGCGCCGACCTCGACCAGCAGGTCGCGCGGCGGAAGGGTGGACTGCGGCGGCTCGACCTCGGTGAAGACCGGGTAGTCGGCGGTCTCCCGCTCGACGATCCGGGTGAGCACGAGTTCCAGCAGGGCGGACCTGGTCCGGGCGAGGTTGGAGGTCGAGCCGGCGGGCAGGCCGGCCGCCTCGTCCACGGCACGGTGGGTGAGCCCGCGCAGGCCAGCGTCGGCGATCAGGTCGATGGCGGCGTCGGCGATCAGGGTCGGTCGCGGGGGTGTCATGGGTCCGATCATGGCCCTTCCGGTCGAGCCCCCCAACTCACTACAGCCGTAGTTTACGTTGCACTACACATGTAGTACGGTGCTGGAGCAAGCGGAAACTACACCTGTAGTGACCCGATCGTGCGAAGAGGAGCCCCTCATGCCTCCCATGGGCCTGCACCAGGCGATCGTCATCGGCGGCGGCATCGGCGGTCTCACCACCGCCCTCGCCCTCCACCGGCAGGGCATCCCCGCCACCGTCCACGAACGCGCCGCCTCACTGGAACCCGTCGGCGCCGGGCTCGCCCTCGCCCCCAACGCCCTGCGCGCCCTCGACCGGCTCGGCGTCGGCCCCCGGCTGCGCGCCCTCGCCGCCCCGCACCCCGCCGTCGGCGTGCGCCATCCCTCCGGCCGCTGGCTCGCCCGTACCAGCACCGCCGCCGTCGAGTCCCACTTCGGCGACCCGATCGCCGCCGTCGCCCGCGCCGACGTCATCGCCGCCCTGGTCGACGCCCTCCCCGAGGGCGCCGTCCGCACCGACTCCCCCGCCACCGTCATCGACCCGGGCGACGACCGGCAGCCCGCCGTCGTCCGCACCCCCGACGGGGAGCAGCCCGCCGGACTGGTCGTCGCCGCCGACGGCATCCGCTCCGCCACCCGCGGCCTGCTCTTCCCCCGGCACCCCGGCCCGCGCTACAGCGGCTTCACCACCTGGCGCAGCATCGTCACCCCCGGCCGCCGCCCGGCCGCCGCCGGCGAGGTCTGGGGCCGCGGCAGCCTCGCCGGGATCGTCCCGCTCGCCGACGGCCGGGTCTACGTCTACGGCGCGGCCCTCGCCCCGGCCGGCGCCCGGGCGGCCGGCGAACACGCCGAACTCCAGCGGCTGTTCGGCGACTGGTGCGCACCCGTCCCCCAGCTCTTCGCGATGGCCGAGCCCGACCGGGTGCTCCGCCACGACGTCTGGGAACTGGCCGACCCCCTGCCCGCCTACCACCACGGCCGGGTCGCCCTCCTCGGCGACGCCGCCCACGCCATGTGCCCCTTCCTGGGCCAGGGCGCCTGCCAGGCCATCGAGGACGCCGTCGTCCTCGCCTCCCTGCTCACCCCCGACACCGACCTCGCCACCGCCCTCCCCGCCTACACCGCCACCCGCCTCCCCCGCACCACCGCCGTCGTCACCGCCTCCCGCCGCGTCGGCACCCTCGTCGCCCTCCACACCCCCGCCGCCACCCTCCTGCGCAACACCGCCCTCACCCTCGCCGGCCTCCTCCCCGCCCGCGTCCTGCTGAGCCGCTCCGCGGCGACGTACGACTGGCAGCCGCCGGCATTGAGCGGCGGGGCGTGAAACGCCTCCTCCGCACCAACGCGATGTCCACACCAACGCGATGGCTGGACGGGCAGCCCCGCCTCGGTGCCGGGTTTCACACGGCGATCGGGACAATCTCGATCCAGCACTCCGCGACGCTGGGAGCGATCATGGGCCGGGCGTCTTCCGCATCAGCTTCGGTGAGGAAGACGCCGGCAGCCGAAATGCCCGGTCCGCCGGCCCGATCGACCCGGGTCATGACGACGTGGACGTCGCGATAGCGCTCCCGGCGGACCGGGCCGTCGTCGGTGGCGCCCAGGGCGGTGGTCAGTTCCTGCACCGAGGCGAGGTTGAAGCGGGGGCCGGCGCCGAACAACGGCTGGCTGGGCCAGCGAGGACGGCCGGCGTCGACGTCGTTGAAGAAGCTCAGCCGGGTGGGAGACAGGACGCCCTCGTGCCAGCCGACGGCCATGGCCACGAGGTAGTCGATTTCGCCGTTGCTTTCCAACATGAAGACGCGATCATCGCGGCAGAAGCGAATGCCGGGGTAGGCGGTCCGAATGCTTTCGGCCTCCTGAACAGTTGCGCATCGGATGACCACACCGTCGTAGTCGTCCCGGATCTTCAAGACTCCAGCAGGCTTGAACAGCACGTCGATCGTGGTGTCGGCAGGATCACCGGGGCTATCCGGGTCCGCGTGGCTGCGCAACAGCAGTTGGCCGTGGCTGTCGGTGTAGGCCGAGAGCTGGAACCTGCGATCACTTCTGAAGAGTTCCGTGCCCGGCTGCAGCGCGGACTCGGTGTTGAGTCACTCCCTGGTTGTCATGCGAGCAACGCTGTCGATCGTTTCCGCCGCTCGTCAACTCGATTGGGCCGGGGACATTCACCGATGACCGCGATCGATCGGGCCGTCACCTTGGCGGAGTTCGGCTCGGTTGCCGGGAGTTCGGGGTGGCCGCTCCCCCGCTGGACCGAGCCGGGCCGGATGTCGGTGCCGGTTGCGATGATGGCCGGCATGACTGACTCCAGCCGGGCCATCGCCGACTACTGGAACGCGGCTTCGTCGGGTTTCGACGACGAGCCGGATCACGGGTTGCGGGCGGCGCCGACGCGGGAGGCGTGGACGCGGCGGGTGCGGGGGTGGTTGCCGCCGGGGCCTGCGGATGTGCTTGATGTCGGGTGCGGGACAGGCTCGTTGGCAGAGCTGGTCGCGGCGGGTGGGCATCGGGTGACCGGGGTGGATCTGGCGCCGCGGATGGCGGCGCGGGCACGGGCGAAGCTCGCGGCCGCAGGGGTGCCAGGGCGGTTCCTGGTGGGTGACGCGACGGCGCCCCCGCTTCAGGAGGGCAGCTTCGACGTCGTGCTGTCACGCCACGTGATCTGGACGATTCCCGAGCCGGAACGGGCACTGCGGGCCTGGGCGCGGCTGCTCCGGCCCGGCGGGCGGCTGGTCCTGGTCGAGGGGCGGTGGCGCGAAACCGCCGAGCAGACGGCCCCGTACGTCGCCGGCGCGGAGCGCCTGCCGTGGGGCGGCGGCATCGGGGCGGCGGAACTCGCGGCAGTGGTACGCCCGTTGGTGGCCGAGCTGCGCATCGAGCCGCTCAGCGAGGACGCCGCCCTGTGGGGCGGCCCGGTGCACGACGAGCGCTACGCGCTGATCGCCCAGCTGTAACTGGCCGTCACATGCTGCTGCCGAAGGTCCCGTTGAGCTGGTCGGCGCGGAAGCAGGCGGCGCAGCGGAGGCGGGTGTAGATCGCCACCGCACCCATGAAGACGTCCTCGCGGCCGTCCAGCGGGGACTCGGAGTGGGCGGGCCTGCCGCAGTCCAGGCAGCGGCGGTTCGGGCGGGCGAGGATCGAGCAGGTGCGGCAGACCAGGTGGGTCGGGTGCTCGGCGTGCACGACGACGGGCTGCGGCCCGCCGTGCAGCAGGTGGTCGCACCACGTGCAGGACTCGTCCTCCTGCGCCGCCAGCATCCGGGCCCGGGTCTCCTGCTGCCACTTGGCCGCGTTCTGCAGCGGCACCTTCACCGGCGGGCCCCACCCGGCGGCCGCGAGCCACTGGGCGCCCTCCGTCCCCGCCGCCCGCAACTGGTCGTCGACGGCGATGTCCCTGGGGGTCTTGCGCTTCATCGGGCCCCTCCTCCGGTGCGGCTTCCCGATGGGACAACGCGGCCGGACAGGTCGTGGACACGCGAACCACCGCACCACTACGGCCGCATGCCGTGCACCAGGGCGGGGAGCGTCGCCCGCCAGGCGACCCCTTGCCCCGGCCGCCGCGGGGCCGGCACGGCAAGGGGCACTGACAGTGGCTCAGTCGAGGAGCGGTTCGGTGTCGCCGTGGGCGATGAGGAGTTTGCGCAGCAGGGTGTCGAGTTGGGCGCGCTCGTCGGCGTCGAGCGCGGTGAGGATGCGCTCCTCGTTCTCCAGGTGGCCGGGCAGGGCGGCGTCGATGAGCTCCTTGCCGGCCGGGGTGAGCCGGACCAGGACGGCGCGGCGGTCGGTCGGGCAGGGATTGCGTTCGACCAGGCCCTTGGCGGAGAGCTTGTCGACGCGGTTGGTGATGGCACCGGAGGTGACCATGGCGGACTTGAGCAGGGCGCGGGCGTTGAGTTCGTAGGGCTCGCCGGAGCGGCGCAGGGTGGCGAGGACGTCGAACTCGGAGGAGTCCAGGCCGCAGGTGGCGAAGTAGTCGCGCAGGGCGTTGTCGACCCGGACGTTCAACCGCCGCAGCCGGCCGATCAGGGCCATGGCCTCCAGGTCCAGGTCGGGGTCGACCCTTCGCCACTGCTCGGCGATGTCGTCGACGGTGTCGCGATGCTGCATGGCTGCCGCCCTCTCGTCGTACTGCGCTCCCGGTCCCGCCGGTCGCATATATCTTAACATTCACATACTTGACGTTCACCGATCCCTGGGCGTAGAAATATCTCAACGTTCAGATAATCAACGTTGAGGGGGACGTCATGGACCGCAAGCGCGCCGCGATCGCCGCCACCGCCGCACTGGCCCCGGCCGCCTGGGGCACCACCTACCTGGTCACCACCCAGCTGTTGCCCGAAGGCCGCCCGCTGCTGCTCGCCGCGCTGCGGGCGCTGCCGGCCGGGCTGCTCCTGCTGCTGATCGGCCGCAGACTGCCCAAGGGGCGCTGGTGGGGGCGCGCGGCGGTGCTCGGGATGCTCAACATCGGGCTGTTCTTCCCGCTGATGTTCGTCGGCGCGTACCGGTTGCCCGGCGGCGTCGCGGCCACCATCGGGGCGATCCAGCCGCTGCTCGTCGCCGGGTTCTCGATCGGGGTGCTCGGTGTCCGGCCCGGACGGCGGGCGCTGCTCGCCGGGCTGGTCGGGGTCGGCGGGGTGGCCCTGCTGGTGCTCAAGAGCGGGGCGAAGCTGGACGGCCTCGGGATCGCCGCGATGGTCGCGGGTGTCGCGCTGATGGCCATGGGCACCGTACTCACCCGCCGCTGGGGCCGCCCCGAGGGGGCGACCCTGCTCGACCTCACCGCGTGGCAGCTGCTCGCCGGGTCGGTCTTCCTGGTCCCGCTGGCGGCGGTGGTCGAGGGCGCGCCGCCGGCACTGAGCGGCGCCAACCTGGCGGGCTTCGCCTACCTCGGCCTGTTCAGCACGGCGCTCGGGTACGTGCTGTGGTTCCGCGGCATCGAGCGCCTGGGCGCCGGGCCGGCGTCCTTCCTGGGACTGGTCAACCCGGTGGTGGCGACGGTCGGCGGCCTGCTGGTCCTCGGCCAGACCCTCACCCCGTGGCAGGTCCTCGGCCTGCTGCTGGCGCTCGGCGCGCTGCTGGTCGGCCAGTCCCCGAGCCGTCCGGCCACCGCGACGGGCCAGGCGCCCGCGCCCCTCTCCGTCCCCGCGCCCTCGTCCGACGTGCTGCGCGCGGCTCAGCCGGTGGCGCGGATGTAGATGTCGGCGGCGCCCGGCAGGCCGCCGGGGATGGTGGCGACGTAGATCCGGCGGGCGCCGGCCGGGTGGACGGGGACGGGGACGGCGGAAGGGGTCCAGCCGGGGGTCGGGGTAGCCGTCCAGGTGGGCGGCGGGGTCGGGGCCGGGGAGGGACTGCCCTCCCCGACCCCGGCCTTGGCATCCGGCTCGGCCGAGGGCTCAGGGGGTGCAGAAAGTTTCGGGGGCTCAGAGGGTTCATCGGACGCGTCGGCGTCGGCGTCGGCGTCGGCGTCGGCGTCGGCGTCGGCGTCGGCACTCGGGTCCGCGGGGCCGCCGTCCGCCGGCTGCGCCGCGATGGCGACCGGGGCGGACGTCGCCTCGGACGGGGACGCGACCGCCGACGGGGAGGCCGCGGCCGAGGGGCTCGCCGACGGCTCCGGCGGCTCCGGCAGCTCCGGCGCCTCGGCCGGCTCGTCCCCGCCGAGCGCCGCCGCGAGGTCCGGCGGCAGCGGGGCGGTCGGCCCGGGCGCCGGGAGGTCGTAGGTCCGCAGGAAGTCCCCGAGCCCCGGGTCCTTGCCTCCCCCGAGCCGGTAGTGCAGGTAGGCGATCGGCGCCCCGTCCGACGTCCGGGTGTAGACCGTGCTGACCGGCACGTAGTACCGCCCGGCTCCCGGATGCTGGGAGGGGTGGAGACCGGCCAGGCGCTCGGCGCGGTCGCGGTCGGTTTCCCGGCCGACCTGGTCGGCGGTGAGCGCGTTGACGCCGCGCACCACGAGGGCGGCGGCGACGGACACGCCGAGCACCAGCCCGACGGCGACGGTGCGCCGCAGGACCGGGCGGCCGTGCAGGGCGGGCCAGGAGTCGGCCACCATGCGCTCGGGTGGGATGCCGTCCACGGTTTCTCGCTCCCCCGTTTCGATCAGGACGTTCGATCGGGCCATCCGATCAGATCGGGACAGCCGATCAGGACGTCACATTCCCTTGAGGGGACCGTAGCCCAGAGTTCCTCAGCCCAGGTAGGCGGGGGCGACCGCAGCCTCGGTGACCAGTCGAGCGCCGCCGGAGCCGTCCGCCGGGACGGTCCACAGGTCGGCGCCGTAGTCCCCGGGCAGGGCGTACAGCAGGGTGCCGTTGTCGGACCAGAGTGCCTGGTCGTCGATGTTGCGCTGCTCGGCGGTCGCGGTCTCGGTCATCGTGCCCAGGTCGAGGACGTACAGCCGCCAGGGGGAGTCGGCGGACAGGCCGGGGACGCGCTTCTTGTACGCGATGTGGGTGCCGTCCGGGGAGAGCGAGGGGCACTCCACGTTGTCGTGCAGGGTGGTCAGGGTGCGGGCGGCGAGGTCGCCGCGGACCAGGTGGGTATGCCCGCCGGTGGCTAGGGTGGCGTAGAAGGTGTTGTCGTCGGCGAAGGTGACGCCCCAGATGTTGACGTCGTGCGCCTGGTACGGGTGGCCGTCCTTGACGACGGCGAAGTCCTCCAGGTTCTCCCGCAGGTTCCAGTCCCGGACGTCCACGATCGAGGTGCGGGTGGAGAAGTCGGTGCCCGCGTAGGAGTCGCCGCTGACGAAGACCGTCCAGGCGGCGAGGTGCCCGGACGGGGAGACCCGGGAGCGGGTGGGGATGCCGGCGGCGGGGAACGAGCGCCGCTCGTGCAGGTGGTCGTCCAGGATGACGGCGCGGTAGGTGTCCTCCAGCGCTCCGTGCTGGGCCTGCAGGCAGATACCGGTGCCGGCGGCGGCGTGGAAGCGCAGGCACTGCGTGCCGGAGGCGGTGCGCGGGCCGTCCGGCCGGTCGGCGGGGACGGTGGTGATCTCGTCCCGGTGCGGGCCCCAGGCCATGTTGCGGAACATCAACTGACGTCCCTTCGAAGGGACTTGAAGAGACACCGACCCCGGGTTGACGGCCGGACCGCCGGTCTGGGTGCGGTCCCGCTCTGCGGTGCGGTCGGCGGCGTACAGGACGGCGCCGGTGCCGACCGCGCCGAGCACCAGGACGGCGACCAGCAGCACGATCAGCCTGGTCCGGTTCTGCAGGTTCACGAACGCTCCTCGGCGGCAACGGGTTCGGACGTGCGCAGCACCACCGCCGCGCCGCCCACGCACAGCGCCAGCGCGCCCGCCGACCAGGCCAGCGCGCTCGGGCCGCCCTCCGCGCTCCACAGCGCGCCGAACAGCAGCGAGCAGGCGAACCGGGCCAGCACCTGCCCGGTGCCGACCAGGGCCAGCCCGGCGCCGCGCTGTTCGGCGGGCACCGTGTCGGCCGCGGCGGCGGCGAGCACCCCGTCGGTGGCGGCGTAGAAGGAGCCGTGCAGCACCAGTACGCAGATCACCGCCGGCAGCCCGCGCAGCGGCGACAGCAGCAGCCCGTACGCCGGCAGCAGCACCCCGTGCCCGAGCAGGAAGAGCCGGCGGCGGCCGATCCGGTCGGCGAGCGAGCCGAACGGGACGGCGAGCAGCAGGAAGGCGGCCGCGGTGCCGAGCGGCAGCAGCGGGAACAGGTCGACGGACAGGCCGAGTCGGCGCTGGATCAGCAGGTAGAGGAAGGAGTCGCTGACGGTGGTGAGCCCGAGCAGCACGGCACACAGGGTGAGCCGGCGCAGTCCGGGAAGGCGCAGCAGGGTGAGGCTGTCGCGCAGCGAGGGGACGCCGGCCGACGGATCGTCACCGTACGGCCGGTTCGGCACGAACAGCAGCAGGATCAGCACACCCAGCGCGGCGACGCAGGCGCTGACCGTGAACACGGCGTCGTAGCCGTGCCGTTCACCGCCGTCGGCGAGCAGCGGGCCGCCCGCGAGGCGCAGCACCAGGAAGGCGGTGAGCGGGCCGAGCAGGGCGCCGGCCGTGTCCATCGCCCGGTGCACGCCGAACGCCCGGCCGCGGTGGGCGGGTTCGGTGGCGAGCGAGATCATCGCGTCCCGGGGCGCGGTGCGCAGGCCCTTGCCGGTGCGGTCGACGGCGATGACGGCGCCGATCAGCGGCACGGTGTGGACGAACGGCAGCAGCGGGCGGCACAGCGCGGACAGCCCGTACCCGACGGCCGCGACGGCCTTGTGGCGGGCGGCCCCGTCGCGGCCGCGGCGGTCGGCGAGGTGGCCGCCGACGAGCCGGACCAGGGCGCTGAAGCCGTTCTGGATGCCGTCGAGCAGCCCGAAGCCGAGCGGGGACAGGCCGAGTCCGGTGAGCAGGTAGAGCGGCAGGACGGCATTGACCATCTCGGAGGAGATGTCGGTGACCATGCTGACGGCGCCGAGGGCGATGACCGCCCCCGGCACGGCGCGCAGGGCGGCGCCCCGCCGCACCGGGCCGGTGGCCGGTGCGGCGGGGGCCTTGGAGCTGCGGGAGTCCGCGACGTACACGGGCGTCAGTTCCAGATGCCGGTGATGTCGGAGGCCCCGGCGGAGTTGCCGGCGTGGGCGTTGACGCCGGCCAGGTCCTCCAGAGTGTGCAGCACGTCGTAGTGGTTGTAGGTGGTGGCGGCGGAGCTGCCCGGGGCGACGTGGGCGCCGTAGACCAGGGTCGGGATGCGGTTGCCGGCCAGGCGGTTGTCCTCGTCGAAGGTCACCACCAGCAGGCTGTTGTTGTTCTTGGCCCACTGGGCGTACGCATCGAGGTTGGTCTGCAGCCAGGAGTCGCCGGTACCCACCGAACAGTCGTGCATGTCGTCGCAGAGGTCCGGGATGACGAAGGAGACCTTGGGCAGGGTGGTGAAGTCGGTCGGGAACGCGTCCATGCCGTAGGCGCTGGAGGTGGGCACGTTGCCGAAGCCGAACCACGGGTTGTGCTTCTGCGCGTAGTTGTCGACGCGGCAGTCGGTGGCGCCGGGGGCGGGCAGGCCCTCGTTGTAGCTGGCCCAGGTCTGGTTGGCGGCGAGCAGCTCGGAGGCCAGGTTCGGCTGCTGCAGCGCGCCGACGTCCACGCAGCTGTCGTCGACGATGCCCTGCGAGCTGCCGGAGAACAGCATGTAGTAGTTGGGCTGGCTGGGGTGGGTGAGCGCGTACGACTGGGTCAGCGTCGCGCCGCCGGCCGCCAGGGTGCCGTTGATGTACGGCGCGTTGGAGCTGCCGATGACCTGCGAGTACGCGTGATTCTCCATCATCACGACGATCACGTGGTCGGGCGAGGGCAGGCCGACCGCGGTGTCGGCGGCCGCGCTGCCGCCCGCGGCCCACAGGCCGAGCGAGCCGGCGACCAGGCCGAGGCCGGTGGCGATGGCGGTGAGCGGGCGGAGCGGACGACGACGGGCGGGGCGCGGGCCGGCGGTGGGGGTGCCGGGGGTGCGGAGTCGTGCGAAGGCCATGGGGTCCTCCGAGTGTCGGGCTTCCGGGGCGGGAGCGCCGAGAACAGTAGGATCGCGGCATGTCGTGTACCGCACAAGAGAAGTGAAGAACAGACGAACAGCTGCGACGCGGTCCCCGTACGAAGCAACGGAGTCCGCGTCGGATCTCACACGCGCCGTGATTGACCCCTTCCGCCGCGCGTGGTGGGATCACGGGGGCCCGTCGACGTAGGGCCGGGGACGGCAAGGAGTGCGGTACGTGATCGGACTGGTCGCCATCTACGGGCCGGGCCGCCCGCTGACCGACGAGCTGCAGGCCCTCTGGCCGGAGAGCAGCTACGCCTACCGGGCCTCGCGCGGCAACTGCTTCCAGGGGCCGGAGGCGATGCACTTCGCCCTCAGTCGGCACCGGCAGGTGATCGCCGTCGGGTCGCTCGCCGCCGTCGTCGGGCTGCTGACCGACGACCGCGTGAACGTTCCGCGCGGCGCCGAGGTGCTCTGTCTGGACCCGGGACGGCGCTGGGTGATCCCGCTGACCCACACGGACTCGGCCGAGGAGCTGGCCCGGGAGGTGGCGGCCGCCCTCGGGGTCACCCCGGTGTTCACCGGCCCGCCGTCCGCCCCCGAGAACCCGCTCGCCGTCCTGACGTCACACGCCGTGCGCTACCACCGGGCCGGCTCCGCCGCCACCGAGCAGGCGGCTAGGGACGGACGGCCGGTGCGGCTGGTCACCGACGTGCCGTACCCGCTGCCCCCGCTGCCCCCGAACATCCGGCCGGACGCGCCCGAGGACGCCCCCGTGCTGCGGGTCACCGACCAGGAGGACCCGGGCAACAGCGACCTCCTGGTCGTCCCGCGCACCCTGGTCGTCGGCATCGGCGCGGGCAGCGGCACCGAAGCGGCCGACGCGATGAAGCTGCTGATGGCCGTGCTCGCGGAGACCGGCCACCTCCGCTCGGCGATCGCCCGGTTGGCCACCGTGGCCGGCAAGGCGGACCACCCGGCGGTGCGCTGGGCCGCGCGCTGCCTGAACGTGCCGGTGGACGAGCACCCGGCCGATGAACTGGCCCGGCTCACGGTGCCGAACCCCTCCGAGGTCGTCGGCACGGCGGTCGGCACCGCGAGCGTGGCCGAGGCCGCGGCGCTCGCGAGCTCGAACGGCGGTCGACTCGTGGTCACCAAGCGGAAGTCGGCGACGACGACGGTCGCGATCGCCCGGGCCGCGGTGCGCGGCCGGCTGGCGCTGGTCGGCCTCGGGCCGGGGGCCCACGACCTGCTGGTGCCGCGCGCCCTGACGGAGCTGCGGCGCGCCTCGGTGGTGGTGGGCAGGCCGGAGGCGGTCGAGGCGGTGGCCGGACTGCTCCGGCCGGGGACGCGGCAGGTCGCGGTGCCGGAGCCCGGGACGGTACGGAACGCCCGCGGAGTGGTACTGGACTGGGCCGGAGTCGCGACGGACGGCACCGGACAGGTGGTCGACCACACCGGAGCGGCCATCGCGCTGGCCGCCCACGGGCACGCCGTCGCGCTGGTCGCCCTCGGCGACGGTACCGGGCTCGCCGTGCCGCCGGGCCCGTACGACGTCCACCGGGTACCCGGCCTTCCCATCGACCAGCGAGGAGCCTCCACGTGACCGCCCCCGAACCCGACCTGCGCCACCACGGCGACGCCGAGGTGCGCGCCGCCGGCCGCGGACTGGTCGACCTCGCGGTCAACGTCCGCACCGGCACGCCCCCGGCCTGGCTGCGCGAGCACCTGGCCGCCACCCTCGGCGACCTCGCCGCCTACCCCGACCAGAGCGCCGCCCGCGCCGCGGTGGCCGCCCGGCACGGGCGCCCGGTCGGCGAGGTGCTGCTCACCTCGGGGGCGGCGGAGGCCTTCGTGCTGCTCGCCCGTGTGGTGACCGCTCGTCACATCGCTGTCGTGCATCCACAGTTCACCGAACCGGAGGCCGCGCTGCGGGACGCCGGGCACCGGGTGCACCGGGTGCTGCTCACCGCCGAGGACGGGTTCAGGCTCGGCGCCGTCCCCGAGGAGGCGGACCTGGTCGTCCTCGGCAACCCCACCAACCCGACCTCCGTGCTGCACCCCGCCGAGACGGTCACCGCACTCGCCCGCCCCGGGCGCACCCTGGTGGTGGACGAGGCGTTCATGGACACCGTCCCGGGCGAGCGGGAGTCCCTGGCCTCGGCCCGGGACCTGCCCGGCCAGGTCGTCGTCCTGCGCAGCCTCACCAAGACCTGGGGCCTGGCCGGGCTGCGGATCGGCTACGCCCTCGGACCGGCACCACTGATCGCCGCCCTCGGCGCCGCCCAGCCGCTCTGGCCGGTCTCCACCCCCGCACTGGCCGCCGCCGAGATCTGCAGCGGCCCGGCCGCGCTGGCCGAGGCGGAGCAGGCTGCCGCCGAACTGGCCCTGTGGCGGGCGTACTTGGTGAAGGGCCTGACCGCCGTCCCGGGCCTGCGGATGTACGGCGAAGCGGCCGCCTCCTTCGTCCTGGTCCGACTACCGGGCGCGGCGGCCGTGCGCGAGCGGCTGCGCGAGCACGGCTTCGCCGTCCGGCGCGGGGACACCTTCCCCGGGCTCGGCGAGGACTGGCTGCGGATCGCCGTCCGGGGCGAGGAGACCACCGACCGATTCCTCAACGCCCTGGAGACGGTGCTCAGTTCAACCTGACACCGATCGGCCTGACCCCGGCCAGCCGGACCCCGTCGCCGGGCTCGATCCGGCCGGGCGCCAGCACCTGCGCGTACACCCCGGCGCAGGGCAGTTCCGGCATGCCCTCCAGGGGGACCAGCCGGTTCCGCTCGGCCGGGATCCGCAGCGCCTCGGTGCGGCGGGGCAGCGGGCCGTGCCGCAGGGCCGGGACGGCGCAGCGCGGGGTGGGCACCACGACCCGCAGCCGCAGCGTCGGGCCGATCGTCAACTCCCGCCCCACCCAGGCGTTCTCGACGAATCCCTCGCCCTCGGTGCGGATCACCAGGTTCGGCCGGTAGCGCTCGGCCTCGGCGCCGACGGCCGCCAGCGTCGAGCTGGTGATCAGGTGCAGCGGGGCGAAGTCGAAGAAGCCGCCCTCCGGTGCGGCCCGCCCCAACTCATTGACGGTGACGGGCACTTCCGCCGCGATCCCGTGCGCCAACACCTCCTCCGGCACGGCCCGCTCGACCGTCGCGCCGGGCGGGCGCTCGGCGATCAGGGCGAGCTTGCGGCCGAGCGCCTCGGACAGCTCCGCCTCGTCCGCCTCGCACCCGTCCGGGCCGGTGATCGCCACCCCGCCGTCCGTCGCGACCGCCGCCGAGTACCGGAGCAGGCCGGCCCACAACCGGGGGTTCTTGGCGCTGGCCACCCGCCCGGTCTCCACGTCCAGCAGCGCCCGGCCACGGTCCCCGGCCAGGCCGCGCTCGTCCACCTCGGCGGCCGAAAGCTCCTCCCCCAGCAGCGACTTGACCGGATAGCGGCGCAGCCGCTCGACCCGTCCGATCAGCATTCCCCCTCCGCCCACTCCCGCAGCGCCGCGAAGTGCAGCTCCCGCAGGCCGGCTCGGGGGTCGACCCACAGCGGCAGCGCCGGGGCCGGGTGGTTCGCCGCAATCCACTCGATGTCCTGCGGGCCGAGCTCGTCGTCCAGCCAGACGAACGGTCGCCCGGCCGCCCAGGCCACCAGCTCCCTGGTCTTCCAGTGCAGCCCGTCCGGATCCTGCCGGAACACCTCCGTCCAGGGTATGTACGGGAGTTCGGGCAGTCCGACGCGCGGTCCGATGAAGGTGTTCGCCTCGTCCATCCAGGTCGTCGCCCACACCAGCTCGTACGGCAGCGCCAGCAACTCCGCCCCGTGCGCCGGGTTCAGCCACACCCGCAGCGGCTTCACCACACCGTCCGCCCACCCCGCCGACGTCTCCGCCCACCAGGTGGGCAGCAGGGGCTTCTGGGTCATGCCAGGAATTGTCTGGCGGGCGCCCTGGATTGACCAGCGATTTGCGCAGGATCGGCGATCTCTGCAGGAGCAGCGATCTACGCGGTCACGGCCGGCTCCACAGGTTGCCGAGGCCGAGGAGTAGCGCAACGTCCGCAGGCCCCTCCCCACCCGGGGAGGGGCCTGCGGACGTAGGTGCCTCAGGGGCGGATCAGACCTGGCCGGCCTTCTCCAGGGCCTCGCAGCAGGTGTTGATCAGCAGGCGGGTGACGACGTAGGGGTCGATGTTGGCGTTCGGGCGACGGTCCTCGATGTAGCCCTTCTTCTCCACCTCGACCTGCCACGGGATGCGGACCGAGGCGCCGCGGTCGGAGACGCCGTAGCTGTAGACGTTCCACGGGGCGGTCTCGTGCTTGCCGGTCAGGCGGGACTGGATGTCGTCACCGTACTGGTTGACGTGCTCCAGCACCTTCTCCTGGGAGGCGCCGAGGGACTCGCAGGCGGTGATGATGGCGTCGTAGCCCTCGCGCATCGCCTTGGTGGAGAAGTTGGTGTGCGCACCCGCGCCGTTCCAGTCGCCACGGGCCGGCTTGGCGTCCAGGGTGGCGTCGATGCCGAACTCCTCGGCGGTGCGGTACAGCAGGTAGCGGGCGATCCACAGGTCGTCCGAGACGGACAGCGCGTCGACCGGGCCGATCTGGAACTCCCACTGGCCGGGCATGACCTCGGCGTTGATGCCGCAGATGGCCAGGCCGGCGTCGATGCAGCGGTCCAGGTGCAGCTCGACGATCTCGCGGCCGAAGACCTCCTCGGCGCCGACGCCGCAGTAGTAGCCACCCTGCGGGGCCGGGAAGCCGCCCTCCGGGAAGCCGAGCGGGCGGGAGCCCTTGAAGAAGGTGTACTCCTGCTCGATGCCGAAGATCGACTCCTGCGCGGAGTACTTCTCCTCGACCTCGCGCAGCAGGGCGCGGGTGTTGGACTCGTGCGGGGTGCCGTTCGTCTCCAGGACCTCGCACAGGACGAGGATGTTGTCACCGCCGCGGATCGGGTCCTTGACGACCTTCACCGGCTCCAGCACGCGGTCCGAGGCGTGGCCCTCGGCCTGGTTGGTCGAGGAACCGTCGAAGCCCCAGGTGGGGATCTTGTCGGCGTTGGGCAGGACGCGAGTCTTGGAACGGAGCTTCGCGGTCGGCTTGGTGCCGTCGATCCAGATGTACTCGGCCTTGATAGCCACGGCGGGTCCCTCGCATTGCTGGGTGGTGGGTGCCCGCGTAGCGTCGCAAGCCGCCGTTTCCCGGTTGTTCCTCTCATGTAACGCGCATGTGAACCAACCGTCCGCGTTGGCACGGTCACGGTGCGGAAGTGCCGGGCGCGGCACTCCCGCCCCCAAGGGTGCCCACGGCTCAGTACCTACGGACTCAGTACCGACGGACTCAGTGCCGACGGGCGTGCGCGGCCCGACGGCGCCGGGTGGCCCAGAGCGCGGCGGCCCCGCCCGCGACCAGGGCGGCGGCCCCGGCGGCCAGCGGACCGGTGGCGCTGCCACCGCCCGTGGTGGCGAGCTTCTCCGGCTTCTCCGCCGCTGCCTGCGGCACGGCGGCCCGCGAGGTGGTGGTGTCGGCCACCGGCTGGGCGGCGGGCGCACTGGTGGGTGCGGCGCTCGGGGTGTCCGCGACAGAGGGAGTGGCCGACGGCGCGGAGGGCTTCTCACAGCTCACCGAGGCGACGGTGATCTTCCCGGTGACCTTGGCGACGTTCAGGTTCAGCGGGTTCACCTCCACCTGCACCTCCAGCGCGGAGGCGGCGGCGGTGGTCGTGGTGGTGGTCTTCTTGGAGAACTCCACCGACACGCTGCCGACCAGTGGCACGTCCACCTTGGTCGGACCGTACAGCCCGACCGTGACCGGCTTGCCCAGCACGCTCAGCTTGGCGGGCGCGACCACGTTCGCGGTCGGCTGCCCGTCGACCGGACAGGTCGCCTCGGCGCTCATCGCCTCCAGGCCGAGCAGCGCGGTGGCGGGCAGGCCGGGGGCGTGCACGTCGGCGTTGACCAGCTTGACGGAGGCGGCGGTGCCCTTGGCGTCGGCGCGGGTGACGGACTTGCCGACGTCCGCCTTGACCAGCTCGACCGGGCCGGCCTGGTCGACCCCGTCCACCTTGGCGGTGAGCACCGGAGCGTCGCGCTGCTCGGGTGTCTCCACCTTGTTGAGCGCGATGTTCACGGGGACGTCCACGGCCTTGTTCAACAGGCTGACGTCCAGGTCGAGTTCGGCGGTGACGGCGCGCGCCTTGCCCACCGAGGGCGTGGGAGCCGGAGCGGCCTGGACGGGGCCTGCGGTGAGCGCGGTGCTCGCCATCACGGCAGCAGCTGCGGAAACGACTCGGCGAGAAGACATGGTGGTACCCCCACACAGATGAAACGATGAGCCGCCAGTCTTCTCGAAACAGCCCGTCACATGAGCACCACGGACCGTCATTTCACTCGTTGGAGTGAGTTTGACGCTCCGCGCCGACTCAACTCTGCTACGGCAGCCGCCAGTCCACCGGCTGCGCCCCCTGCTGCACCAGCAGCTCGTTCGCCCGGCTGAACGGCCGGGAGCCGAAGAAGCCGCCGTTCGCCGAGTACGGGCTCGGGTGCGCCGACTCGATCGCCGGGATGTCCCCGAGCAGCGGCCGCAGGTTGCGGGCGTCGCGGCCCCACAGGATCGCCACCAACGGGCCGCCGCGCGCCGCCAGCGCCCGGATCGCCTGCTCGGTGACCTCCTCCCAGCCCTTGCCCCGGTGCGCGGCCGGCTTGCGCGGCGCGGTGGTCAGCGCGCGGTTGAGCAGCAGCACGCCCTGGTCGGTCCACGGGGTGAGATCCCCGTTGGACGGCTGCGGCAGGCCGAGGTCGTTGCCGTACTCCTGGAAGATGTTGATCAGGCTCGCCGGGATCGGCCGCACCTCCGGCCCCACCGAGAAGCTGAGCCCCACGGCGTGGCCCGGGGTCGGGTACGGGTCCTGCCCGACGATCAGCACCCGCACGTCGGCGAAGGGCTGCTGGAAGGCCCGCAGCACGTTCGGGCCGGAGGGCAGGTAGGTACGGCCGGCGGCCAGTTCGGCGCGCAGGAAGTCGCCCATGGCGGCGACCCGCCCGGCGACCGGCTCCAGGGCGGTGGCCCAACCGGGCTCGACGATCTCGTTCAGTGGACGCGGTGCCATGGTGGCCACCCTATCGGCCTACACCGACAGCGCGTTCAGCGGATGATCATGTGAACGAGAAGCCCGACGAGGGCCCCGCGAGGAGCGCCGGATCACCCCACCGGCCGCCCCCGCAGCACCACCAAGTCCGGGTCCGCCAGCACCCGGACGTCCTCCCGGGGGTCCTCCTCGTACACCACGAAGTCCGCCGGAGCGCCCTCCGCCAGCCCCGGCCGCCCCAGCCACGCCCGCGCGCCCCAACTCGCCGCCGACAGCGCCTCGGCCGGGCTCAGCCCCGCCTTCACCAGCTCCGCCACCTCGTCCGCGACCAGCCCGTGCGCGAGCGAGCCGCCCGCGTCCGTCCCGACGAACACCGGGATGCCCGCGTCGTGCGCGGCACCCACCGTGTCGTACCGGCGCTCGTGCAGCCGCCGCATGTGCGCCGCCCAGGCCGGGAACTTGCCCTCCCCGCCGGCCGCCAGCTCCGGGAAGGTGGCGATGTTGACCAGCGTCGGGACGATCGCGACCCCGCGCTCGGCGAAGGCCGGGATCAGCTCCTCGGTCAGCCCGGTGGCGTGCTCGACGCAGTCGATCCCGGCCGCCAGCAGGTCCGGCAGCGACTCGGCCGCGAAGCAGTGCGCGGTGACCCGCGCGCCCTCCTCGTGCGCCGCCGCGATCGCCTCGACCAGCGCGTCCCCGGGCCAGCAGGCGGCGAGGTCACCGCGATCGCGGTCGATCCAGTCGCCGACCAGCTTCACCCAGCCGTCGCCGCGCCGGGCCTCGGCCCGGACGTAGGCGGCGAGGTCGCCGGGCTCGATCTCGTGCGCGTAGTTGCGGATGTAGCGGCGGGTGCGGGCGATGTGCCGCCCGGCGCGGATGATCCGGGGCAGGTCCTCGCGCTCGTCGATCCAGCGGGTGTCGGCGGCCGAGCCGGCGTCGCGGATCAGCAGGGTGCCGGCGTCGCGGTCGGTGAGCGCCTGCTTCTCGCTGGTCTCGGCGTCCACCGCGCCGTGCGCGTCCAGTCCGACGTGGCAGTGCGCGTCCACCAGGCCGGGCAGCACGAAACCGGTCAACGACCGGACGTCCCCGGCGGTCGGCGGGCGGGTGAAGCTCACCCGGCCGTCCACCACCCAGAGCTCGTCCCGGACCTCCTCCGGACCGACCAGCACCCGACCCCGGACGTGCAGCACCGCGCCATCGCTCATGGCCGCACTCTACCGACGGGGGCGTTCCCTGTAAGCAGCGAGAATGCGGCAGACTCGTTGCGGCACCCACCATCCCTGCAGCGAAAGGCTTCCAGACCGTGAGTCCCTTCCTCGACCTC
This sequence comes from Kitasatospora sp. NPDC018058, assembly GCF_044327205.1. NCBI lineage: Bacteria > Bacillati > Actinomycetota > Actinomycetes > Kitasatosporales > Streptomycetaceae > Kitasatospora > Kitasatospora sp. NPDC018058. Next base: position 208,450 of record NZ_JBIRFA010000008.1, on the reverse strand, counting down.
CCCCCGCTCAACGCCGCCGGGTTCGCGGCGATCGAGGACCAGGTGGCCGCGCTGCTGCACACCGAGGCCGACGTGATCGTCACCCAGGGCGAGGCGCTCCTCCCGCTGGAAGCCGCCATCCGCGGGGCCGCGCACCCGGGCTCCACCGCGCTCAACATCGTCACCGGCCCGTACGGGCAGACCTTCGGCAACTGGCTGCGCTCCTGCGGGGCCGAGGTCGTCGACCTCGCCGTGCCCTTCGACAGCGCGGTGAGCGCCGCGCAGGTGGCCGCGGCCCTGGACGCCGCCCCGGGGATCGACTTCGTCTCCCTGGTGCACGCCGAGGCCGCCACCGGCAACACCAACCCGGTCGCCGAGATCGCCGCCGTGGTCCGCGAGCACGGCGCACTGCTGATGCTCGACGCGGTCGCCTCAGTCGCCGCCGAGCCGCTGCTCACCGACGAGTGGGGCATCGACCTGTGCGTCATCGGCGGCCAGAAGGCGATGGGCGGCCCGGCCGGGGTCTCCGCCGTCTCCGTCTCCGAGCGCGCCTGGGAGCGGATCGCCGCCAACCCGGCCGCCCCGCGCCGCTCCTACCTGTCCCTCCTGGACTGGAAGGAGCGCTGGACCGACGCCGGTCGCGCCGTACTCCCGCACGCCCCGGCCCAGTTGGAGATGCTGGCGCTCGGCGCCTGCCTGGACCGGATCGCCGCCGACGGGCTGCCCGCCGTGATCGCCCGGCACCGCGCCGCCTCCGCCGCCACCCGGGCCGGTGTCCGGGCGCTGAGTACGCTCAGCCCGTACGTCCACGAGGATGCTCACGCGGCCCCGGTCGCCACCACCCTGCGCACCCCGGCCGGTCTGCACGCCGCCGAGCTCGCCGCCGCCCTCGACCCGGCCCTGCCGGTCCAGCCCGGCGGCGGCGCCCTGGCCGCGGAGATGTTGCGGGTCAACCACTACGGCCCGGCGGCCTCGCTGGAGACCGTCGGCGCCTGCCTCGCCGCCCTCGCGACGGCCACGAAGGCCGACGCCGGGCCGGCCCTGGCGGCCGCCGAGACCGCCTGGCAAGCCACCGTCGGCGCCTAGGACGGAAACGCCGAGCGGCCCCCGGGGAGCCATCCCCGGGAGCCGCTGTGTCCCGAGCGGCTCAGTGCCCGCCCGCGTCCATCACCTCGACGCCGCGGATGTTCCGCTCGATCTCCTCGGCCGGCAGCGCGACCGCCAGCGCCCAGTAGTAGACGACCAGCGAGAACAGCACCACGACCAGGATGTCCCACCACAGCGGCAGGTTCCCCTGCGAGCCCTCGCCGAAGGTGCCCTGCCAGGAGATGATCCCCATCCCGACCAGGTAGGCCGGCAGCCACTGCCCCGCCTTGAAGTCCATCCGCGGCGCGTTGGGCACCCCCTTCGACGCGGCGTACGCGGAGTACCCGCCGAGCAGCACGTACCCGATGATGATCGCCAGCCCCAGCCGCCACAGGGTGTCCCAGCCGGACCAGTAGATGATCAGGCTCGACACCGCGAAGGCCAGCGGCGAGACGATCGTGCCGCCGCGCAGGTGGTACGAGCGCTCCATCCCCGGCAGCCGCTTGCGCAGCACCCCGAAGGCCAGCGGCGCGCCCGCGTACATCAGCACGACGGCCGAGGTGATGAAGCCGACCAGCCGCTGCCAGCTCGGGAAGGGCAGGAAGCAGAGCACGCCGGCGACCCAGGCGATGACCAGGCCGAGCCAGGGCACCGAGTTGCGGTCGGTGTACTGCAGGGCCTGCGGCGCGTAGCCGTTGCGGCTCAGGCCGTAGGTGACCCGGGAGCTGGAGGTGATGTAGACCAGCCCGGTGCCGGCCGGAGAGATCACCGCGTCGAGGAAGAGGATGGTCGCCAGCCAGCCGAGACCGATCAGGGTCGCGAGGCCCGCGAACGGGCCGCTGATGCCGGGGTAGTCGAGCTTGTCCCAGCCGCCCGCGAAGGTCGACGGCGGCAGGGCGCCGATGAACACCACCTGGAGCGTCACGTAGATGACCGTGCCGATCACCACCGACCCGAGGACGGCCCGGGGGATGTCCCGGCGGGGATTGCGGCTCTCACCCGCCCACTGGATGGCCTGCTCGAAGCCCAGCAGTGCGAAGATCACCCCGCTGGTGCTGATCGCCGCGAGCACACCCTTGGCCTTGTGCGGCGCGAAGCCGTGGACGGTGAAGTTGGAACCGTGGAACTCGGTGAACCCGAGCGCGAAGATGGTCAGGACCGGGACGGCGACCTTCCATACGGTGGCCACGCTGTTGGTGTGGGCGAGAAGCCTCACCCCCAGGAAGTTGATCGCGACGAACACCCCGAGCAGCACGGCCGCGACCACGAAACCCGCCCCGGTCAGCGTCAGGTCCTCGTTCAGGAGGCCTTCCGCCCACGTCCAGTGCCGGGCGTAGTTGATCATCGCCTGCACCTCGATCGGCGCGATGGTCGCGGCCTGCAGCCAGGTGAACCACCCGAACGACATCCCCGCGAACCCGCCGAACGCGTAGTGCGGATACCGCGCCGTACCGCCCGCCACCGGGAACAGCCCACCCAGCTCGGCGTGGATCAGCGCCAGCAGGATGATCGCCACCGCGCCGATGCCCCAGGACAACAACGCCGCCGGCCCGGCCGCCACCGCCGCCTTCTGCGCCCCGAACAGCCAGCCGGAGCCGATGATCGCCCCGACCGAGGCCCACAGCAGCCCGACGAGGCCGACCTCGCGCTTGAGCCCGGTATGCCCTTGGGAGGGCGGGGTCGTGGTATCGGGATGGGCCATGGCGCAGCGCCTCTCACCTCGGGGGGAATCCCCCCGACAGTGCCGCAGCACCCGGGACTCCCCCACGCCGAAACGCGCTCCGGCCCACCCCTGTCAGCCGGACGGCGGAAGAGGCCTGCGGTGCCGCCCGGTCCCCCTTCGCAGCAGTGCCACCGGCGTATCGTCCTGCGGCTCGATCAGCTCCCCGTCGCGCCGCATGATCAGCGGATAGGCCTCCGAGAAATCCGCGGCAACGGTCACCGGCCGCCAGGCTCGCCCGTCCCACTCGACCACCAGCCGCGGGACGTCCTGGAACGGATGCAGTCCCCGCCGATCCTCGGGCGCGAGCACCAGCGCGTCCCGCGTCCCCGGCGGCCGGTCCCGACCGGCCCGGGCGGCGTACCATTCCGCGAGCGATTCGTCCTCAGGAAAGACCACGTTCGGATCCTCCAGCTCGGCATCGCCCCGAGATTAGTCCGTTGCGCTCGCTCGAACCTCAGAACAAGCCGCCCCGGCCGGGGAGGCCGGGGCGGTCCACCCGCGCGGTCAGACTGCGCCGAACTCCCCACATCGCACGGCGGAGACGAAGTCCGACCAGGCGTCGGCCCGGAAGACCAGGGAAGGGCCCTCGGAGTCCTTCGAGTCACGGACAGGAACAGTGTCGGAGGCGACCAAGTTCCCCGCTACCTCAATGCAGTTGCCGCCGTTGCTGCTGTACGAGGATTTGAACCACGCGGGTTCGATGGCGGTCACGGTAGTTCCTCCCTTAGCCGGCTGATCAGGGCCACGGACTCAGCTTGCGAGAGCGCGAGGGCCTGCAGCTGATATTGACTTCCTCCCCGGCCCAGAGGCTGGGGATCCCTACCACGGTCAAGTGACCGTCTCGTTGGGTTCCTGCTTCTTCACGCTGTGCCGGGACGGATCCCCGGTCTTACCTGCGCTCGACAGGCTGTCACCGCCAGTCCGGCGGCCTTGGCTATATTGACGGCAGCGTTCACGTCCCGGTCCAGCCATACGCCGCATGCCGGGCACTGCCAGGTGCGAACGTGTAGCGGTTTGGGGCCGTCCCTGACGCCACAGCGCGAGCAGACCTGAGAGGTCGGCTCGCACCGTCCAATCTTGACCAGGGTCCGGCCGTGCTTCGCCGCCTTGTACTCCAGCATGGTCACGAATGCCGACCATCCGGCGTCGTACACAGACTTGGCCAGCCGGGTCCGAGCGAGTCCCTTGACTGCCAGATCCTCAATGGCAACCGCTTGGTTCTCGCGGATGATCTTCATTGAGAGCTGGTGGTGGAACTCGCGCCGGGCGTCGGCCACCCGCGCGTGGACGCGGGCGACCTTGCGGCGGGCTTTGTCGCGGTTCTTGCTGCCCTTCTCCTTGCGGGACAGAGCCTGCTGCGCGCGCTTGAGCTTCTTCTCGGCCCGACGCAGGAAGCGCGGGGCGTCGATCTTCCGTCCGTCGGACAGAACGGCGAAGTGCCCGAGCCCGAGGTCGAGGCCGATGGTCGGCTCCGCTTCCGGCAGGGCTTCGGATTCGGTCTCCACGACGAAACTGGCGAAGTACCTCCCGGCGCTGTCCTTGACCACGGTGACCGTCGACGGCGTGGATGGCAGGGCGCGGGACCACTTCACGGTCACGTCGCCGATCTTCGGCAAGCGCAACTTCCCGCCCGTGGTGATCTTCCATGCGGCGTTCGCGGTGAACCTCACCGACTGCCGGGTGTCCTTGCGGGACTTGAAGCGGGGCGGTCCCATCTTCGGCCGCTTGCCCTTGAGGCTGTCGAAGAAGTTCCGGTACGCGGCGTCCAAATCTCGAAGGGACTGCTGCAACACCACGGCCGACACATCGGCGAGCCACGCGCGCTCGGGGGTCTTCTTCGCCGCCGTGAGCCGCTTGGACAGCTCACCGGAGGTGACGAACGGCAGGCCAGCGGCTCGGGCGGTCTCGCGGACGCGAAGCGCATCGTTGTAGACCACCCGAGCACACCCGAACGCGAGGGCCAACGCAGAACGCTGACCAACAGTCGGGTACACGCGGAACGAATACCGGAGCTGCATGACAATCACGATACCCATTTGGTTTATGTCACCGCGATGGAATCCGAATCCCGACCTGCGCATAGGTAGTCCCTACGGGTCAGAGTACGTGGGCCGCCCTGAGAGCTCTCGGGGCGGCCCAACACTCGCTCGCTCAGACCGTGCCGAACTTCCCACTGCGCACGGCGGAGACGAAGGCCGACCAGGCGTCGGCCGGGAAGACCAGGGCGGGGCCGTCGGGATCCTTGCTGTCCCTTACGGGCACCCGGTCGAGGAACCCGTCCGCGACCTCCACGCACTGCCCTTCCTGGACGCTGTAGCTACTCGTGCGCCATGCGGCGCCTGTCAGATCATCCATCCTCAAAACCTCTCCGCACTTGTCGGATGAACTCTCGGCTCTCCGAGCGGGACAACGCCTCGACTTGCAGTTGATCGTACTCACCAGCCCACTCGGCCAAGGTGTCTGGTTCCCGCTCAAGGAAGCCACGTCGCTGCGTCTCGCCGTATCCCACGATGGTCCTATTCGGCAGGGTCAGCAAGGTAATTGGAAGCCCAAACGGCCTGTCCTCGCCGAGCGAGAACGGGCTGATCTGCACAACCATCTGAGGCTGAACGGACAGCTCCTCCAGACGTACGAGCTGCTCCACCATGACGTCCCGACCACCGATAGCTCGGCGCAGGCAACCCTCGTCTATGACCGCATGGACTCGGGGCGCCGGATGCTGGCTCAGACGTTGCTGTCGATGCAGCAGCAGCGAGAGTCGCTCTTCAGCCTGCTGTTGAGTTGCCCACCCTCGGCGAACTCGCGCTTCCTGGTAGGCCCTCGCATAGGCAGGGGCCTGGAAGAGGCTTGGAACGATGTTGATCTCGAACAACCGCACGGCCACGGCATCCGCTTCACTGCGCAGGTACTCGCCGAATCCCTCAAACAGAACTCTGTGCCCCAACTTGCGCCACGCTCGTTCGAAGCGCTCAGGCGTCTCGAACGCGACATCAAGCCTTCTGGAAAGTGGAAGAGTTGGAGGCTTGCGGCCAGTTTCGACGGCGGACACATGAACGGCCGAGTACCCAATGAGGGCCGCCAGGTGTTCCTGCGTCCAGCCTCTCGCCTCTCGCAACTCGCGAAGTTCCGCACCGAACTTGGCAGTGGGTGAGGCATCCGGATCAAGTTCCTTGCGATTCATGATCGTTGGAGGCCCTTCCTTCCTTGGGGAAAGGTTGAAGTACTCCACATCCTAGACCGCAGTTGGGACCCCGGGTAGTCATCTCACTACTGAGAGGAGCGGGCCTTGAAGCTGCGCCGAACCCCCTCTGCTCCGCGTTCCCCCCGACTCTGCAAGGTCGGCACGGCGGCCCCCACACGCCAGAACCCCACCGAGCGCTTCCAGGTGGTGATCTACCTGGCCAAGAACAGCCCCGCCTTCCCCGAGTTGGAGATGCGCAGCTGCGAGGAGTACGCGCTCACCCACAACTGGGACGTCACCCTCACCGTCGTGGACGACGAGACGGAGAAGCCCCCGGAGCAACGCCCCCTGCTCCTGGCAGCGTTGCAGACGGTCAAGGACAAGGGTGCCGGAGCAATCCTGGCCCCCTCCAAGACCGCCGTCTCCCCCATCGACGGCGAGTTCGACGAGTTCGCCGCCCAGGTCGAGAAGGCCGGCGGCTTCCTCCAGGTGGCCTGCCGATGAGCAGCCGATACGGGATCGTTCCCGCCGACGCCCACGGCGGGGCCTCGTACCCGGTCTGGGTCATCCAGGACCGCGAGACCGGCCGCCTGGTGAAGGCGCTGCCGCCCCGCCCCGAACCGCTGCGGTTCTACTCGTACGACCAGGCGGAGCGATGGGTGCGCGTCAACGAGCAGCGCCACCCGGACCCGGAGGTCGCCTGATGGCCGCTACCCTCTCCCGCAAGCGATACGAGATCCGTCTGATCAACTCCCGGAGCCCGCACTTCCTCCTGATGGAGTGCTGGGGCCTGTGGGACCCGGACCACCATCGGTACCTCCGCGTGCGAGGCAGTTCGGACAGGATCAGACGCTTCTACACCCGCGCCGCCGCCGAGGCCTACCTCCGTTCCACGCCCGGCAGTCTCCTGTAGCCGGACACATGGCAGTCACCGCGCGGCCCCGTCCTGCCGGGCAGGGCGGGGCCGCGCGACGGGGCAACCGAGTCAGGCGGGCACCTCGGCGAGGTGGCGGAACTTGCGGGCGTCGTTGGCCAGGGTGTCCATGTCGAGCGTGATGTCGTCGCGGTGCTCCATGTAGACGGCCCACATGCTGCCGTCGACCCAGACGCAGAAGGCCATGTCCTGGGGCTTCCCGGCCTTCATCATGTTGGTGGCGTGGCCGCACGTCATGACGCCGCCGCGGTCGCCCGGGTCGACCGTGCGCAGGCCCACGACGTGCTGGCCGGTGGTCACCTGGGTGATCACGTCGTCGATCCGGGCCGAGGGCGAGATGGCGGGCAGCTCACTGACGGCGACGACGACGGTCCGCGACCTGCCCTCGGTCTGGTAGCCGCCGAGCTTCGCGTAGCCCAGGGCCGGCGTCGCCTTGGGGAGGCGCTCTGCGGGGACGCTCGGCAGCCCCAGGAAGTCCTTCGGCGGGCTGTAGCGGTACGCGCCGAAGTCGGCGATGTTGTCGGCGAAGACGACCGCAAGGGCGGTGACGCCGACGAACGCGAGGGCGGCCAGGGTCAGCCAGAGCCGGAGGCGGGAGCGCCGGGGCGGAGGCGAGACCGGGGCGACGGGGGTCATGTCCACCAGGACGTCGTCGGCCGGGGTTTGATCTTGATCGAGCACCGGCATATCCGAGCAGGTCAGGGCTGCGGACGCAAGGGATTTGACAGCGGTCTCGACGGACAGTTCCCCGGACGTTCATCCGACCGGCACCCGGGACTCACCAAGGACCGGCAGGCTCCGGCCCAGCGGGTGAAGTTGGCTATACAACTCTACCCTGGCTGGATGTCGAGGAGGAGAGACCCATGACCGAGCAACCGCCGCCCTACTGGCTGCGCGACAACTGCCCGTGCGCCGAGTGCCGGGACCCGCGCAACGGCCAGAAGCTGTTCCAGATCGACGACCTGCTGTCGGACCTCACCATCGCGGCGAGCAAGGAGCTCGACGGGAACCTGGAGGTGCTCTGGTCCGACGGGCACCGCTCCCGCTACCCGCTCACCTGGCTCCACGAGGAAGCCGAGGACGACGGGCGCAGCGAGCAGGGCAAGCGGCTGTGGGCGGCCGCCGACTTCGCGCGCGGCATCCCCGAGGCCGACTGGGCGGCCTACCTCACCGACCCCGCCGAGCAGGCCGCGGTGCTGGCCGCCGTCCGCCGCAGCGGCTTCGCCGTGCTGCGCGGGGTGCCGACCGTGGAGCGGCAGGTGCTCCGGGTGGCGGAGAGCTTCGGCTACGTCCGGGTCACCAACTACGGCGAGCTGTTCGACGTCCGGGTCGAGCCGGACCCGAACAACCTCGCGTTCACGGACAGAGCCATCGCCCCGCACACCGACAACCCGTACCGGGACCCGGTGCCGACCCTCCAGCTGCTGCACTGCTTGGAGAACTCGGCGACCGGCGGCGACTCCGGCCTGGTCGATGGCTTCAAGGCGGCGTCCCTGCTGCGCGAGGAGGCCCCCGAGGACTTCGCGGCGCTCACCCGCACCCCCGTCCCCTTCGTCTTCCGCGACCGCCGCACCGAACTGCGCGCCGACCGCCCGCTGATCGACGTGGACCCGCTCGGCCGGATCCGCGAGGTGCGCTTCAACAACCGCTCTTTCGGCACCCTGCGCGGAAGCGGCAGCGACCTGGAGGCCTTCTACACCGCCTACCGCCGCTTCGCCGCGATCACCCTGCGCCCCGAGCTCCAGCTCACCTTCCGGCTCGACCCGGGCGACTGCCTGGTCTTCGACAACACCCGCCTACTGCACGCCCGTACGGCCTTCGAGCAGGACGGCCGGCGCCACCTCCAGGGCTGCTACGCCGACCTCGACTCGCTGTCGAGCACCCTCGCCGTACTGCACCGCCGCACCGCCGCCCTGGACGGGATCGCCGAGCTGTTCGCGGGCGAGGGCGCCGGGGAGTACCTGGGCGAGGCCGTGACCATGGCCGAGCACATGCTGCAGGCCGCCGCCGCGGCCGAGGCGGCCGGGGTGCCGGACCACCTGGTCGCCGCCGCGCTGCTGCACGATGTAGGTCACTTCCAGGGTGCCCTGCACGGACGGGACCTGATGCGCGGGCGGGACAACCGGCACAGCCACACCGGTGCGGACTGGCTGGCCCGCTGGTTCGGCCCGGAGGTCACCGAGCCGGTCCGGCTGCACGTGGCCGCCAAGCGTTACCTGTGCGCGGTCGAGCCCGACTACCGCGCCCGGCTCTCCGAAGCCTCCGAGTACACCCTGAAGGTGCAGGGCGGCCCGATGGACGAGCGCGAGGCCGCCGCCTTCGCCGAACTCCCGGGCGCCGCCGACGCGGTGGCCGTCCGCCGCTGGGACGAGCAGGCGAAGGAGCCCGACGCGAAGGCGCCGGACTTCGAGCACTACCGCCCGCTGCTCGCCGCGCTCATGCACTGAAACGCGAAGCGCGCCCGGGAGCTCAGTCCATCTCCCGGGCGTGCCGCGAAAGCGCCGACGTGGCCAGCGAGTTGTGCACGCTGAAGGCCACCGTCCCGGGCAGGTAGCGGTCCTGGGACCACTCCACCGGCGTGCCGGTCGGGTCCGTCGTACGCCGCCGCTCGCGCAGCAGCGGGCCGCCCCGACGGCAGCCGAGCAGCCGGGCGTCCTCCGCGTTGGCCGCGACGATGTCGATGGTGTGGTCGGCGTCGGTGAACAGGATGCCGTGCTCGCGCAGCACCTCGGTGTGCGAGACCACGTCCGGCGGCAGCTCGGCGACGATCTCGCCGACCCGCGGCGGGTAGATGGTGCGCTCGACCATCACCGGCGTGCCGGAGAGCGTGCGCAGCCGGACCGTCACATACACCTCGGCGCCCGGTTCCAGGCGCAGCTGCTCGCGCTCGGCGGCATCGGCCGGGCGGCGCACCAGCGAGTCCAGGATGCCGCCGGGCTCCTCGCCCATCGAGTACGCCCAGTGCGTGAAACTGAGCAGTTCGGAGAAGCTCTGCACCCGGGCGCCCCCGAGCACCACCCGCCGGGTGCCGCGGCGGGAGGTGACCAGCCCGTCCGAGCGCAGCACGGCGAGCGCCTGGCGGACGGTGCCGCGGGAGACCCCGTACTGCTCGGCCAGCGCGCCCTCGGCGGGCAGCCGGCCCGCCTCGCCGTACGCGCCGGTGGTGATGGCCTCGCGCAGATCGGCGGCGACCTTGCGGTACAGGGCGCCGGCAGCGCGCTCGGCGGGGCGCCCGGGCTCTACTGCCACGTCAGTCAATGTCCCTCCTGGGGCGGTGTCCTGCGCAGCCGTACCGGCGCGGACAGCCCGACCTTATCCCGCTGCGCCTTCAGAGCATCGCACCATACGGATCACGCTCCGGTGGCCGGATTCCACCGTTCCCACAGCCGACCCCGGTTCTGAGCCGTCCGTTCACCTTCCCGTCACCGGACTCCGGCGTACTTACGTCCGTCAGCGAAGTTGGCTAGTCAACTCGGACGGATCCGAACTCACCTCGGACCGCTCCGAACCGCCGCTCGCTCGATCCCCGATCAAGACACCCGCTTGCAGTTCCCCCTTCTCAGGAGACTGACCCGTGTCCGTGCACCGCGCCCGCACCGCCGCCTTCGCGGCCGTCCTGACCGCCGCCGCGCTGTCCCTCACCGCCTGCGGTTCCGCCGGCTCCTCCTCCGCGAAGTCCGGCGGCGACGCCGCGGGCGGCAAGAGCGCCAAGACCGCCACCTCCGTCGCCGACCTCGGTGGCATGGACGCCCTGGTCGCCGCCGCCAAGAAGGAGGGCAAGCTCCACGTCATCACGCTGCCGCGCGACTGGGCGAACTACGGCAAGCTGATGGACGACTTCAAGGCCAAGTACGGCATCGAGATCGAGGACGAGAACCCGGACGGCTCCAGCCAGGACGAGATCAACGCGATCACCTCCCGCAAGGGCCAGGACCGCGCCCCCGACGTCGTCGACCTGGGCTCCGCCTTCGCGATCAGCGCCGGCAAGCAGGGCCTGCTGGCCCCCTACAAGGTGACCGACTTCGACAAGATCCCGGCCACCATGAAGGACGCCAACGGTCTGAGCTACAACGACTACGGCGGCTACATGTCGATCGGCTGCGACGCCAAGAAGGTGTCCGTCTGCCCGAAGACCTTCGCCGACCTGCTCAAGCCCGACTACAAGGGCATGGTCGCCCTGAACGGCAACCCGACCAAGGCCGGTGCCGCCTTCGGCGCCGTCTACGCGGCCGCGCTCGCCAACGGCGGCTCGCTGGACAACATCCAGCCCGGCATCGACTTCTTCGGCAAGGTCAAGCAGACCGGCAACTTCAACCCGGTCGAGGTCACCCCGGCGACCATCGAGAAGGGCGAGACCCCGATCAGCATCGACTGGTCGTACCTGAACGCCGGCTACAGCGACAAGTTCAAGGACAAGGGCATCGACTGGCAGGTGGCCATCCCCTCGGACGGCTCCTACGCCCAGTACTACAACCAGGCGATCAACAAGGACGCCCCGCACCCGGCCGCCGCGCGCCTGTGGGAGGAGTACCTCTACAGCGCCCAGGGCCAGAACGGCTTCCTCGGCGGCTACGCCACCCCCGCCCTGTTCGACTCGATGAAGGCCGCCGGCACCCTGGACGCTGCCGCCGCCGCCAAGCTCCCGAACGTCGAGAAGCCCTTCACCACCTTCCCGACCCAGGACCAGACGGACGCGGCCAAGAAGGTCGTGACCGAGAACTGGGCCAAGGCGATCGCGGGCTGACCTGAGATGACCACGGCTCCCACCCCGGTGCCGGCCACCGCCTCCGCCGCTCACAGCGGTGGAGGCGACGCCGCCGGAACCGCCTCCCCCACCCCGGCCCCGGCCACCGCCGCCACCGCGGCGTCCGCCCGGGCCCCCCGCCCGGCCAAGCGCCGGGCCGGCGGCAGCCGCGCCTGGCTCGCCGCCCTCCCCCTGCTGCTCTTCTTCGTGATCGGCTTCGGCCTGCCGGCCGTCGCGATCGCCATCGGCGCGTTCACCACCTCCTCGGACGCACCCGACGGCGGCGGCACCTTCACCACCGACAACCTCACCGGCTCCCTCCAGGGCGCGTACTGGACGGCCCTGTGGGGCAGCGTGAAGCTCTCCCTGCTGACCGCGCTGATCGCCACCGTGGTCGGTCTGCCGCTGGCCCAGGCCGTGGCGACCTCCCGGTTCCGGGCCTTCCGCGAGGCCGTGATGTCCGCCTCCGGCGTGCTCGCCAACTTCGGCGGCGTCCCACTGGCCTTCATGTTCGTCGCCACCCTCGGCAACTCCGGTGAGGTCACCAAGAAGCTCGGTCTGACCAAACACGGCTGGAACCTCTACACCTTCTCCGGCCTGTCGGTGGTCTACCTCTACTTCCTGGTCCCGCTGATGGTCATCACCATCACCCCGGCCCTGGAGGGCCTCAAGGCCCAGTGGCGCGAGGCCGCGTCCAACAACGGCGCCACCTCGCTGCAGTACTGGCGGCACGTGGCACTGCCCGTCCTGCTGCCCTCGCTGCTCGGCGGCTTCGTGCTGCTGTTCGGCGCCTCCTTCGCCGCGTACGCCACCGCCGAGGCCATGGTGGGCAGTTCGGTGCCGCTGATCTCGATGCAGATCGGCGACGCGCTGTCCGGCAACGTCCTGGTCGGCCAGGGCAACCTCGCCCTCGCCCTCGGCCTCGACATGATCGTGGTCGCCTGCCTGGTGATGGCCCTGTACCTGCCCCTTCAGCGCCGGAGTGCCAAGTGGCTCGCCTGATCAATCGCATCCGTTTCGGCCGCGGCCTGGTCCTGCTGATCTGCGGGGTCTACTTCGCGGTGCCGATGGCCGCCTCGCTGTGGTTCAGCATCGACGACAACAAGGGCGGCACCACCTTCCGCGCCTACACCGAGCTGCTGAACGCCCCGGGCTTCACCGACAGCCTGGTGCTCAGCCTCGAACTGGCCGCCGTCACCGTCGCGGTGCTGCTGCTCCTGCTCGTCCCGGCGGTGCTCGCCGCCCGGCTCGGCGCGCCGAAGCTGGGCCCGGTGATCGAGGTGATGTGCTCGATGCCGCTGGTCGTCCCGGTCGTCGCGCTCACCACCGGCATCATCGGCGTGCTGCGCTGGGGCCCGGACTACCTGCAGGACACCCCGTTCTTCCAGACCATCGTGGCCATCCAGGACCCGGAGTTCCCGATCGTCCTGGTCATCGCGTACGTGCTGATGGCCCTGCCGTTCGCCTACCGGGCGATCGACGCCGGCCTGCGCGGCGTGGACGTGGTCACCCTGGTCGAGGCCGCCCGCAACTGCGGGGCCGGCTGGCTGCGCGCGGTGTTCACCGTCGTCCTGCCCAACCTGCGCAGCTCGCTGCTGAACGCCGCCGTGCTCACCGTCGCCCTGGTGCTCGGCGAGTTCACCACCGCCTCGATCCTCGGCTTCGCCCCCTTCTCGGTGTGGATCAACTCCAACGGCAAGAGCGACGGCCAGATGTCCGTCGCGGTCTCGATGCTCAGCCTGCTGATCGTCTGGCTCGTCCTGCTGCTGATGTCCGCCGTCGGCCGCGGCCGCAAGACCGCCCGGTCCTGAACCACCCCCCGCTTTCCAGGAGTCACCAGTCATGACCACGGCCACCGCCCCCGTCACCGGCGTCGCGCTCGCCCCCGGCAGCGCCACCGTCGAGTTCCGCTCGCTGCGCCGCGCCTTCGGTGCCACCACCGCCCTCGACGGCCTCGACCTGACCGTCCACCCCGGTGAGCTGGTCGCCCTGCTCGGCCCGTCCGGCTGCGGCAAGACCACCGCGCTGCGCATCCTGGCCGGCTTCGAGCGGCACGACTCGGGCGAGGTCCTGGTCGACGGCCAGGACATCACCTCGATCCCGGCGCACAAGCGCGACGCGGGCATGGTGTTCCAGTCCTACAGCCTCTTCCCGCACCTGACCGCGCTGGACAACATCGCCTTCGGCCTGCGGATGCGCGGCACCGGCAAGGCCGAACGCCGCAAGCGCGCCGAGGAGTTGCTGGAGTTGGTCGGCCTGCCGCACCGCGCCGGCCACTACCCGCACCAGATGTCCGGCGGCCAGCAGCAGCGCATCGCGCTCGCCCGCGCACTCGCCCTGCAGCCGCGTGTGCTGCTGCTGGACGAGCCGCTGTCCGCGCTGGACGCCAAGGTCCGCCTCCAGCTGCGCGAGGAGATCCGTCGTCTGCAGCAGGAGTTGGGCATCACCACCCTGTTCGTCACCCACGACCAGGAGGAGGCGCTGTCGATGGCCGACCGGGTCGCGGTGCTGCGCGCCGGCAGGCTGGAGCAGTGCGCCACCCCGTCGGAGCTGTACGGGCGGCCGGCCACCGCCTTCGTCGCCGAGTTCGTCGGCACCATGAGCCGCATCCCGTGCACCCGCACCTCGGACGGCGTCGAGGTGCTCGGCCGCCGCCACGCGGTGGACGGCGGGATCCCGGCCGACGGCGACCTGCAGGTGCTGGTCCGCCCGGAGAACGTCACCCTCACCCCGTCCGAGAACGGCCCGGCACTGGTGATCACCGCATCCTTCCTGGGCGCCGTCACCCGGCTCACCGTCCGCCTGGACGACGGCACCGAGGTCAAGGCCGACTTGCCCACCGAGGCCGCCGCCGCCCTGCCGGCCGGCTCGCGCGCCGACCTCACGCTGCCGGAGCGCCCGGTGCTGGTGGACCGCCGCCCCGCCTGAGAACCCCGCTGCCGGAGAATCTGCTGCTGAGAGTCCCACCACGGGGCTCTTGCCGCGGAGGTTCCCGCCGGAGGGAGTCTCGCTGCCGAAGCTCGTACCGCCCCCGCACCGTCTGAAGAACCGCCGAAGGTACCGCCATGCCTGAATCCGTATCCGCACTCCCCTCCGCCGTCCTCTTCGACATGGACGGAACCCTGGTCGACACCGAGCAACTCTGGTGGCAGGCCGCCGCCGAGCTCGCCGAGGAGCTGAACCGCCCGCTCACCGACCAGGACTCCCCCGAGGTCCTCGGCCAGGCCGTCGAGCACACCGCCGCCCACCTGCGAAAGGTCAGCGGCACCGCCCTCGGCGAAGCCGAACTCGCCGCCCGGCTGGGCGACTCCTTCGCCGCCAAGGTCGCCGCCGAGACGGTGCCGCGCCCCGGCGCGCTCGCCCTGCTGGCCGCCCTGCGCGAGGCCCGGGTGCCCACCGCGCTGGTCTCCGCCTCCCCGCGCCGGGTGGTCGACCTCGTGCTCTCGGCGATCGGCCGCGACTGGTTCGAGGTCACCCTGGCCGCCGAGGACACCGTCCGCACCAAGCCCGCGCCCGACCCGTACCTGGCCGCCGCCGAGCGGCTCGGCCTGGACCCGGCGGCCTGCGTCGCCGTCGAGGACACCCCGACCGGCGTCACCTCCGCCAACGCGGCCGGCTGCGTGGTGCTCGTCGTGCCGTCCACCGCCGTCCCGATGCCGACCGGCGACCGGATCACCCTGCTGACCAGCCTGGAACAGGTCGATCTCGCGCTGCTCGGGAAGCTCTGCGCCGCGCCGGCGGTTTGACAGCGACATGTCCTACCTCCTGCTCGCCCTCGCCATCGTCAGCGAGGTCTGCGCCACCAGCTGCCTCAAACTCACCGAGGGGTTCACCCGCCTCTGGCCCAGCATCGGGGTCGGGATCGGCTACGCGCTCTCCTTCTTCCTGCTCGGCCGCGCCCTCAAGCACATCCCGGTCTCGGTCGCGTACGCGGTCTGGTCGGGCGCCGGGACGGCGGCGGTCGCCGGGATAGGCGTGGTCACCTTCGGCGAGTCGCTGGGGAAGCCGCAGTGGCTGGGGCTCGCGCTGGTGATCGTCGGGGTGGTCGTGCTCAACCTCAAGGGCAGCCACTGACGATTCGTCAATTGATCGACCGCGGGGCCGGGGTGGGACGTCGGGTGCACCGACCTCCCACCCCGGCCCGTTCGCTACCGTGTCCCCCATGACGACCCCAAGGCCCCACCACTACCGCTTCGTTCACCGCGCGCTCTCCCGCCAGGTCCTGGAATTCGGCCCGCGGGTGGCCAGTCCGGCCCCGGACGGCGGCAGCCTGCTGCCCGTCCTCACCGGGATCTGGGACGACCTCGGCGAGACCCTCCCGCCCGAGGACCGGCTGCCCAGCCACGGCCTCGACTGCCGCCACCTCGCCACCGACGACCACGCGATACTCCTGGTCACCCTGCCCACCCCGATCTGCGCCACCGAGGCCCACTTCGCCGCCGCCGTCCTCCCCCGGGGCGCCAAGGCCGTCCGCTACCTGACCCTGGAGCACGCGCTCAACCCGCTCGACGGCAGCCCCGGCACCGTCCTCGGCGAGTGGACCACCGAGAGCCACCTCAACCACGGGCCCGGCCCCTCCCCCGTCGCCGAACTCTTCGTCGCCGCAGTGGTGAGGCTCACCGCCCCGAAGAAGCGCGGCTTCTGGCGCCGCTGACGTCCCGGCGCCGCTGAACCCTGCGCACTTTCAACCGTGCACGCCCCTCCCCCGGCAAGGATCCCGTACTCGTACGGGTGGAAACCGGCAGCACGAATCGCCCACGCACCAACCGGCGTTATGCTCGGCCGGTCCGACAACCGACGCATCGGGGGAGAAAATGGCCGAATTCACGGTCAGTCCCGAGTTCCTGGCCAAGCTCGCCAAGGACCTCAAGGGCTGCGGCGACGAACTCGACCAGGGACTGAAGGCGCTCAAGGAGGCGAGCCGCGACGGTCTCGGCTTCGACTTCCTGGAGGACGCCGGCAAGCACTTCCAGGAGAAGTGGGAGTACGGCCTCAAGAAGGTCCGCGACTGCGTCAAGGTCCTCGACGACGGTCTGGACAAGGTCGCGCAGTCCTACGACGGCACCGAGAAGAGCATCACCAAGGCCCTCACCCCGGCGGCGGGGCAGTCGTGACCGATCCCAAGCCCGACTGGTCCGGCCTCGGCTTCAACCCCACCCCCGGCGACCCCGCCGCCGTGGCCGGCCTCAGCGGCAGCCTGCGCCGGGTCTCCCAGCACCTGACCGGCGTCCACACCACGCTCTCCCAGATCTCCGACAACCAGGGCCAGTGGACCGGCGACGCCGCCAAGGCCTTCGCCGCCCAGTTCGGGAAGCTCCCCGGGTACCTGCAGGACGCCGCCGACTCGATCACCGCCGCCTACCAGGCCCTCGACACCTGGTACCAGACGCTGAACGAACACCAGCCCAAGGCCGCCGAGTTGGCCCGCGCCGCGATCGCCGCCAAGCAGGGCAAGGAGCAGGCCGAACAGGCCCACCGCACCGCGGCCGCCGCCCCCGACCTCGCACTGGCCGGCAAGAGCTTCCCCGACGACGCCTCACTCGCCGCCGCCGAACAGCGCTACAACACCGCCAAGAACCACCTCGACCAGGCCGCCAAGCTGGTCAACAGCGCCACCGCGACCCTCACCGGCCTCCAGAGCCAGGCCCACGAACTCGCCGAGGGCCACAAGTCCGACGCCCGCAAGACCGCCACCGCCATCCGCAAGGCCGCCGACAGCAAGGCCCCGCCGGAGCCGGGCTGGCTCAGCAAGGTCGGCAACTGGCTGAAGAACCACGGCGCGGACCTGCTGACGGTGGCCGCGGGCGTCTGCGGCGTCGCGGCGATCTTCTTCCCGGCGTTCGCGCTGCCGGCGATCCTGCTGAGCTTGGCGGCGGCGGGCGCGCACACGACCAAGTACATCGCCGAAGGAAAGCTCCTTCCGCCGCAGAAGAACATCGGCAACTGGCTGGCACTGGGCGGTGACCTCCTCGGAGCGATCCCCGGAGCTGGCGTCGCCAAGTCCGGCTGGACCGCGGCCCGGGAGGCGAGCGCCGCCGGCTCGGGCCTGCGCGGAGCGATGAGCGCTGGAACGACCGAGGTCCGGGTCGCCGCCCGAGCCGCCGACCCGGCAAGTCCGATCTTCACCAAGACGATCGAGAAGCAGGCCGTCAAGTACGGGGTCTCCAAGGAAACCGCGATGAACATCTCCGACGGCGTCCAGGCCGTCACCACCGCCGGACTCAACGCCCCGACCGCGTACGCCCTCACCCAGGACAACCCGAGCGATGACCTCGACAGCGCGGTCAACTACACCACCGGCGCCAACAACGTCGTCGGCTCCGTCGGCGTCGGCTCCAGCGGTGGCAAGCTCTACCCCGTCGTCGGCACCGTGGCCGCCGTCGGCAGCCTGCTCGGCACGGGCGGATGGGCGGCGGGCTATGGCCGTTGAGACCTCCGAGACCGCGGTCCCCCCGTTCTGGCTGTCCCTGCCGCCGGGCTTCTCCTCCCTCGACCTGGACGAGGACCCCGGCGACCGGATGGAACGCACCGCGGAGATCCTGGACACCGTCTTCCCGACTGCGCGCCCCGAGCAGAGGCTCAGCGTCGTGATCGCTGCCGAAACCGCCCTGCAGGCCCAACTGCGCGAGGGCGCCGTCCACGTCTCCAGCTGCCTGGTCCGGGCTGAGGACGGCGAACCTGTCCACGGCACGTTCACCCTCTTCGTCCGCCCACAGGAACTCGGCCCGCGCGACACCTACCCCGACCGCGTCGCCGGTGAGTTGGCCGCGGCCTGGCCGGACGCCGACGTCGGCGTGGTGGATCTGCCCCTCGGCCGCGCCGCCCTCGCCGCCCGGGACCTCACCGCCTCAGTGCCCGGCGTGGTGTGGGGCGTGCCCGAGTCCAGCGTCAGCACGGTGCGCCAGCTCGAACTGCTGATCCCGCACCCGTGGAGCCCACACGTGCTTGCCGCCGTCTTCACCACCGAGGACCTCGACTACTGGCCCGAGTGGCTGCCGCTACTGGCCACCGCATTCCGCGGAATCTCCTTCCACCCGCCCCGGGACACAAGCCTCGACGACCTGCCGCCCGAGCAGTGGGACAACATCCGGAAGGCCTTCGGATGACCGTCACGCGAGACGACCCGACCACGCGCACCGGCAACGGCTGGCTCCGCCGCGTTCTCGCGCTCATCGGCATCCTGACCTGCCTGTTCGTCGGAGTCGTCCTCGCCTACGTCTACGTCGGCACCCTCCTGGCCTTCGTCCTGGCGTTCCTGTACCTCGTGGCGGTGGGCGTCGGAGTCTCGAAGCTCGGAGTTCCCGGCAGCGACCCCGAGTTCAAGGAATTCGGCGCCTCTCTGGTCCTGGCCGTCATCGTCCTGCTGATGGCCACCGGGGCGGGTGCGGACGCCTGGCACAACATGATGCTGTCCTCGGGCCGGGACGTGCGCGCCGTGGTCGTCTCCGAGCACGTCGAAAAGTCCTCCCGCGGATCGACGACGCGAACGTACACCCTCGTGTCGAGGGGCGAAGGAACCGTCCCCGGGGGGCCGTTGAAGCCCGATTCCGAGCGGTTCAACCCCGGCGACACGGTCACCGTCCGGATGGACCCGGCCGGCCGCGTCGCGCCCAAGCTCCCGGGTGAGGCCGACTCGCCGGCATCCCTCTGGCTCGCCGTCGGGCTCAACGCAGGCTTCGCGCTCATCCTGCTGTGGTTCGCCCGGCCCTGACGCAAGTCCGGGACCATCTCACCAACACTCGGTCAAGATTCCCGCCGGAACAGGCAAAGTGACCATCGTCACACGAACCAGCCACAACCCCGGCCCTCTGACCAGGCATCTCACCCCTCGCTGCTAATGACGCGACAAAGTACGGGGGATGACGCCATGGCAGATGACGCAGCGAAAGCCGGCGGGCCGGAGTTCAAGATCCAGCCGGGGGACCTGAAGGACGCGGCGCCGACCTTCGAGACCCAGAGCAAAGCACTCAAGGACGCGCTCGACAAGCTCAAGAAGAGTCTCACCGAGGACGGGGCCCCCTGGGGCAGCGACAAGCAGGGCAACGAGTTCGCGGCGGCCTACAACACCCCGCACGACCACGTGCTCTCCGGGCTCGACATCCTGGTCAAGGGCATCAACAGCATCAACGAGGGGCTGCACGCCCACGCCGACAACCACGCCGGTGCGGACAACCAGGCCAAGAAAAACATGACGATATGACCGGCGCTCGTTCCCGGACGGGAGCCTCGTATGGGTGAGTCCACGGCGGCGAAGGCCGTCCAGAAGCTCACCGGCATGTGGTGGCCCGACGCCGACCCGGACAAGCTCCGTAAGGTCGCGGACGCCTGGGACGCGATGGCCACCGCCATCGACAACGTCACCGTCCCCACCAACCAGGCCGCCGCCGCCATCGTCGCCAACAACCACGGCCCCGCGATCGACGCCTTCGGCAAGTTCTGGGGCCAGTACTACGGCGGCAAGGACAGCGCCGGCAAGGGCAAGGGCTGGCTCCCCGAAACCGCCGACGCCTGCCGCGCCCTCGCCAAGGCGCTGCGGGACTTCGCCCACGAGGTCGACAAGGCCGTCAAGAAACTCGAAGAGGAAGCCGCGATCGTCGGCGCCACCCTGGTGGCCGGCACCGCCCTCGCCTTCTTCACCGCCGGCATCTCCGAGGGCGTCGCCGCGGGCGCCGCCGCGGGCATCGTCGCCACCGCCGCCGGCCTCGGCGTCGCCGTCTCCGAAACCATCGCCACCATCGCCGCCACCGTCCTGGTCGGCGCCGCCTTCGGCGCCGTCGAAGCCATCACCGTCGACCTCGCCGTCGCCCAGCCCATCCGCGTCGAACTCTTCGACGACGGCGGCTACAGCGCCAAGGAGGCCCTCGACTCCGCCAAGACCGGTGAAATCATGGGCGCCGCCGGCGGCGGCCTCGGCGCCGGCGGACGCGTCGTCGCCAACGCCGCCGAACGCGCCGAAGGCGCCTCCGTCGCCCTCGCCGGCCTCGCCAAGGTCGCGAACGCCGCCGACACCCTCCCCGGCCGCATGGTCACCGGCGCCGGCCTCACCTACGGCTACGACACCGCGTTCAAGACCGGCCCCATCATGCCCCTCGACCTCATCCTCGGCGCCGTCGGCGGAGCGGCCGCGCCCGGCCGGGGCAAGACTGAGTTTCCCGACACGGAGGGCTGGGGCGGCGCCGGGTGGGTGGAGAAGCCGACGAAGTTCGCTGGCGATGCGTTCGAAAAGATACGTGCGACCCCCAACAAGGTCGACCTGCCGAAGATCTCCGAGAACACCGGTATCGACCTGACCGTGCTGCGCCAGGTCAAGTCTCACCTGTTTCGCGAACAGCACAAGGTGGAGATCGCCCCGCTCACCTCCAAGACAGGCCTCTTCACTCCTCGTGACGACATCGCGGCTCTCTGGCAGGACGCCCACGCGGGCAAACTCGATGCCGCAGGACTGAAGGAGTTCCACTCGCTGATGGCCCATGAGTACATCGAGAGCGAGTTGATGAGAGCAGGGCTTCCCTACGTCTCGGACCATCCGGCGGTCTGGGACTCCGACAACAGCAAGCTGTCCCCGAAGGACGTGAGCAAGGCCGGTGCCCACGATCTGTCTCCGCATCCCGTCAAAGGCCACTTCCGCGCCTGGGAGGATTCGTTGGGCATCACACCGCCCAAGACAGCACTCGCGGACGACCTTTCGAACATTGATAGCGTGGTTTCCGAGATCAAGCAGGAATTGAAGAGGAACGGGGTGAAACTCAAGTGACGGATGATCCGTCGCGTGTCGTGCTGGAGCGCTTGCGGGCGGTCGAATGGAGTGACTGGGACGGCGCACTGGCCCACACCCGCTCCCGGGCCGCGCTGATGCGCGAGTACCTGCGCCGGTCCGCTCTCTGGGCCGACGCGTTCGATGCCGCAGACCTCTGGCCGTTTTTCGACATCGCCCAGCACATCGATCCCGCAGTCCGCGCTGATCCCGACATTGCCACCGACCTGGAGGCATACCTCTCGGGCGCCGTGCGGCGTCGTACCATCCGAGAAACCTGCCGCGGCGCTGTGCACTGGCCGACGTTCCGCCGCGAGACGAAGGTCGCCCTCCCCGGCCTGCCCGACCCCTACGACCCGCTACTGCTCCTGTACGAGCGCGGAGGCGGCTTCTACGTCGAGGAGCACATCGATCTCGACGGCATCTCCGTCCCCCTGGGCCAGTTGTCAGGCCATCTCTCCCACACTCCGATCACCAACCTCGATCTGGCCACGCTCGAGGCCCTGGACACAGCCTGAACGGCAGTACCGTTGGCGGCTCCAGCACGGCCGGAGCCGCCAACGCTGCGAACCACCCGAGCGCTCGCGCGAAAGGTCACGACCTCAAGTGAGTTCCGACGCTGTGCAGTCGATGGTTGACCGCCTCAAAGCCCTCAACTGGACGTCACACGGCGAGGCCCTCGAGAAGAGCTACTCCCGCGCGGCACTCATGAAGGAGTACTTGCGTCGGACCGCACTCTGGCTCGACGTCTACGGGGACACCAGGTATTGGCCCGTCTTCGATCTCGCAGCCATCGTGGCACCGGAGGTACGGGCCGCCCCGGCGGTGGTTGCGGATGTCAAGGAATTCGTCGACGCGGCCTCGCACAGGTGGTACGCCGCCGAAACCTCAGTAGCCGCCGTCCAGTGGGCAGCCCTCTCCGACGTCCCCGGGCTGAACCTCCCCCCGCTGCCCGACCCCTTCGAACCCCTGATCCGGGTCTACGAACGCGGTGGCCTCTTCTCGTACGCCAATGGCTTCGTCGACTTCGACACGACCATGGTGCCGTGCCGCGACTGGCGCGCCCACCTGTCGCCTACCCCCGTCGTCGAACTCGACGACGCCGCCCTCGACGCCCTCGACGACAGGAGCTGGGCCGAACTCCGCACCCTGGCGGGCTCGCACCAATTCCCCGGCCGACAACAGTTGACCGGCACACGCACGACCACGGTGGACCGCCTGGCCGCCATCAACTGAACCTACCGTGAGGGCCACGACGCGCATGCGGCCTCCCGGTGAAGCGGAGACATATGCCCATCTGGCGAAAATCCACGCATGCCTCCTCCTCGGCAGCGAGGAACTCCCGCTCCCGCCCGACTGGGGAGACCGGGCTGTGGGACGACCTGTCCGGCTTCATGCAGTTGTATCTGAACGTCGAGGTGGCCGACCCGTACTACCTGCCCAAAACCCGACGCACGATCCGCAGCTTCCCTTCGGACGACGCCCTCCGGCGGGGCTTCGAACGGATGCTCGCCGAACAGACCATGACCCGTGGGGAGTTCTGTGAGAACACCTGGCTCGACTTCGAGACAGACGAGGAGATGTACGAGTACCTGAAGAAGATCCACGCCTACCTCTTCCTCGACCAAGGGGAACCCCCTCAGCCGCCCGACTGAGGAATCCATGGAACCCCGAACTGAGGCTTCAGCCTCAGTTCGGGGTTCCGGCGCGGCCGGAGCCGCCAACGCTCCCCAATCAACCCTGGAGTAGTGGCGAGCCAATGAACAAAAGCCGCACTGATGCATTGATGGAACGCCTGACCGCCGTCCGGTGGACCAACCTGGAAGGCCGCAACGCGCATGTCGCCTCCCGGTCCCGGCTGATGGTCGAGTACCTTCGCCGGGCCTCGCTCTGGGCCGAGGTACTCGGCGGCCCGCCGAAGTGGCCCATCTTCGACATCGCCGGGGCCCTCGCCCCGGCGGTCCGGGTGGACCCCGAGGTGGCCGCGTGGCTTGAGGAGTTCCTCGTAACACACGTCGGCGGCATCGAGACCGAGAACGCCTGCCGCGCCGCCGTACGATGGGCAACCCTTCGGGACACGCCGGGGGTGGGACTTCCCGACCTGCCGGACCCGTTCGAGCCCCTCCTCCTCGTGTACGAGCGAGGCGGGGAGGTCATCGCCGACGAGAGCCGGGCCTTCAACTTCGGCGGCCGACGAGTGCAGATCAAGCCCTGGCGTGAGCACCTCTCCGCGGAGCCCGCGACCGCCCTCGACTCCGACGCCCTAGACGCTCTGGACGCCTCGGACGTCTGGCGAGCCGTCATATAGCTGCGGCAGGAAGCCGTATGAACGGCATACGGATTCCGTCAAGGCCGAGCAGCCGCACACGAACCCCCCGTTACCGTCTCCCCGATACAGCGATCAGCGACACGGGGGTGTTCCATGGCCGACTTCACCGTCAGCCCGGAGTTCCTCGCCAAGCTCTGCCAGGACCTCAAGGGCTGCGGCGACGAACTCGACCAGGGATTGCAGGCGTTGAAGGGGGCGAGCCGCGATGGGCTCGGGTACGACTTCCTGGAGGAGGCGGGCAAGCACTTCCAGGAGAAGTGGGAGTTCGGGCTCGGCAAGGTCCGCGAGTCCGTCAAGGTACTGGTCGAGGGCCTGGAGAAGGTGCAGCAGGGCTACGACGGCACCGAGCAGAGCATCATCAAAGCCCTCACCCCGCAGAGTGCCTGATGGCCGACCAGACACCGACCTGGGACGGCCTCGGCTTCAACCCGGCGCCGGGTGACCAGACCGCCGTGACCAATCTGAGCGCGACCCTGCGCCGGGTCGCCGGACACCTGGGGACCATCCACACCACCCTGTCGCAGATCTCCGACCACCAGGGCCAGTGGACCGGCAAGGCCGCCGACAAGTTCGCCGAGAACTTCGGCAAGCTCCCCGACTACCTGCGGGACGCCTCCGACTCGATCACCACCGCGTATGGCGCGCTCGACACCTGGTACAAGGCGCTCACCGAACACCAGCCCAAGGCGGCCGAGTTGGAGCGCCAGGCGGTCGCCGCCCGGCAGCACAAGTCCGAGGCCGACCAGGGGTACACGACCGCCGCCGCCAACCCCGACCTCAAGCTGGCCGGTCAGAGCTTCCCCGACGACGCCTCGCTCGCCGCCGCCACGACGCGCTACAACACGGCGAAGAAGCACCTCGACGAGGCGGCCGCCACCGTGCGCAGCGCCACGGAGGATCTGCAGCACCTCCAGAGCCAGGGCGCCACCCTGCAGACCACCCACAGCGGCGACGCCCACAAAACGGCGGACACCATCCGTAAGGCCGCCGACAGCAAGGCCCCGCCGGAGCCCGGCTGGCTGGACAAGGTCGGCAACTGGTTCAAGAACCACGGCGCCGACCTGCTGACGGTCGCGGCGAGCGTCGCCGGCGTCGCGGCGATCTTCTTCCCGCCCCTCGCTCTGGCCGCCGTCGCACTGAGCCTCGCCGCGGCGGGCGCGCACGCGGCGCAGTACGGCTGGAGCGGGCTCATGCCGCCGTCACGGGAGAACCTCGGCAACTGGCTCACCTTGTCCGGTGACGTTCTCGGCGCGTTCCCCCTTCTGGGAGCAGGGGCCAAGGGCGCGATCACCGCCGGGAAGGTGGGCCTCAAGGCGGGTGTCTCCGCGGGCACCAAAGCCGGGGTCGCCAAGGTGGGTTTCGAGGCGGGCGCGATCAAGGGCCTGGACCCGGCGAACCCCATCTTCAAGACCCTGATCGAGAAGCCGGCCCTGAGTCGCGGCGTCTCCCTGGAGAGGGCCCAGAACCTCACCGACGGGGTGCAGGGCGCCGCCACTCTGGTCCTGACCGCGCCGACGGCGTACTCGCTCACCGAGGACAACCCCAGCGACCTGCTCAACACCTCCGTGAACAGCACCACCGGAGCCGGCAACGTCGTCGGCGGGACCGGGCTCGCGTGGGGCGGCAGCAAGTCCGCCAAGGTCGTGGGCGGGGTCCTGGCCGTCGGGAACGTCTTCGGGGTGGGCGCTTGGTTGGCGGGCAAATGACCACGGAGACCCCTTCGCTCTGGCTCTCCCTGCCCGTGGGCTTCACGGCCATCGACCTGGCCGCGGATCCCGGCGACCGGATGGAACGCGTGGCGGCCGGTCTGAGCGCCGCCTTCTCCGCCGCGCGCCCCGAGCAGACGCTCGGCGTCGCCATCGCCGCCGAGACCGCCATCCAGGCCCAACTACGTGACGGCGTCGTCCACTTCTCCGTCTGCCTGGCCCAGGCATCGGACGGCACATCCGTCCTGGGCACCTTCTCCCTCTTCATCCGGCCGGAGGAACTCGGCCTCCCCGGCACCTATCCCCAGCGCGTCGCCGAGCAACTCGCCGCCGCCTGGCCGGAGGCCGACGTCGGCGTGCTCGAACTGCCCCTCGGGCGCACGGCGGTGGCCGTCCGCGATGTGCCGGTACCGGTGCCCGGGACGGTCTACGACGTGCCGGAGTCGACCGTCACCACCGTGCGCCAAACGGAGTTCCTGATCCCGCACCCGTGGAGCCCCCACGTGGTCGCGGCCGTCTTCACCACCGAGCAGGTCGAGTACTGGGAAGAATGGCTGTCGGCGGTCGCCGCCGCCGTCAACGGGATCTCCTTCTACCCGCCCCGCGACGAGACCCTGGACGACCTGCCGCCCGAGCGGTGGGACAACATCCGGAAGGCGTTCGACTGACGGCGGTGTTCGGTCGGCGGTGTTCGGCCGTCGACATTCGACCGGTGGCGTTCGGCCGGTGGCGAGAGGAGGTTCGGCGTGATGCGGTTCCTGCTGGACGTGCGGATGGTCCTGCTCGGCCTGGTGGGCCTCGGAAACCTGTGGTGGCTCTTCCGACTGATCACGGTCCGCAGGCTCCGCCGGCAGCGCGAGGGTGTGCCCGTGGAGCAGCAACTCGCCGAGCTGCGCGCCGAACTGGCGGCGGCACCGAGCGACACCGTGCTGTTCGACCTGCTGAAGGCGAAGTACCCGGCGGTCGGGGCCGAGCAGGCCGCCGAGGTGGCGCGGTCCGTCGGGCCCTGGCAGGTGACCGAGCGCGGGCCCGACGGCGCGCCAAGCTGGGTGTTCCGACACGCCGAGCGCGCACCGCAGGACCGACCTCCGGCCGAGCAACGGAAATTGGGGCCGCTGGTGAAGCTGCTCTCGGTGGTCTGTACGCTACTCGCGCTGGCCGCTGTCTGGTTCGCCTATCCGCACGTCAACCGCCTTGGCCTGGCCGGGATCTGGGTCGTCTACGGCACGGTGCTCCTACTGGTGATGCGCTGGGACGTCGGCTGGGCGCAGTCGGTCCTGCTGCTGCTGCCGACCCTCGCGGTCGGCGGCTTCGCGTTCATCATGGTCATCGGCTGGGCGCACTCCCACGCGGTGGAGAAGGCCGGCGGTTCGGGCGGCATGCCGGATTCGGCCGGCCTGATGGTGTCGCTCCTGTTCGGCCCGTTGGCGGCCGTCATGCCGATCCTCGTCGAGAAGGGCCAGGCCGAGGAGAGCCCGGCCCGGAAGGACGCGGGCGAGCGGCGCTGAGCGCACGCGAGGGGGCGGGCCCGTGGGCCCGCCCCGAAGGCCGTCACGATCCCGGCGTAGCCTTCCACCCCGTCGTACCGAGGATCGGGGGAAGCATGGCGGGAACGAGATCCCGGCGCGGGACCATCGCGCTGGCGACCGCGCTGGTGGCAGCGGCGCCCATCGGAACCTTCGGGCTGGTGCTGCTGAGCACCTACGTCAGCTGGGGCCTGGCCTGGTTCCTCGGTCTGGGGATCGGGATCGCCTGGATCGTGGGCCTGGTCCGGCTGCTCGGGTTCGTCGGCTGCTGGGTGGCGGTCGTGTCGGTCGCGCTGTGGGGCGGGGCGCTGGCGGAGGTGGTCGCGGCCCGGGACGCGGTGATCCTGAACGCCCGCGGGATCACCGTCACGGCCCAGGTCGCCCAGGCGCACGACCATCCGCACGACAAGCACCCGAACTCGACGTACGACCTGGTCGGCGAGCTCGGCCTGCCGATCCCCAACGGCACGGTGTACGGGGGCCTGCACGCGCACGCGGTCGGCGACCGGCTGCTGGTCCGCTACGACCCGGAGGGCGTCGCGGCCGCGAGCGCCCCGGACGACATCGACGCCGCCGAGCACCTGGCCATCGCCGCCACCCTGGACGCCGTCCTGATGGCCATCACCGCCGGCCTGGGCGTAGCGGTCGTCCGCACCGGTCGCCCGCGCCGGGTCCCGTTCCGCCGGGCGGGCAGCGTCAGCAGAACTCCCCGCGACGCCGCCCGCCCCCAGCGATGAACTACCCCCGCGCCACCCGCGCCCGCAGGTAGTTGCGCCGCCCGAAGTTCGGCTCGTCCACCGCCGTCAGCTCCTCCACCTGGAACCGGTACAGCGCCGCCGCCCCGCCCCCGGTGAGGTACTGCCGCCGGACCTCCTCGTCCTGAGCGAAGGACGGGTACCGCCCCTGGTACGCCGCCAGTGCCGCCTCCGCCTGCCGCCCCCAGGCCTCGCTCGCGCTCCCGGCCAGCTGGAGCCCGCGCAGCTGCTCGCCGAAGACCGGCGGCGGCAGGAAGACGGTGGCGGCGGCCCGGGCCTCCTCGGCGAGGTGGTGGCTGTGCCGGGTGGAGCGCTCGCTGACGAAGTACAGGGCGAGGTCGTCGTCGTACGCGAAGAAGGCCAGGTTGGCGTGCGGCCCGTGCTCGTGGCCGGCGGTGGCGAGGGTGAGCACCATGGCCTCGGCGAGCAGTCCTTCGACGCCCTTGTGCAGCAGGTCGCCCGGCCAGTCCCCCTGCGTGATGTCGAGTCGGTACGGCATTCGGCACTCCCTCCACTGGCACGCCCGGTGCCTTCGCGCCCCGAGCACGACTGAGCCGGGCGGGCGCCCCTGCGAAGGGGCCCACGCCCGGCTCACATGCTCCACCCGCCGTCCGAAACCGGACAAGGGGCACAGCGGAATGCCGATCGGTACTACCGCGCCCGGTGCGACGCGTACCCGCGGGCCACCACCGGCATCGCGCCGGGGCCCAGCAGCGGACGCAGCGCGCCCGAGCGCATCCGGTCCACCAGCGGCCCGCAGCGCCCGGCCAGCGGCGCCAGCACCAGCGCGACCAGGATGCCGACCAGCGCGCCGACCGCCACGTCGTGCGGGTAGTGCACGCCGACCCAGACCCGGGAGGCGGCCATCAGCGCCGCGAAGACCGTGGCGACGACGCCGAGCCGCCGGCTGACGAACCAGAGCGAGATCGCGGCGGCGAAGGCGATCACCGAGTGGTTGCTCGGGAAGGACCAGTCCCCGGTTCCCGGGCAGGTCTCCAGCGAGACGCTGCCGCGGATCTGCGCGCAGGGCCGGAGCTCGTCGACGAGGCTCTTCAGGACGGAGTTGACGCCGTACGCGATGACCACGATCACCGGCGAGGCCAGCACCCTGGCCATCAGCACGGAGTCGGCGCCGCGCGCCCGCCACCAGGCGTAGAGCATGAAGACCGCGAACAGTCCGAGGCCGATCGCCGACCAGATCTTGATCACGTCGTTCAGCCAGTGCGGCGCCGACTGCACCCACCCGTTGACCCGGGTGTACAGGCTGCCGTCGATGCCGCTGCCGTCATAGACGGCCAGAGCCCGAGAGGACATCACACGTCACCTCCGTGACGGCGCGCCTTACGGGCGCGGAACAGTTCGAGAACAATGGGGAGCACGGAGACAACTACTACCAGACCGATGATCGGCAGCAGATACCGGTCGATGCTGGGTATCGAGGACCCGAGCCCGTACCCGGCCAGCACGACTCCGACGGCCCAGACCGCACCGCCGGTCACCTGCCAGAAGGTGAACGAGCGGACCGGCACCTCCAGCACGCCGCAGAGCGGGTTCAGCACCGTCCGGACCACGGGGATGAACCGGGCCAGCACGATCGCCTTGCCGTGCCCGTACTTGCCCAGCAGTTCCTCGGCCCGCTCGACGCCCTCCAGCAGGCTCCTGCGCTCGGTGCGGCGCAGCAGCGCCCGGCCGCCGCGCCGACCGATCAGGTAGCCGACCTGGGCCCCGAGCAACGCCCCGACCAGGGCGGCGGGCAGCACCTGCCACAGGTGCAGCTGCGGGCCCTTGGTGGCGCCGGGCACGCAGAGCAGGCCGGCGGTGAACAGCAGGGAGTCGCCGGGCAGGAAGAAGCCGACCAGCAGGCCGGTCTCGGCGAACAGCACCACGGCGATGCCGAGGGCGCCGAAGGCGGCGAGCAGCGAGGACGCGTCCAGCGGGTTCACCGCCAGGTGAGCCGCGCCCAGGTGAGCCGCGTCGAGGGGGAACTGAAGCAAGGCTGGCGGACCTCCCGTACGTTGGAGGGCGGTTCACAGCGGAACCCGCCCCGACCGTCTACAGTGACGTAGACGGTCTACACGACTGTAGACGAATCCTGGAGGAAGCGCCGCCATGTCCGACGTACCGTCCGCCCGCCGGCCCGCCGGGGAGCTGGAGTCCGAGGTGCTGGCCGCCCTCTGGTCGGCCC
Organism: Kitasatospora sp. NPDC018058; assembly: GCF_044327205.1. Classification (NCBI taxonomy): domain Bacteria; kingdom Bacillati; phylum Actinomycetota; class Actinomycetes; order Kitasatosporales; family Streptomycetaceae; genus Kitasatospora; species Kitasatospora sp. NPDC018058. Next base: position 178,548 of record NZ_JBIRFA010000008.1, on the reverse strand, counting down.
GGCAGCCGATGACGCCGCAGGACGTCCAGACGGCGCTCGGCCGGCACCTCGCCCGCACCACCATCGCGACGATCCTGGCGCGGCTGCACGACAAGGGGACGGTCGAGCGCACCCGGGCCGGCCGCGCCTACGCCTACACCCCGACCGTCCAGGACACCGCGGGCCTGGCCGCCCGCCGAATGCACACCGAGCTGGGCCGCGAGGCCGACCGCTCCACCGTGCTCGCCCGCTTCGTCTCCGACCTCTCCGCCGAGGACGAGCAGCTGCTGCGCGAACTGCTGGGCGACGGCGGGCCGGGACCGGCGGGAGCCGGCGCCCCATGATGCTCGCCGTCTGGGCCCCGCTGCTGCTGCCGTTCCTGGCCGCCCCGCTGGCCCGCCGCCTCGCCGAGGCGCTGGCGCCCCGGGCCGCGGCCTGGCTGCTGGCCGGCACCGCCGCCGTCCTGGCCGGCGGGACCCTGTGCTCGCTCGGCCTGCTCGCCGCCGCCGGACTGCTCCAGCTGCCCCCGGTCGCCGCCCTCGGCCACCTCTCGCTGCCCTGGCTGACCGCCGCGGCGCCGGACGCCCCGCTCGGGGCCGCCGTGGCGGGCCTCGCGCTCGCCGCGCTCACCGCGCTGGCGGTGCGCACCGCCCGCCGCCGCCGACAGGACCTGCGGACCGCCCGGGCCGCCCTGCCCACGCTGACCTCAGCCGACCGGCATCCGGACATGCGCCCCTGGCGCGCCTCCATGCGCCGGGCGCGCTCCGCAGGATGGTTGCAGCCCGGTGCGAACCCGCTCACCGCCCTGCTGTCGCCGCCCGAGGACCACCCGCTCACCGTCCTGGACGACGAGCGGGCCGACGCCTTCGCCCTGCCCGGCCGACTGCGCCGCCCCGGCCGACCGGGCGAGCCCGGCCGGATCGTGGTCACCTCCGGCATGCTGCGCGCCCTCAGCGGGCCCGAGCGCTCCGCCCTGCTCGCCCATGAGCGCGCCCACCTGGCCGCCCGCCACCACGTCTTCCTCGCCCTCGCCGAGCACGCCGCCGCCCTCCACCCGGCGCTCCGCCCACTGCGCACGCCCCTCGGGTACCACCTGGAGCGCTGGGCCGACGAAGTGGCAGCGGCCCGGGTCGGCGACCGCGCCGTGACCGCCCGCGCGGTCGGCCGGGCCGCCCTCGCCGCGAGCCGTTCGCCCTGGCCGGCCCGCCCCCGGCTGGTCGCCGCCGCCCACTCCGGCCCGGTCCCGCGCCGGGTCGCGGCGCTGCTCCAGCCCCGCCCCACCGCCACCCCGGGCACCCGGCTGCGGGCCGTCGCCCTGGCCCTGGCCGCCTGCCTGGCGCTGACCACCGGCGCCACCCTGGAGGCCACCGCCGATCTGCACCACACCGTCGAGGCCGCCCAGCACGAACCGGGCCGGGGACGCTAGGTCACCCTGGGGGGGTCCCGTACCGACCGGTGTGCCGACTTGGCAGACCCCGTCCCCACCGGCCCACCGCACCCGTACGCTTTCGTCAGCGCGTCGACCCCGGCGCGTCCTCGAACGGCGGCGAGGAGCAACGCGAGTGCGGCAGACCGGACGGCAGTCCCGACGACCAGAGCGCCGCACCCCGCCGACCGCGGCGGAGCTGGCCAAGGTCCACGAGCGCACCCTCGCCGACGCCGCCGCCCGCGAACTCGCCCTCCCCGAGACCGGCGGGCCCGGTTCGTCCGGCGGTGCCGGCGGGCCGGGCCTGCTCGAACCCCGCCCCGAGATCGGCGACTCCTGGGCCCGGCTGCGCCGCCTCGGCCTCGACCCCGACGCCGGCGCCGCCACCGCCCTGCTCGGCCCCGCCGAACTGGAGCAGCGCCGCCGGGCCAGCGGGCTGGACACCGTCATGCCGGTGCTGCGCGAGACCCTGCTCGATACGGCCGACCCGGCCCCGCTGATCCTGGCGATCGCCGACGCCGAGGGCCATGTGCTCTGGCAGGACGGCGAGCGCGGGCTGCGCCGCAGCGCCGACCGGATCGGCTTCGTCACCGGCGCCCGCTGGATCGAGGAGAGCGTCGGCACCAACGGCATCGCCGTCGCGCTGCGCGCCCAGCGCCCGATGCACGTCCACTCCGCCGAGCACTACCTGCGCAGCCACCACACCTGGACCTGCGTGGCCGCACCCGTGCACGACCCGGCCACCGGACGGCTGGTCGGCGCGATCAACCTCAGTGGACCGGCCCACAACGTCCGCCCGTTCCTGCTCCAGCTCACCGCCACCGCCGCCCGACTCGCCGAGACCGAGCTGCGCGCCCACCGGCTGGAGGCGCTGCACCAGCTGCGCACCCTGGCCGCCCCGCTGCTCGCCCGGGTCGGCGGCCCGGCCCTGGTGGTGGACGCGGCCGGCTGGACCGCCGCCGCGGCCGGACTGCCACCGCCCAGCCGGCTGCGCGTGCCCAGCGAGGGCTGGGTCCCGGCGGCCGTGCACTGGGTGCCCGGCCTGGGCGAGTGCGTGCTGGAACCGCTCGCGGACGGCTGGCTGGTGCGTCCGGTCCGCTCGCCCGAGGCGGACGGCGCCGGCACGGTGAGCGCCGAACAGGCCGAGGGCGCCCGGCTCCGGCTCGACCTGCGCCGCCCGGACCGCCCCGAACTGTACGTACGGGGCGCGGCCGACAGCTGGTCGCACCCGCTCAGCCCGCGCCACGCCGAACTGCTGCTCCTGCTGGCCACCTCACGCGAGGGCAGCACCGCGGCACAGCTCGCCGAGGCGCTGTTCGGCGACGCGGGGCGGACGGTGACGATCCGGGCCGAGCTCTCCCGGCTGCGCCGCTACCTGGGCGGGCTGCTGGCCCACCGACCGTACCGCTTCGCCGACTCGGTGCTGGTCACCGTGGACGGGCCGGAGGACCCGTACGACCTGCTGCCCGCCTCCACCGCCCCGGCGGTCCGGCGGCTGCGGGCCGGGCTCGCGGCGGGCACGGTACGGCTGCCGGGCGCCGCTGCGCCCGTACCGGCACCGCGCCCCGCAGGGGACGGGACGGCCGGTGCTCAGCCGCCCGCGAGCAGCGTGGCCAGCTGGTCGTCGGTCGGGCCGCAGTCGCGTTCCTCCTCGACGGAGACCAGCGCGTAGGTGCGCTCCAGCCAGGCCTGGACCCGGGGTTTGGAGGCCTCCAGCAGGGCGCTGCCGTGCGGGGATTCGAGCGCCAGGTGCAAGGTCGAGCCGTGGCAGGGGCAGTAGGCCGGCCACAGCTTGACGTCGCCCTGGCCGCTCAACGAGCGCAGGCCGTCGCGCAGCAGGTCGCGGGAGAACACCCAGTCCGCCTCGTCCGGCCGCCCCAGATGGAAGGTCAGCAGCACCTCGTACGGGCGCGAGGCGTCGAAGCGGAACCTGGTGCGCACCTCGCCGACCACTTCCTCGCCCAGCGAGATCCGCAGCATCAGCACCTCCTCCACCGCCGCCGGAGCGGCGGTGGAGCCGCCCCCATCGCCGCCCGTGGGGGTGGCGGCGAGGGGGGCACTGGAGGCTGCGGACAGCGGGTCGGGCGGCATGACGGTCTCTCCGGGAACGGCGCGGGATGCCATCAGACTGCGTCACCCGCGGCCGGGCGGGCAAGGGTTGCAAGGGGGTTGCAATAACCCCCGTCCGAGCCGGACACCCCTTACCGGAGATGGCCAGACGGATCGTCAACTTCCGCCTGCCGAATGGGTGTCGGGAGAATGGACGGATTTCGTCCGCGCTGCAGCCGCCCACTGGTACGCTCTCCCCCTCCCCGCGCGGGCCCGCGGCGGAACCGGTGCGAATCGCCCGGATCCGGGCCCGGCGGCAGCGCGTGGGAGAATACGGCCGACGCGACGGCGACTTCGGAGAGGGAGGGGTCCGGTGGCTGCGCGCGAGAACACCGCGCGGGACGTGCGGGACGTGCGGCACGAACCCGAACAGCACGGTCGGCACGGTCGGCCGCGCCCCTTCGGCGGCCGGTTCCGGCTGCCCACCCTGCGCTTCTCCGGCGCCGCGATGGCGATGTCCACCGTCGTCGGCATCAGCATCGCCACCACCCTCCTGCTCAACGAGCAGCAGGGCATCGGCCGTCGGGCCGGCGTCGCCCGGGTCGGCACCACCCCGCCGCCCACCCCGAGCAGCACCGACCAGGCCGAGGCGGCCGCCGAACACACCCCGGCCGCTCCCCCGCCCTCCGGCCGCCCGCACGGCTCCCGGCCCACCGGGCACCCCTCCACGCACCCCTCCGCGCACCCGTCCGCCCCGGCGAACGCCGCCACCCCGCCGCCGGCCGGGCTCCCGGCGGGCACGTCGACCCCGGTCACGCCGTCGACCGGCGGGCAGGCCTCGACCGGACAGGAGCCCGGCTCCTCCGCCAACACCCCCGCCGCGGGCACCGGCGCGGGCCCCCAGGCGGGCGCCGCGGCCGGGCCCTCGCCTTCGGCCCAGCCCCTCACGCCCTCCGACGGTCAGCCCGGCACCGACACCTCCAACGCCGGGCAGCCGGGCGGAACCCAGTCACCGCACCCGCCCGGGCTCCGGCCGATCGCCCCGACCCGACCCGCACCGGCGCAGCCGGCCCCGCCGCCCGTCCCCGTGGTCCCGGGCGACACCGGCGCCGCCGGGGAGACCACGGGGGACGCCGATGCCGTCCCCGGTGTCACCGGCTCCGCCTACTCGACCGAACCCACCGGCACGGAGGCCGACCAGGCCCTGACCGGCACCGGTCACGCCGCCCCGCTCGGGCGGGCCGGCCTCCGGCACGCGCTCGACCTCGCCGTGGCCGAGCCGGTCACCGCGCTGCAGGCCGAATTCCGGCTTGCCCCGGGAGAGTTGGCCCCCGGCAGCGGCGCCGCCTGGACGGACCTGCCGGGCGCCGTGGTGACCGTCCAACAGGAGCGCGGCGCCTTGGTCTACCGCTTCACCACCCCGCCCGGGACGGACGTCAAGCCCGGCCGCTACAGCTTCGTCGTGCGCGGCACCCGCCCGGCCGAACCGGTCGGCGCGGTGCGCAAGGCGGCCCCGCTGGAGAGCTGGAACGCCGCCGCCTTCGGCATCGACCACCCCCGGGCGGTCGCCGCGCTCGGCGGCTTCGGCCCGCTGCTGCCGCTGCCCGCCCAGCCGTTGGCGCACGCACCCCGCTGACCCGCGCTTCGCCGACCCGCTGACCCGGCGCTTCGCCGACCCCGTGTACACCGACCCGCTGACCCACCCTCGGCCGATCCGAAGTTCCGACGATCGGACAGCACAGCACTCCCACCGGGCGCATCCCCGCACCCTCGTTCGTTACTGTGAGCAGCACCCGACCCGGCACCCCCAGCGGCCCCGGCCCGGGCCGTCGTTCCGCACCCGAGGAGGAGTCCTTGTCCACCGTCCTGACCCAAGGCGGCAACGCACCCCTGACCGCCGCGCGGGTGACCGTCGAGGTCACCGCGCCCAAGGCGCTGGACGTCTCCGGCCTGCTGCTGACCGACGCCGGCAAGGTCCGCTCGGACGCCGACTTCGTCTTCTTCAACGCCCCGCACGGCCCGGGCGTCAGCCTCCGCCCGGCCACCGCCGGAGCGCCGGACGCGATCACCGTCGACACCCCGGCCGTCCCGGCCGACATCAGCAAGATCGTGGTCACCGTCAGCCCGGCCGACCAGTCCTCCACCTTCGCCGGGATCGAACCCACCGCCACCGTCCGGGACGCCGACACCGGCGCCGTCCTGGTCACCTTCACCCCGCCCCGGCTGGGCCTGGAGACCGCACTCGTCGTGGTCGAGGTCTACCGGCGCAACGGGTCCTGGAAGGTGCGCGCGGTCGGCCAGGGCTACGCCGACGGCCTGGCGGGCATCGCCACCGACTTCGGCGTCAGCGTCGACGACTCCCCCGCCTCGGCGCCCGAGCCCTCGGCCCCGGCGCCGACCGCAGCCCCGGCCGCGGCCGCGACATCGCCGAGTGCGCCGACCGTCCAGATCACCTCCCCGGCCGCCCCGCCGCTGCCTCCCGTCCCGCCCGCGCCGCCGGCTCCACCCGTGAGCCCCGTCCCTCCGGTCGACCCGCGGATCGCCCTCGCCACCCCGCCGGTCCCCCCGACCCCGCCCGCGCCGCCCGCCGCGCCGCCGGCCCCGGCCGACCGCCCCAAGGTGACCCTGGACAAGGGCCGGGTCAGCCTGGTCAAGGGCAGCTCCGTCTCCCTGGTGAAGAACGGCCGCCCGTTCCTCTCCTCGGTCCGGATGGCGCTCGGCTGGGAGTCCGCCGCCCGCGGCCGCGACATCGACCTGGACGCCTCCTGCCTGGCCTTCGACGCCCGGCACCAGCGGCTGGAGACGGCCTGGTTCATGAAGCTGAACATCTTCAACGGCGCGATCGCCCACTCCGGCGACAACCTGGTCGGCGGTGACGGCGGCGACGACGAGGCGATCACCGTCCACCTGGAGGGCCTCCCGGCCGAGGTCCACGCGCTGGTCTTCGTGGTCAACTCCTTCTCCGGCCAGAAGTTCACCGAGGTGCGCAACGCCTACTGCCGTCTGGTGGACGTCCGGAGCGAGGAGGAGCTGGTCCGCTTCGACCTCACCCACTCCGAGCCGTACACCGGCGTGGTGATGTGCAAGCTCGTCCGTCGCCCCTCCGGCGAGTGGGAGATGACGGCGCTCGGCGAGTTCGTCGACGGCAAGACCGCCCGGGCCATGATCGAGCCCTCCGCCGCACTGCTTTAGCCCACAACGTCACGGGTACGCCCGCGAATTCACCCTCCTGAGGCCTCAAGTCGTCCACGAGCCGACTCGATCTCCCCTTAGGGGGGTGAATCGCACTCTCCCCTGCACTCGTTGAGGAGAGACCGTGCCACGCCTCCTGTCCCGCCTCGCCGTTGCCGGCACCGCCGTCGCACTCGCCGCCGGCCTGATCACCCCCACCACCGCCGAGGCCGCCACCAGGCCCGCCACCCGCACCGGCGCGCTGCGGTGGGCCGCCCTCGGCGACTCCTACACGGCGGGCATGATCGAGGCCACCGGCGACCTGACTGAGCCCCGCGACGGCTGCGCCCGAACCACCGGGTCCTACCCCGAGCTCATCCGCCGCGACCTCGGCTCCCTGGTGAGCCTGCGCGACGTCAGCTGCAGCGGCGCCACCGGCAAGAACGTGTACGCGACCGCGCAGAGCCCGATCGGCCGCCCGCTCCCGCCGCTCGGCACCGACCCCGACGCGCCCTACCCGCCCGTCCCGCCGCAGATCGACGCGGTCGGCCCGGCCACCGACCTGATCACCGTCGGCGTGGGCGGCAACGACCTCGGCTTCGGCGAGATCCTCAAGAGCTGCATCGAACTCGGCGCCACCACCTTCGGCCAGGGCACGCCCTGCAAGGACAAGTACGACGCCGAACTGCCCGACCGGTTCAACCGCCTGCGCGCCGACTACGACCGGATGCTCACCGCGTTGCACGCCAGGGCCCCGTTCGCCAAGGTCCTCACCGTCGGCTACCCGCACCTGATGCCCGAGGACACCGACCTCTGCCGGTACGGCGACCTGCTGCAGTTCTCCACCTTCGCCACCGGCGACCTCGCCTGGGCCCGCGACGCCGTCCTCCGGCCGCTCAACGCGGTCATCGCCCAGGACGCCGCCGCCCACGGCGACACGTTCGTCGACCTCTACCCCGCCACCGCCGGCCACAGCGTCTGCGACTCCGACCACTGGCTGGACGGCGTGCTGACCAGCGTCCTCCCCCTCGAGTACGCCCTGGTCCACCCCAATGCCAAGGGCCAGGCCATCGTCGCCGCCCTGGTCGAGGACGCCGCCCTCGGCGGCTGACCGACGAGCGCCGTGCGGAAAACCACTGGCCGGACCACCTCTCCCCCGATCATCCTGTCCGAATGCCCATTCGCGAAGCCACCCCCGAGGACTGGCCGGCCATCTGGCCGTTCTTCCACGCCATCGTCGCCGCCGGCGAGACCTTCCCCTACCCCCTGGACATGTCCTCGGAGTTGGGCCGGGAATGGTGGATGCACTCCGCCCCCGACCACACCGTGGTCGCGGTGGACGAGGACGGACGCGTCGTCGGCACCGCCACCATGAACCGCAACCGCCCCGGAAACGGCTCTCACGTGGCCAGCGCCAGCTACATGGTCGACCCGGCCCACCACGGCCGGGGCATCGGCCGGGCCCTGGTCGAGTACTCCCTCGACTGGGCCCGCCGGGCCGGCTACCGCGCCATGCAGTTCAACGCGGTCGTCGCCAACAACCACCACGCCGTGAAGCTCTACCGGTCCCTCGGCTTCGAGATCGTCGGCACCGTCCCCGAGGCCTTCCTCCACCCGGTCGACGGCTACGTCGGCCTGCACGTCATGTACCGCCCTCTGTAAGGGACTTACTCCTCGATCGCCCCGCCGACCGTGCGCAGGTGCCTCCGGAAGCTGTACGCCGGACGGGCTGCGCGCAGCGCCAGGTACTCCTCGAACCTGGTCTGCTCGCGCAGCGTGTCGCCCGAGCGGATCCGCTCGGCCTGCGCACGCTCGGTACCGGCGATCCCGGCGGCCGCCTCCAGCACCTCCCCCACCCGGGCGGCCGGCACGAACAGCACCCCGTCCGCGTCCGCGAACACCACGTCGTCGGCGCCCACCAGGTGCGGCCCCACCCGCGCCGACACCAGCGCCTCCGGTTCCCGTTCGTCCAGCCGCATCGGCCCCAGCGGCAGCGCCCCGTAGCTGAACACCGGCAGCCCGATCTCCACCAGTTCCCGGGTGTCCCGGTGCAGCCCCCACACCACGATCCCGGCCACCCCGGCGGCCCGCGCCTCCAGCACGGCGAGATCCCCGATACAGGCCTCGTCCGTCCGCCCGCCGTTGTCGATCACCAGCACGTCCCCGTCCCGCGCCGCCCCGTACGCCTCCAGGAACACGTCCACACTCCCGTAGTGCCGCACCGGCAGCACCCGCCCCGCCACCCGGGCCCCCGGCACCACCCCACCGACCCCCACCGGCGCCGCCCGCAACCCCACCCCGACCCGCACACACGCATCCGCCACCACCGCGGCGGACAGCCCCTCGAACTGCTTCAGCATCCCCAACTCCTCCAGAAGAAAGCCTAGTTGACCAGCAGCGGGATCCTACGTCGGGCCTCAAACTCACACCATCGAGTGAAAGTCCGCCGTGTACTGCATAACCCGGCCCGGCGGCGAATAGCGTGACGCCCATCTGAAGGAGGGGCATCATGAGTGCTGTGGCGCATGAGCAACCGATCACGGGCTCCCCATCGCAGGCCGACATCCTGCTGGAGAGCTTTCTGAGCCTGCACTCCCCCGAAGGCTTCCGAGCTGAGCTGATCGAGGGAGAGATCATCGTGGCACCACCGCCGGACGGCGATCACGAGGACCACATCAGTCACCTGATCAAGCAGGTGATCCGGCGATCCAAAACCGACATGAGCGTGTCCGGCGGCAAGGGCCTCCGCCTGGTGAGCGGCGGTCTCTGCCCGAAGAACCACGTCATCCCGGACGCCACGTTCTCCCCCGAGGAGCTCCGCCTCTTCCGGGGCGCTCCGTCCTGGATGGAGCCGGACGGCGTCGCCATGGTGGCGGAAGTGACCTCCGCCAAGCCCGACCAGGACCGCGTCACCAAGCGCCACTGCTACGCCCGGGCCGAAATTCCGCTCTACCTCCTCATCGATCGGGAGAAGTCACAGGTCAGCCTCTTCGGCAAGCCGCACCGCGAGGAGTACACCGAGGTTCACCTGGCAGCCTTCGGCGAACCGCTCGCCCTCCCCGCCCCGTTCGGCTTCGAGCTCGACACCAAGCCCTTCCTCTAGGAACCACGGAACGGCCCGTACCCCCTCCCACACAGGGGGTACGAGCCGTTCCGGCATGCGGAGCGCGCTAGTTGCGGGTGGCCATGGCGCGCAGGAAGAAGGTCAGGTTGGCCGGGCGCTCGGCGAGGCGGCGCATGAAGTAGCCGTACCACTCCTGGCCGTACGGGAGGTACACGCGCATGGTGTTGCCCTCGCCGGCGAGGCGCAGCTGCTCCTCGGGGCGGATGCCGAACAGCATCTGGTACTCGAAGGAGTCCCGGGTGCGGTTGTTCCACTCGGCCAGCTGGCCGGCGATCTTGATCATGTTGGGGTCGTGCGAGGCGATCATCGGGTAGCCCTCGCCCGCCATCAGGATCTTCAGCGCGCGGACGTACGCGAGGTCGACCTCGTGCTTGCCCTGGAAGGCGACCGACTCGGGCTCCTTGTAGGCGCCCTTGCACAGACGCACGCGCGAGCCCGCGCCGGAGAACTCGCGGCAGTCGGCCTCGGTGCGGCGCAGGTAGGCCTGGAGGACGATGCCCAGCCAGGGGAAGTCCGCCCGCAGCTCGCGCGCGATGGCGAGGGTGGAGTCCGTGGTGGTGTGGTCCTCCATGTCGAGGGTCACCGTGGTGCCGGCGTCGGCGGCGGCCTCGCAGATGCGGCGGGCGTTCTCCAGCGCGATCTTCTCGCCGTCCACCGGCAGGAACTGGCCGACGGCCGACAGCTTGACCGACACCTCGGCGCCGGCCGCGAGGCCGGTCTCCTTGAGGGCCTTGAGCAGGTGCTCGTAGGCCTCGGCGGTGCCGGCGGCCTGGGCGGCGTCCTGGGTGTCCTCACCGAGGTGGTCAAGGGTGACCTTGCGGCCGGTGGCGACCAGGTCGTCGCAGGCGGTGACGGCGTCGTCGAGGGCCTCGCCCGCGACGAAACGCTCGACTATCGCGTGGGTCGGGGGGAACTTCTCGACCACGGTGCGGACCTGCGGGGACCGGGAGGCCGCGAGAAGGGCGGAACGGAGCATCGTGACTCCTGGAGCTGGTGTTTCCAAGGGTGGCAGAAAAGGGCCGGGGCGGCGGTACCACAGGAGGTGTCGCGCGCAGCGCGCCCAAGAAGGGTGGCGGCGGGCGACGGGTGGGACGCCGCCCCGGCGGGCGACGCCCGGCTGCGGGACCGGGCGTCGCGGGTGACCGATGGCCTCTACAGCGGACCGGTCGGCATCAGGGCTGGTCAGCCCATGTGCGGGTAGCGGTAGTCGGTCGGCGGGACGAAGGTCTCCTTGACCGAGCGGGTCGAGGTCCAGCGCGCCAGGTTCTGCTTGGCGCCGGCCTTGTCGTTGGTGCCGGAGGCCCGGCCGCCGCCGAAGGGCTGCTGGCCGACGACGGCGCCGGTCGGCTTGTCGTTGATGTAGAAGTTGCCGGCCGCGAAGCGCAGCTTGTGCATCGCGTCCTGGGCCGCCGCGCGGTCCTGGGCGATGATCGAGCCGGTCAGGCCGTACGACGACACCGACTCCATCTGCGCCAGCATCTCGTCGTACTTCTCGTCCTCGTAGACGTACACGGCGAGGATCGGGCCGAAGTACTCGTCGCGGAAGTACTCCGAAGCCGGGTCCTGGCACACGAGCACGGTCGGGCGGACGAAGTAGCCGACCGAGTCGTCGTAGGTGCCGCCGGCGAGGACCTCCACCTGCGGGTCGGCCTGGGCGCGGTCGATGGCGGCCTTGTTCTTGGCGAAGGCGCGCTCGTCGATGACCGCCGACATGAAGTTGGACAGGTCGGAGACGTCGCCCATGGTGAGGCCGTCGACCTCGGCGGCGAACTCGTCCTTCAGGCCGGCCCACAGCGAGGCCGGGACGTAGGCCCGCGACAGCGCCGAGCACTTCTGGCCCTGGAACTCGAAGGCGCCGCGGGTCATCGCGGTCTTCAGGACCTTCGGGTCGGCGGACGGGTGGGCGACCAGGAAGTCCTTGCCGCCGGTCTCGCCGACGATCCGCGGGTAGGTGCGGTAGCCGGCGATGTTCTCGCCCACGGAACGCCACAGGTGCTGGAAGGTGGCGGTGGAGCCGGTGAAGTGGATGCCGGCCAGCGCCGGGTGCTTGAGCGCCACGGCGGAGACATCCAGGCCGTCGCCGGTCACCATGTTGATGACGCCCTTGGGCAGGCCGGCCTCCTCCAGCAGCTGCATCAGCAGGTGCGCGGAGAACTGCTGGGTCGGGGACGGCTTCCACAGCACCACGTTGCCCATCAGCGCGGGCGCGGTCGGCAGGTTGCCGGCGATCGCGGTGAAGTTGAACGGGGTGATCGCGTAGACGAAGCCCTCCAGCGGGCGGTGGTCGCTGCGGTTCCACACGCCGTCCGAGGAGATCGGCTGCTCGGCCATGATCTGGCGGGCGAAGTGCACGTTGAAGCGCAGGAAGTCGACCAGCTCGCAGGGGGTGTCGATCTCGGCCTGCTGGGCGGTCTTGGACTGGCCGAGCATGGTGGCGGCGGCCAGGGTCTCGCGCCAGGGGCCGGCCAGCAGGTCGGCGGCCTTGAGGAAGATCGCGGCACGGGAGTCGAAGGAGAGCGCCTGCCAGGCCGGGGCCGCGGCCAGGGCAGCGTCGATGGCGTCCTGCGCGTCGGCCTGGGTGGCGTTGCGCAGGGTGCCGAGCCTCGCCGCGTGGTTGTGCGGCTGGACGACGTGGATCTCGGTGCCGCCGCCCATCCGGCGCTCACCGTTGATCGTCATGGTCAGCTGGACCGGCTCCTGGCCGCCCAGCTCCTTCAGCTTGGCCTCCAGACGGGCCCGTTCCGGGCTGCCGGGGGCGTAGCTGTGGACCGGCTCGTTCACCGGCGCGGGGACCTGGGTCACAGCGTCCATGAAGCGCACGCTCTCCTTCGTTCAGTGCGGGGGGATTGCCGGCGCGGGTCGCACGCCGGCCACAGCACGAACGCTATTCCTGCCCGCCCGGCCACATGATTGGCCGGGCGGCTAAATTCCCCCGTACGGCGTTGTCCGGGCCGACGAAAGGGGTCACGCGACGGTCACGACCGGCCCCACGGGCCCCACGGCCTCGTGGTCACGACCGCCCGTCAGGCGGCCCGCCCGTGACGGCCCGTCCCCGGGACCGGGGTCACCCGTCGGTCCCAGTCGATCCGGTAGCCGTGGACGGGCCGGAGCATCTTCTCCGGGCTCATGAAGGTCCGCATCGCGATCGGCGCGACCAGCTTGAACACCATCCGCCCGACCGCCCCGGAGGTCTTCTGGTTGTTGGTGCGGGCCGCGTCGGCGGCGATCTTCTCGACCCGGGGCCGGCGCATCGCCTCGTACGCGGCGAAGGCGGCGGTGTGGTCGGGCAGGTCGCGCAGGCAGCGGGCGAGTTCGACGGCGCTCTCGACGGCCAGCGAGACGCCCTGTCCGGAGCTGTTGGACGGCGCGTGCACCGAGTCGCCGACCAGCACCATCCGGCCGCGGTACCAGTGCGGGACGGACGGCATGATCTCCAGCCGGGGGAAGGTCTCCATGGTCTCCACGTCCGCCATCCGCAGGACCTCGCGGGCGGGCAGGTCCTCGGCGTGCAGCTCCCGGCAGCGGCGCAGCCACTCCGTCATGCCGACGGCGCGGACCTTCTCCGGGGTCAGCGGCTCGGGCTGCGGGATGTTGCTGAACCAGGCGGTCCCGCTGCCGTCGGCCAGACCCCAGTAGCCGAAGAAGGCGCGGGCGCCGTTGGCGAAGTGCACCGACTCGCCGCGGCCGGCCCGGCCGGGCAGCCGGTAGGAGCTGTAGCCGCCGATGCCGAGCAGACCGGTGTACTGCGCGGCGGGCGCGGCCGGGTCGATCAGGGTGCGGACGGTGGAGCCGGTGCCGTCGGTACCGATCAGCAGGTCGCCGGTGGCACTGCTGCCGTCGGCGAACCGGGCGGTGATGCCGTCGACGCCCTCCTCGGCGCCGACCAGCCGCTTGCCGTGGTGGATCGCGATGCCGGTCTCGCCGAGCCGCCGCTGCAACACCTCGTACAGTTCGGCGCGCCGCATCAACCGTCCGCGCGGCAGGTCGGCGAGGCCGGTGAACTCGGCCAGCACGCCGCCCTTGCCGTCCTCGATCACCATCGGGCCGACGGCCTGCCCGATCCGGTCGACGTCCGCCTCCAGCCCGACGAGGGCCAGCGCGCCGAGCCCGTTGGGTGCGATCATGAAGGTTCCGCCGATGCCCTCGGCGGAGGTCCGGTAGGCCTCGAAGATCTCCGCCTCGACGCCGGCCTTGCGCAGCGCCAGCGCCATCACCGGACCGGCGATGCCGCCGCCGATGATCAGGGCCTTCTTGGTGGTGCGGGTGGTGCCGGTGGTGCCGGTGGTGCCGGTGGTGCCGGTGGTGCTCATTCCAGGCTCCTCATGAATTCCTGCAGGGTCCGGTTGAAGTCCGGCTCCCCGAGCTGTCCGATGAGGCTCTCGGTGAAGCGCCGCTCGGCCTGCAGCAGCGCGAGGGCGTACTCCTCCTCGACGACGAACATCGGGTGGACGTCCATCTCGACGGCCTTGCGCAGCATCGCGCGCGAGGCGTCGATCCGGGCGTCCAGTGCCTCCAGCCGCCGGCCGAGCAGGTCGGCCGACTCCGCGGTCGGGAGCACCACGAGCAGGCACAGCGCCACGCCGAAGGCCGGGTACTCCTCCTGTGGTTCGGCGATCCACTCGCGCATCCAGTCCATGAGCTCCGTCTGGCCCTCGGGCGTGAGGGCGTAGACGGTGCGCTCCGGCCGCTGGGTGTCGCGGACGGTCTCCTGCTCGGCGACGAACCCGGCCTTCCGCAGCTGCTCCACGACCATGTACAGCGAGCTGCGGTTGTACTTGATGTTCCGGTCCTTGCCGTGCTCCTTGAGCCGGCGCCCCATCTCGTACGGGTGCATCGGCTCGGCTCCGAGCTCGGCCAGGACCGCGAGGGCCAGCGGGTTCGACACCTTGCGTCGCTTCGCCATGAGAACGTTCCTCATCACTTGGTCAGTACCGACTATCCAGCGTCGAATAGTCAGAGTCAACTATTTAGGAATGACGAACCACAACTCTGTCCGCCCGGCTAAAATCAACCACACGGCGTTGTCCGAGCGGATGAAGGAGGGCCCGGCGTGACCACCCCCGGTCTCCCGCTCCGCCGACTGCTGATGTCCCTGGGCGAGCCGCTGGTCGAACTCCAGGCCGCCCCACAGGGGTTGGACGTCCCGGTCCGCGACGTCGCGATCCTCGACCCGGAGGACCCGCCCACCGCCGCCCCCGGCGAACTCGTCCTCGCCATCGGCGCCCGGGGCCGCGCCGCCCTCCCCGCCCTGCGCGCCGCCGGCCGGGCCGGCGCCGCCGCCGTCGCGGTCAAGCTGGACGGCCCCGGCCAGGCCGACGCCCTGCGCGAGGCCGCCACCGACGCGGGCGTCGCCCTGCTGTCGGTGCGCCGGGAGACCCGCTGGGAGCACCTGGACTCGCTCGCCCGCGCGATCATCGCCGGTCCGGAGGCCCCGGACGCTCCCGGCGCCCCGGAGCCCAACGCGGGCGACCTCTTCTCCCTCGCCCAGACCGTCGCCGTGCTCACCAACGGCATCGTCTCGATCGAGGACACCTCCAGCCGGGTGCTCGCCTACTCCCGTTCCTCCGACTCCGACGAGGTCGACGACCTGCGCCGGCTGTCCATCCTCGGCTGGCAGGGCCCGGAGCCGTACCTCTCCAAGCTCCGCGAGTGGGGCATCTTCCAGCACCTGCGCACCTCGGACACCCCGATCGCGGTCGAGCCGCACCCCGAGCTCGGCCTGCGCCGCCGCCTCGCGGTCGGCATCCGGGCCGGGGCGCAGCCGCTCGGCACCATCTGGGTACAGGAGGGCGCCCAGCCGCTGGCCCCGCTGGCCGAACAGGCCCTGGTCGGCGCCGCCCGGGTGGCAGCCGCCCAACTGGTGCGCCGTCGCCGCGAGTTGTCCGCCGACGTCCGACTCACCCAGACCCTGCTGACCGGGCTGCTGGAGGGCTCCACCGGCCCGCAGTCGCTGGCCACCCACCTGGGCCTGGACGTGCGCCGCCCGGCCACCGTACTGGCGTACGGCGCTTACGCCACCGAGGCACTGCACCGCTCCGACGTCACCGGCCTGATCTCGGTGCACACCGCCGCCCGGCACCGCACCGCGCTGCTCGCCCCGATCGAGTCCCGGGTCTACGTGCTGCTGCCCGAGCTCCCGCCCGGCCTGCCGATGGCCACCGTGCGCGGCTGGGCGACCGAGGTGGTCACGGCGGCCCGGGAGCACCTCGGGGTGCCGCTGCGCGCGGCGATCGGCTCCACCGTCGACGGCCTGGCCCAGGTGCCCGACTCCCGCGCCCAGGCGGACCGGATCCTGGACGCCATGGGCCGCGGCGGGGTGGACCTCGACGTCGCGGCGCTGATCGACGTCCAGGCCGAGGTGCTGGTCAGCGAGGTGCTGGCGCTGCTCCAGGACCGCACCGGCCTGCGCGACCCGCGGCTGACCGCGCTCACCGAGTACGACCGCCGGCACGGCACCCGGCTCGCCGAGTCGGTGCTCGCCTGGCTGGACGCGCTCGGCGAGGTCCGGGTCGCCGCCGACGCCCTGCACATCCACCCCAACACCCTGCGCTACCGGGTCCGCCGCGCCGAGCAGTTGACCGGCATCGACCTCGCCCAGCCACAGCAGCGGCTGCTGGCGATGCTGCAACTGCGACTGCCCGCGGACGAGTAGTCCGCAGGCGGCACCCCCTTCGGAATCGACGCCCGTCACTCACCGACAGGTGCCGACCGGCGACTCACCCATGAGCAGCGCTCTCCCGGGACCGGGTCATCCGCGCCCTGCCCGCCACTGCTCCCAGGCCGCCAGCCACAGCTGCTCGGCCAGCCGGTGCTCCTCCCAGACCGCGGCCCCGCCGCCGCCCGGCCGCTCCCGCCACAGCTGCTCCCAGGCCCGCTGCGCCGGCAGGCTGGCCACCTCGCTGGCGAACACCGTGTACCGGACGACCTCCTCCACGGCCGCCTCACCCGCCGACGTGCCGATCAGCCAATGCGTCTGCTGGGACAGCCGGTTGAGGTGGTTCACCATCGAGGTCACCGCCGCCGCGGCCTCCTCCCGGGTCTCGGTGGCGAGCCGCATCTGCTGGCGCACCGCCGTCTCCCAGCGCACCGCGCAGGCGTCCCCGCGCAGCGCCCGCGGCAGCCTCGGTGTGCGCCCCACCCGGACCTGCGCCTCGATCGCGGCGGTCTCCGCGATGCTCTGCGCGATCAGCTCCCGGTGCGCCTCCAGCCCGATCACGGGCGGCAGTTCACGCTCCTCGACCGGTACGTACCGGGCCCGCCGGGAGGCGAGGTCGCGCAGCAGGTCGGTGCGCCCGCTCAGATAGCGCTCGAAGTCCCCTATCCCGCCGAGCTCCACACCGCCGGGGACGACCCCGCGCCCGCACACCGTGACGGTCAGTCCGCCGACCCGCAGCCGCCCGGCCCAGACCGGCCCGGCCGACTGCGCTCCACCCGGCTGGGCTCCGCCCGGCGCCACCGGCCGGTCCTCGTGCACCTCCACCGCGCAGGGCTCGCCGTCCACGGTGATCCACTCGCGCAGCGCCCGCACCCGGCCCGGCCCGTCGCCCTCGTCGATGCCCAACTGCTCGTAGACGCGGTCCCGTTCGTCCTCGACCACGTCCTCCAGCTCGGGCAGCAGCTCGACGTGCTCGGCCCCCGGCCGGTAGGTGCGCACGGTCACGTACGGTCCGGCCGCGGACGTCCAGTCGCCGCACTGCACCTCGACCCAGCGCAGCTCGCCACCGCAGGTCTCGAAGGCGGCCAGCGCCTCGCCGCGGCGGGCCGGCCCGGCGGTCACGCCGTACACCGGGAAGTCGAGCGCGGCCAGGGTCCGGCGGGAGAAATCCTCCTGGTCGGCGCAACGATCCCGCCCGCCCAGCCGGGTCGGGCCTGGCCCTCCGTCGTTGCGCTCCTGGGGCCTTCCGCCGCTCTCCCGCACCATCCTGTGCCGCACCCCCGAGTTCTCGCGCCCGCACCGCTGACGCCACCTTACGTGCCCGGAGCTGCCGGGTCATCAGCTCGGCTGCCCTCCGGGGGCGGTGGCCGTGTCAGGCGGCCCGGTTGTCAGCCGCCCTCCCTACGCTGGCCGTATGACCGCACAGAGCACGCCGGAGCAGCACGGCTTCCCCGCCCGGATCAGCATCGTCACCCTCGGGGTCTCCGACCTCGACCGCAGCGCCCGCTTCTACGAGAGCCTCGGCTGGAAGCGCTCCGCCGCCTCCAGCCCGGAGATCGTCTGGTTCCGCACCGCCGACTCGGTGCTCGGCCTCTTCCCGACCGAGGAGCTGGCCGCCGACGCGGGCGTCCCCTCGACCGGCGAGCCCTCCTTCCGCGGCGTCACCCTCGCGGTGAACCTGGAGTCCCCCGCGCTGGTGGACGCCGCGCTGCGGACGGCGGTCGAGGCCGGCGCCGTGGTGGTCAAGCCGCCGGTCCCGACCGGCTGGGGCGGCTACTCCGGCTACTTCGAGGACCCGGACGGGCACCTGTGGGAGCTGGCCCACAACCCGTTCTTCCCCTTCACCGAGGACGGCTCGCTGGACCTCCCGTGAAGCGCCGCCCCGGACATGGCCCCAGGGCCTAGCCCCGGGACCGCGCCTTGAAGGCCGCCTTGCGCGCCTCCTTGGCCAGCGCCCGGTCCGGGTGCAGCTCGCCGATCGCCTCCAGGACGTCCGCCGTGTACGGGTGGTCGACCCGCCACAGCTCGCCGAACCACTCCGCCGGATCGCCGTTCACCGGCAGGTCGGTGATCAGCTCGCGCAGCAGCTCGGCGTCGCCGCCGTTGTCCAGCAGCTGGGCGGCGAAGGTGTCGATCACCGTCCACAGCGCCATCGCCCGATCCGGGACCGGCACGTCCGCCGCGCCCTGCGCGGACAGCCAGGCCCTGGCCGCTCCGCCCAGCTCCGGGTCGTCCAGCACCTCCCGGACGGCGGGCTCGGCGCCCGGCCCCAGCAGGTTGAGTGCCGAGACGCACAGCATCCGGCGCAGCGGCCCGTACCCGTCGTCGCCGCGCGCCGCCGCCAGCAGCTCGCGGGCCGCCGCCGCCGGCTCCCGGCCGGCGATCCAGACCCTGAGCTCCTCCTCCGGCAGCACATTGGCCGACTCGCACACCCCGCGCAGCAGCTCGGCCGCGTTCCCCTGGGCCAGCTCGCCGACCAGCGGCGCGTCGTAGCCGTCCTCCAGCAGCCACTGCCGGATGCCGTACTGACCGAGCGGGGTGAGCCGGACCAGCCCGAAGCGGGCCGACTCCTCCTCGTCCAGCGGCGCCTCCCCGACAACGGCCGGCTCCTCGCCCTCCTCCTCGTCGAACAGCTCCGGGTCGATCGGACGGTAGTCCAGCAGACCCAGCTCGGCGAGGTCGCCCAGCATCGGGTCCAGCGCGACCATCACATCGGTGATGTCCCCGAGCAGCTCCTCGCTCGGCTCCTCGCCCTCCGGCACCACCAGCAGCGCGGCCAGCACGCCCAGCGGCACCGTCTCGTTGCCCGGCTCGGCGAAGGCGGTGGTCTCGTACAGCACCTGCAGCGCCTCGTCGAGCAGCTCGGCGGCGGCCTCCCGGGCCTCCTCGACCTCGGAGAGCCCGTCCTCGTCCTCCCCGGCGGCTTCGGCCTCCTCGGACGGCTCCGTCGGCTCTTCCGGCATCGAGTCCGCCTCCACCGCCAGCTCCCGGACGATCCCGGCGGCGGTCAGCCACAGCTCCAGGACGGTCTCCGGGTCCCCCTGCTCGGCGGGTTCCAGATCCGGCCCCGGCACCGCGACGTGCTCCCCGGCCGCGGTCGTCCCCAGCTCCACCAGGTCCAGGTCGCAGGCCAGCGACCAGGCCCGCAGCGCCTCGACCTCGGCCTCCTCGGGGACCTCGCCCTCGGCCGGGGCCAGCCCCAGCAGCCGCGCCGCGGATGCCTGGTCCTCCTCGACCAGGTCGCCGAACTCGTCCACCACCCGGTGCGGGGCGGCCCAGCGGGCCAGCGCCAGGGCGTAGCCGAACATCGGCACGGCCTTCGCCTGCTCGGCCAGCTCCTGGTCGGCCGGCAGCTTCACCGGCGGCACCAGGACGGCGGCGTCGTCCAGGTCCTCGTCGTCCAGGCCGTGCGCGGCGAACGCCCCGTAGAGGTCCTGCAGCTCCATGTCGGCCGGCAGGACCGCCTCGGCCGCGCTCTCTCCCGCCGAAGCCCCGGCGTTCTTCCGACGTCGTCCGGCCATCGTTGTGCGCTCTCCCTCAGCCAGCGGTCAGCCCCATCAGCGCCGCGTACCCGTCTACCACCTCAGCGTATAGGTCGGGCACCCCCGATGCCCGGCCTCAAGGGGCGCGTACAGGGGCGCGCGCCGCCGGTTTGCGCCCACCCTTTATCCTTCGAACTGGTACCCGCGCACACCCCGCGCGGTCCACCGGGCAACGAAGCCCGAATCCTCAGCTCATCCGCTCCACCAGGGAGCCCCGCACCGCGGCCACCACCACAGCGCCTCCGGACGGGCGCGCCGGCACATCCCGCCGACCCGGTGGTGCCCTGCCACAGGAGACCCCTCACATGGCGGACCTCTCCCCCGCCGGCGCCGTGCTGCCCACCGCGCAGCTCGACGGACGCCGACTGTCGGAGGCCCTGCTCCCCCTGGAGCTCGCGCCGCGCGCCCAGCTCCAGCTCTCCGCGATCAGCCGCTGGAACGCGATGCGCGGAGTCCGCGTCGGCCTGGTCTCGGTCGCCCTGCTGCTGATGCTGATCGGTGCCAA
This sequence comes from Kitasatospora sp. NPDC018058, assembly GCF_044327205.1. Classification (NCBI taxonomy): domain Bacteria; kingdom Bacillati; phylum Actinomycetota; class Actinomycetes; order Kitasatosporales; family Streptomycetaceae; genus Kitasatospora; species Kitasatospora sp. NPDC018058. Next base: position 158,097 of record NZ_JBIRFA010000008.1, on the reverse strand, counting down.
CCTGGCGACGCCGATCTACCCGCTCCTCCAGCAGCGCCTCGGGCTCGGCCCGCTCGACACCACGATCCTCTTCACGATCTACGTCTTCGCGCTGGTCCCGGTGCTGGCCATCGTCGGCCACTGGTCCGACCACCTCGGCCGTCGTGCCCTGATCCTGCCCGCCGTCGCGCTGGCCGCCGCCGGCGACGTCGTGTTCGCCACCTCCGGCAGTTTCTGGCAGCTCGCCGCCGGCCGGGCGATCCAGGGCATCGCGGTCGGCCTGTCCACCGGCGCCGCCGGGGCCGCCCTCGGCGACCTGCTGCCGGATCACCCGACCCTGGCCGCCAAGCTCACCCTGGCCTGTTCCGCGGGCGGCGTCGCGCTCGGCCCGATCGTCGGCGCCCTGCTGGCCAACGGCTCGGACCCGCTGCTGACGCCCTTCCTGCTGCACGCCATCGCGCTCCTGGCGCTCTGCGTGCCACTGGCCGTGGTCCACCCGCGGATGCCCGGGCGCAACCGTCCGCCGGCCTCCCCGCCGCGCATCACCACCCCGGCCCACCTGCGCCCGCAGCGCCTGCGGCTGCCGCGTGCGGGGCGCCGCGAGTTCCTGCTCGCCGCCGGTGCCGGGTTCATCTCGTACGGCGTCTTCGGCGTCTACCTGGCCCTCGCCCCGTCCTTCTCCGCCAAGCTGCTGCACACCTCCTCGCACCTGACCGGCGCGATCGTGGCCGCCCTGCTGCTCGGCTCCTCGGCCGCCGCCCAGTTGATCGTCCCGCCGACCGCCGACCGCCTGGTCATCGCCCTCGGCATGACCGGCCTGGCCACGGGCCTCGGCCTGGTCGTCGCCGCCGGGTACACCGGCACCCCGGCGCTGCTCTTCATCGGCAGCGTCCTCGGCGGCATCTGCCAGGGCGTGGCCTTCCGCTCCCTGTTCACCACCGCCGTCGCCGCGATGAACCCGGAACGCCGAGGCTCCGAGCTCTCCGCCCTCTGGATCATCGTCTACCTCGGCAGCTCCGCCCCCATCATCGCCGTCGGCGCCCTGGTCCAGCGCTACGGCCTCCTCCCCGCCGTCAGCGGCTTCGCGACCCTGGCGGCCCTCCTCTGCACGGCCCTGGCCATCGCCGTGGCCCGCAAGCCCACGACACGCTGACACCAACGGCACATGCCACCGCCCGGGACTCGACCGTCCCGGGCGGTGGCATTTCACCCTGGACCTACGGGTTCCAGGGATTCCATCCCTCGGTGCTGATCTCGAAATCGAACGGCTTCGGCAGCCGGACGACTTCGCCGAACTTCCACTCCCCCAGCACCTCGTACGTCCCCTCAGCCTTGTTCGGCTCAGCGAACAGCGTCACACCGGGCTGTCGCGGGTCGCGATCGACCAACAGGTGGTACGGAATCCCGGTCCGCGCGTACCCGCTCCACTTGACCAGCTGCCGCAACCGCGCCGGAGCCGACAACCCCAGCTCCGCCCGCAGGCGCCGCTCGTAGCGTTCGACGTCCTGCAGGGCCTCGCCGGGGTTGCCCTCGGCGAGGTGGGCCCGGATCAGCGAGGCCTGGCTGCTCTCGCGCAACGGGTCGGCGCGGACGGCGGCGCCGGCGGCGGCCACCGCCTCGGGGAAACGACGGGCGCCGACGAAGGCGCGGGCCAGGGCCTCGAGCGCGTGGACCCGCAGGCGCCGCCAGTTGTCGGCCTCCAGCAGCGTCCAGTCCTCGTACCAGCCCGGCAGCAGGTCCGCCGAGAGGTCCTCGACGGCCGCCAGCCCGAGGCCCGCCCGGGCGGGGACCGCACCGGGCGCCAGGATCCGGTGGGCCAGCGTCCTCGCCTCGCGGATGTCCACGCCGACGCCGTCGGCCAGCCTCAGCTCGGTCGGGCCGACCTCCAGTGCCTCCCGGCCCGCCGCCGGGAGCCGGGACAGCGCCGAGCGCAGGCTCGCGTACGCGCAGCGCTCCGCGGCGTCCGGCCAGAGCGTCCCGGCCACCAGCGCGCGCGGCACCCTCCCGTTGCAACACAGCGCCACGAAGGCGAGTAAGCGCTCCGCCCCCGCGGACAGGGCCACCGACGCGGCATCGACCGAGAGGTCGAAGCCGCCGAGCAGAGCGAGCCGCACGCCTGGCCCGGGGGCCGGGGAGCGCCGATCGCCGCAGGCCATCGCACCGCCGTCTCTTCGTGTACGGATCTGCCCCTTCTCCATGCTCCGCCGCCCGCTCTGCACTGTCGACCGCAAACGCCACGTGCGCGGCGGCCAGGTCCAGCCCGTTGATCCCCGTCGGCGGCGCGGGCGGCGTCACCCGCTCGTGAGCGTGGTGCTGATCGCCGGACCCACCGGGCACAGCGGCGTCACGGCTGTGTCACGCCCCCCTCGGAAGATCGCAGATATGAGGGCGGACGGGCGGATCCGCTGGGCGCACGACTCATCGCAGTGGAGCAGACGGTGCCGAGAGCGCCCGCACCCCCGCCGCGGGTGGCGGCACGAACGGCATCCCTACGCCCTCCACAGTCCCGAGCAAGCCCGAGAAAGGGACCACGATGCATATCAACACCCGCACCGCGCGGCGCCTGTCAGCCATCCTCGCCGTCCCCGTGCTGCTGCTCACCGGAGGACCGATCTCCGTGGCGGTTCCCAGCACGGCGACCGTCGCACCCGCCCTCGCCCCCACCCAGGGAGACACGGGCAGCGTGCTGACCCTGGTCAACAAGGCACGGGCCGACGCGGGCTGTCCGGCCCTCAACGTGAACTCCCAGCTCGTCCAGGCGGCCCAGGCCCACAGCAACGACATGGCGAAGACCGGGACGCTGTCCCACACCGGCTCCGACGGGTCCAGCGCCGGTGACCGCGTCACCAAAGCCGGTTACAGGTGGAGCGCCTACGCCGAGAACATAGCCCAGGGCTACGGCAGTGCGCAGGCCACCTTCGACGGCTGGATGAACAGCTCGGGCCACAAGGCCAACATGCTCAACTGCGCCTACAAGGACACCGGCATCGCCGACACGAACGGCTACTGGACCCAGGTCTTCGCCACACCCTAGTGACCACCCGGGACCTCCCGCGCCGCCTCCGCCACGTCCCCTACGAAACGGAGAACGCCGCTGCCCGGAACGGAGAAACCGTCCCGGGCAGCGGCGTTCGCGCAGAGAAGATCTCAGACGTTGAAGCCGAGCGCGCGGAGCTGCTCGCGGCCGTCGTCGGTGATCTTGTCCGGGCCCCACGGCGGCATCCAGACCCAGTTGATCCGCAGGTCCTTCACCAGACCGTCGGTGGCGGTCTTGGCCTGGTCCTCGATGACGTCGGTCAGCGGGCAGGCCGCCGAGGTGAGCGTCATGTCGATGGTGGCCACGTCGGACTCGTCGATGTGGATGCCGTAGATCAGGCCCAGGTTGACGACGTCGATGCCCAGTTCGGGGTCGACGACGTCCATCAGGGCCTCGGTCAGGTCCTCGACCGACACGGTGCCGGCGGTGGTGCCGACGATGACGCCGTTCGGCTGCTCCTCCGCAGTGGAGGCCTGGGCGTCGGTGGTGGTGTTCTCGTCACTCATGGTCTGTCCTCCTTCGCGGGGTCAGTCGTTGGCGGGGTGGGCGAGGGCCTGGGCGGTGGCGTCCTTCCAGGCCATCCAGCTGAGCAGGGCGCACTTGACCCGGGCCGGGTACTTGGAGACGCCGGCGAACGCGACCGCGTCCTCCAGCACCTCCTCGTCGCCCTCGCCCTGGCCCTTGCTCTGCATCAGCTCCAGGAAGGCCTCCTGGACCGCCTGCGCCTCACCGACGGTCTTGCCGACCACCAGGTCGTTCAGCACCGAGGCGCTGGCCTGGCTGATCGAACAGCCCTGGGACTCGTACGAGACGTCGGCGACCGTCGCGCCGTCGAGCTTCACCCGCAGGGTGATCTCGTCGCCGCACGTCGGGTTGACGTGGTGCACTTCGGCGTCGCCGTCCCGCAGCCCCTTGCCGTGGGGATTGCGGTAGTGGTCCAGGATGATGTCCTGGTACATCGAGTCGAGCTTCATGTCCTGCGCGTCCCGTCAGCCGAAGAAGTTCCGGACGTGGTGCAGGCCGTCGATCAGCGCGTCGACCTCGCCCGGCGTCGAGTACAGGTAGAACGACGCCCGCGTGGTCGCCGGAATTCCGTACCGCAGGCAGACCGGCCGCGCGCAGTGGTGCCCGACGCGTACGGCGATGCCCTGCTCGTCCAGCACCTGGCCAACGTCGTGCGGGTGGATGTCGCCGAGGGTGAAGGAGATCGCGGCACCGCGGTCCACGGCCGTGCGCGGGCCGATGATCCGCAGCTCCGGCACCTCCAGCAGGCGCTCCACCGCGTACTCGGTGATCGCGTGCTCGTGCGCCGCGATCTTCTCCATGCCGATGCCCTGGAGGTAGTCGATCGCCGCGCCCAGCCCGACCGCCTGGGCGATCGGCGGGGTACCGGCCTCGAACTTGTGCGGCGCCGGGGCATAGGTGGACGAGCCCATGGTGACGGTCTCGATCATCTCGCCGCCGCCGAGGAACGGCGGGAGGTCCTCCAGCAGCTCCTGGCGGCCCCACAGCACGCCGATGCCGGTCGGGGCCAGCATCTTGTGGCCGGTGAAGGCGACGAAGTCGGCCTCCAGCGCCTGCACGTCCAGCACCATGTGCGGCGCGGCCTGCGAGGCGTCGATGACGACCAGCGCGCCGACCGACTGGGCCTTGCGGACGATCGTCTCGACCGGGTTGATCGTGCCCAGCAGGTTGGAGACCAGGGTGAAGGAGACCACCTTGGTCTTCTCGGTGATCAGCTCGTCGATGTTCGACAGGTCGAGCCGGCCCTCGTCGGTCAGCCCGAACCACTTGAGCTTCGCACCGGTGCGCTGCGACAGCAGCTGCCACGGGACGATGTTGGAGTGGTGCTCCATCTCCGTGATCACGATCTCGGAGTCGGCGTCCACCCGGTACGGCTCGTCGGCCCAACCGAGCATGTTGGCCACGAGGTTGAGCGACTCCGAGGCGTTCTTGGTGAAGATCACCTCGTTGCGGCTCGGCGCGTTGATGAACGCCGCGACCTTGTCGCGGGCGCCCTCGTACAGCGCCGTGGCCTCCTCGGCGAGCACGTGCACGCCGCGGTGGACGTTGGCGTTGTGCCGCTCGTAGTAGGCGGTCAGGGCCTCCAGCACCTGGCGCGGCTTCTGCGAGGTGGCCGCGTTGTCCAGGTAGACCAGCGGCTTCCCCTCGTGCAGCACGCGCTGCAGGACCGGGAAGTCCTTGCGGATCGCGTCGGTGTCGAGCAGACCGGACAGCGGGGTATGGGTCACTCGGAAGCGCCGCCCTTCACATACGCCTCGTAGCCCTCGTTCTCCAGCTTGTCGGCCAGCTCGGCACCACCGGACTCGACGATGCGGCCGCCCGCGAAGACGTGGACGTAGTCGGGCTTGATGTACCGCAGGATGCGGGTGTAGTGGGTCACCAGCAGGGTGCCGACCTCGCCGGTCGAGCGCACCCGGTTGATGCCCTCGGAGACGATCCGCAGCGCGTCGACGTCCAGGCCGGAGTCGGTCTCGTCGAGGATCGCGATCTTCGGCTTGAGCAGCTCCAGCTGGAGGATCTCGTGGCGCTTCTTCTCACCGCCGGAGAAGCCCTCGTTGACGTTGCGCTCGGCGAAGGCCGGGTCCATCTGGAGGGCGGCCATCGCCTCCTTGACCTCCTTCACCCACAGCCGCAGCTTCGGGGCCTCGCCGCGGACGGCGGTGGCGGCGGTGCGCAGGAAGTTGCTGACCGAGACACCCGGGACCTCGACCGGGTACTGCATGGCCAGGAACACGCCGGCCTTGGCGCGCTCGTCGACGGACATCTCCAGGACGTCCTCGCCGTCCAGCAGCACCGAGCCGCCGGTGACGGTGTACTTGGGGTGGCCGGCCAGCGAGTAGGCCAGGGTGGACTTGCCGGAGCCGTTCGGACCCATGATGGCGTGGGTCTCGCCCTGCTTCACGGTCAGGTCGACGCCCTTCAGGATCTCGCGCGGGCCGCTCTCGGCCTCGACGGAGACGTGCAGGTCGCGGATTTCAAGGGTTGCCATGTGTACTCAGGACTCCTGGTTGACGGAGACGAGCACATCGTCCCCTTCGATCTTTACGGGGTAGACAGCGACCGGCTTGGTGGCGGGCAGGCCGGAGGGCTTGCCGGTGCGCAGATCGAAGCTGGAGCCGTGCAGCCAGCACTCGATCATGCAGTCCTCGACCTCGCCCTCGGAAAGCGAGACGTTCGCGTGCGAGCAGATGTCGTTGATCGCGAACACCCCCTCGTCGGTGCGGACGACGGAGACCGGCACGCCGTTGAGGTCCACGCGCTTGGGCACGTCCTCCTGGAGGTCGCTCAGCGCGCAGGCACGGAGGAAGGTCATCGTGGTCAGACCGCCGCTTCCAGCTCGGCCTCGATCTTCTCCATGAGCTGCTCCTGCACCTCGGCCACGCCGATCTGCTGCAGCAGCTCGGCGAAGAAGCCGCGGACCACCAGGCGGCGGGCCTCGTCGGCCGGGATGCCGCGAGCCATCAGGTAGAACAGCTGCTCGTCGTCGAAGCGGCCGGTCGCGGAGGCGTGGCCGGCGCCGACGATCTCGCCGGTCTCGATCTCCAGGTTCGGGATCGAGTCGACCCGGGCGCCATCGGTGAGCACCAGGTTGCGGTTGAGCTCGTAGGTGTCGGTACCGAGCGCGGCGGCGCGGATCAGCACGTCGCCGACCCAGACCGCGTGGGCGTCCTGGCCCTGCAGCGCGCCCTTGTACGCCACGTTCGACCGGCAGTGCGGCTTGTCGTGGTCGATGATCAGGCGGTGCTCCAGGTGCTGGCCGGCGTCGGCGAAGTACAGGCCGAACAGCTCGGCCTCGCCGCCGGGGCCGGCGTAGTTGACCCGCGGGTGCAGGCGGACCAGGTCACCGCCGAAGGTGACGACCACGGACTTGAACGAGGCGTCCCGGCCGACCAGCGCGTTGTGCTGCGCGGCGTGCACGGCGTCCCGGTCCCAGTCCTGGACGGAGACGAAGGTGAGCTTGGCGCCGTCGCCGACCAGCAGCTCGACGTTGGCGGCCCGGGTGCCGGTGCCCACGTGGTTCAGCACCACGACGGCCTCGGCGAACGGCTTGACGTCGATCACCACGTGGGCGAAGCGGACCCCGCCCTCGGCGCGCACGTCGATCCTGACCGGCTCGGTCAGCACCGCGTCCTTGGGGACGGTGACCACGAGCGCCTGCTCGAAGGCGCTGAAGGCCTGCGCGGCGACCCGGTCGACCGGCTTGCCGGCCTTTCCCAGGCGGGCGTCGTCCCGGCCGACGGTCTCGGCGGTGACGCCGTCCGGCAGCATGAACTCGACCTTGTCCTCGCCCCGCTCGGCGGCGGCCGCGGTCCCGTCGTGCAGCCCGCCGAGGCGGTGCAGCGGGGTGAACCGCCAGTCCTCCTCGCGGCCGTGCGGCACTGGGAAGTCGTTCACGTCGTAGGAGGGCTTGACCGCGACGCGCGCGTCGATCGGCTGCTGGACCGCGGTCCGGCCGGTGCCGGGGCCGGCGAGCTGCGCGCCCGCGCCGGCGGTGCCGACCTCGATCGAACCGGCGGTGGTGGAGCCGGTGGTGTTCTGCTCAGCCATGGCTGTTCGTTGTGCTCTCTTCCTCAAAAGTCGGATGGGATCGCGGAGCGGCTGAGCGTCAGCCGACCGCGCCCTCCATCTGCAGCTCGATCAGCCGGTTGAGCTCCAGCGCGTACTCCATCGGCAGCTCACGCGCGATCGGCTCGACGAAGCCGCGGACGATCATCGCCATCGCCTCGGTCTCGGTCAGACCGCGGCTCATCAGGTAGAACAGCTGGTCCTCGCTGACCTTGGAGACGGTCGCCTCGTGGCCCATGGACACGTCGTCCTCGCGGACATCCACGTACGGGTAGGTGTCCGAGCGGGAGATCGTGTCGACCAGCAGCGCGTCGCACAGCACGTTGGACTTGGCGCCGTGCGAGCCCTCGCCGATCTCGATCAGACCGCGGTAGGAGGTCCGGCCGCCGCCGCGCGCCACCGACTTGGAGACGATGTGCGAGGAGGTGTTCGGCGCCATGTGCACCATCTTGGCGCCGGCGTCCTGGTGCTGGCCCTCGCCCGCGAAGGCGATCGACAGGGTCTCGCCCTTGGCGTGCTCGCCCATCAGGTAGACGGCCGGGTACTTCATGGTGACCTTGGAGCCGATGTTGCCGTCGACCCACTCCATGGTCGCGCCCTCGTACGCCACGGCGCGCTTGGTGACCAGGTTGTACACGTTGTTCGACCAGTTCTGGATGGTCGTGTAGCGGCAGCGGCCGCCCTTCTTGACGATGATCTCCACGACCGCCGAGTGCAGCGAGTCGGAGGAGTAGATCGGCGCGGTGCAGCCCTCGACGTAGTGGACGTAGGCGTCCTCGTCGACGATGATCAGCGTCCGCTCGAACTGGCCCATGTTCTCGGTGTTGATCCGGAAGTAGGCCTGCAGCGGGATGTCGACGTGCACGCCCTTCGGCACGTAGATGAACGAGCCGCCGGACCACACGGCCGTGTTCAGCGCGGCGAACTTGTTGTCGCCGGCCGGGATGACGGTGCCGAAGTACTCCTTGAAGATCTCCGGGTGCTCGCGGAGCGCGGTGTCGGTGTCCAGGAAGATGACGCCCTGCTCCTCCAGGTCCTCGCGGATCTGGTGGTAGACGACCTCGGACTCGTACTGGGCGGCGACACCGGCGACCAGGCGCTGCTTCTCCGCCTCCGGGATGCCCAGCTTGTCGTAGGTGGCCTTGATGTCCGCCGGCAGGTCCTCCCAGGACTCGGCCTGCTTCTCGGTGGAGCGGACGAAGTACTTGATGTTGTCGAAGTCGATGCCGGAGAGGTCGGAACCCCAGGTCGGCATGGGCTTCTTGCCGAACAGCTTCAGGCCCTTGAGACGCAGGTTCAGCATCCACTCGGACTCGTTCTTCTTCGCCGAGATGTCGCGGACGACGTCCTCGCTGAGCCCGCGCTTGGCCGCGGCACCGGCGGTGTCCGGGTCGGCCCAGCCGTACTCGTAATTGCCCAGGCCCTCGAGCTCGGGGTGCGAAACGGTGTCAGTCATGCGAGCTTCCTAACGCGCGGACGCTGAATCTTCGGTGGACGTACCGGCAGTCGGCACTGCATCGGAGCCGCGGCCCGCCGGGGGCTGGGCAGGCGACGATGCGGCACCGGGTGCCGGCACATAGGTGGTGCAGACCCCGTCGCCGTGGGCGATGGTGGCCAGCCGTTGCACATGGGTGCCCAGGAGCTGGGAGAAGACCTCGGTCTCCGCCTCGCAGAGCTGCGGGAACTGCTCGGCGATGTGCGCGACCGGGCAGTGGTGCTGGCAGAGCTGGGCGCCCGCCGGGGCCTTGGCCGCGGCCGACGGGACACGCCGCACCGTGGCAGCGTACCCGTCCGCACTCAGCGCCTGGGCCAGGGCCTCCGGGCGCTCCTGCGCCTCGGCCCGGGCCAGGGTCTCCTGGTACTTCTCGCCCTGCCTGCCGAACCGGGCGCGGGCGAAGGCGGCGACCGCCTCCTCGCCCGCCTTGCCGCCGCCCACCGCGTCCGAGATCCAGCGCAGCGCGTCGGCCGCGAGCTGGTCGTAGGCCTGGTAGAAGGCGTCCCGGCCGCCGTCGGTGAGGGCGAAGACCTTGGCCGGACGGCCGCGGCCCCGGCTGCCGTAGACCCGCTGCTCGCGGGACTCGACCAGGCCGGCGGCGGCCAGTCCGTCGAGGTGGCGGCGGACGGCGGCGGCGGTGAGGCCGAGCCGGTTCGCCAGGTCGGCGGCGGAGGAGGGGCCGTGGTCCAGGATCGAGCGGGCGACCCGGTCGCGGGTGGCGCGGTGGCCCTCCAGCAGCACCTCGGCCGCCGTCACGGGCACGTCACAGTCGGGGGCCGGTTCGGCCTCCCGCTGCGGGGCGTGCTCGCGCATGTTTTTCACAACACCAGTGTTGCGTAATTACTTCCGTCAGGACAAGCCGTGATCCAGGCCTCACCGGTGTCATCTGTCACGCAGGCAAGGCTTACCTGACCTGTGTGAACGATCATCCGGGCTGCCGTCCGGCAGGTCCGTTCGGCCCTCTTACACTCGCCGGTATGCACTCCGAACCCGCGGTCCAGATCGCCGGGCTGGTCAAGCGCTACGGCGACAAGTCGGCCGTGGACGGTCTCGACCTCACCATCGCGACCGGCGCGATCACCGCCGTCCTCGGCCCCAACGGCGCCGGCAAGACCACCACCATCGAGACCTGCGAGGGCTACCGCCGCCCCGACGCCGGCACCGTCCGCGTCCTCGGCCTCGACCCGGTCACCCAGAGCGCGCAGCTGCGCCCCCGGATCGGCGTCATGCTGCAGTCCGGCGGTGTGTACGCGGGCGCGCGCGCCGTCGAGATGCTGCGCCACACCGCCAAGCTGCACGCCCACCCGCTGGACGTGGACGCCCTGGTCGAGCGCCTCGGCCTCGGCTCCTGCGGCCGCACCACCTACCGCCGGCTCTCCGGCGGCCAGCAGCAGCGGCTCGCCCTGGCGATGGCCGTGGTCGGCCGCCCCGAGCTGGTCTTCCTGGACGAGCCCACCGCCGGCCTCGACCCGCAGGCCCGACGCGCCACCTGGGAGCTGGTCCGCGACCTGCGCCGGGACGGCGTCACCGTGGTGGTCACCACCCACCACATGGACGAGGCCGAGCAGCTCGCCGACCGCGTCGCCGTCGTCGACCGCGGCAAGGTGATCGCCCACGACACCACCGAGGAGCTGTGCCGCGGCGGCGCCGAGAACGCCCTGCGCTTCGACGGCCCGCCCGGGCTCGACCTCGGCCCGCTGCTCAAGGAGCTGCCCGCGGGCGCCACCGCCGTCGAGACCACCCCCGGCAGCTACCGCGTCGAGGCGCCGGTGGACCCGCAGCTGGTGGCCACCGTCACCGGCTGGTGCGCGGCCTCCGGCATCCTGCCCGAGCGGCTGTCCGTGCAGCGCCGCAGCCTCGAAGACGTCTTCCTCGACCTGACCGGACGGGAGCTCCGCTCGTGACTTCGACCGACTACTCGCCCAAGCCGGGCGCCGCGCCGGTCGGCAGGATGCTGCTCGCCCAGACCGCCTTCGAGACGAAGATGCTGCTGCGCAACGGTGAGCAGCTGCTGCTCACCGTGGTCATCCCGACCGTGCTGCTGGTGCTCTTCTCCGCCGTCGACATCGTCGCGGTGGAGGGCCCCGGCAAGCGGGTCGACTTCCTGGCGCCCGGCCTGCTCGCGCTCGCCGTGATGTCCACCGCCTTCACCGGGCAGGCCATCGCCACCGGCTTCGAGCGTCGCTACGGCGTGCTCAAGCGGCTCGGCGCCAGCCCGCTGCCCCGCTGGGCGCTGCTGACCGCCAAGACCGGTTGCGTGCTGGTCACCGAGGCGCTGCAGGTCGCCCTGCTGTCGGTGATCGCGCTGGCGCTCGGCTGGTCCCCGCAGGGCAACCCCTTGACCGTCGCCGCGCTGCTGGTCCTCGGCACCGCCGCCTTCTCCGGGCTCGGCCTGCTGATGGCCGGCACCCTGAAGGCCGAGGCCACGCTGGCCGGCGCCAACCTGGTGTTCATCCTGCTGCTGCTCGCGGGCGGGGTGATCGTGCCGCTCAGCAAGTTCCCCGGGGCCGTGCGGTCGGTGCTGGAGCTGCTGCCGATCTCTGCACTCTCGGACGGCCTGCGGTCGGTGCTCCAGCACGGCGCCGGGGTGCCCTGGTCGGACCTGGGCATCCTGGCCGGCTGGTCCGTGCTCGGCCTCGCGGCGGCCGCCCGCTTCTTCCGGTGGGAATAGTCCTCAGCACTCAACGCGCAACGCCCCCGGCCTCAACTGGCCGGGGGCGTTGTCGTTTTGGGCCGACGGCGCGTCAGCCCTGGCTGCCGCCGCGGCGCTTGCGGGCGAGCAGCACGAGCGCGCCGCCGACCAGCAGCACCCCGCCGCCGACCGCCGCGATCATCGGGGTGGCGTCGCTGCTACCGGTCTGGGCGAGCGCCGGGGCACTGGTGGCGGGCGCCGGGGCGGCCGGGGCCTGGCTGGGGGTGGTCGTCTGCGACGGGACTGAAGGGGCCGACGGGGTCGGGGTGGCCGAGGGGGTTCCCGACGGGGTGGTGCTCGGAGTCGGGACCGGGGTCGGCGTCTGGGTGGGGGTGGGGGTGGGGGTGGGGGTCTTGGTGGGAGTCGGAGTCGGAGTCGGAGTCGGTGTGTGGCACGGCTCGATGGTCTTGGTCTCGTTGATGTTCCAGCCCTTCTCGGCCGGGTTCTCCGTGGTGGTGACCACCAGGTTCGCCTTGACCGGGGCGTCGTGGTCCTTCACCGGGAAGGTGCCGTGGAACTCCGCGGGGAAGGCCTTGGCGTCCAGGACCTTCTCGCCGTCGATGGTGAGGCTGACGGTGTTCTTCACGTCAGGCTTGGGGCTGTAGTTGATCAGATCGATGACGACCTTGTCGCAGGTCACCGACCAAGTCGGTACGTGCGCCGAGGCGTTGGTGGCCAGCGCCAAGGGCAGGAGAAAACCGGCCGCCGCCGTGCCGGCGAGTGCCGTCGCACCGATCCGAATGTGCCGCTGCTGTCGCGCCATTACCCTGTTCCCCTCCGAACGGTCTTGCGCAGCAGGCGGGTTGAAGTGGTTCGCGGTGGCCCGCTACGACTGTCCGGGGGACTCTACCGGCACTCCCGCACCTCGCCACACCCCGCCGTGCGACCGGATTTCGCCTGTCGGTCCGTTCCCGGATGTGCTTGACCAGCCCATCACAGCCGCCACCTCGCCGAATGCGGATTCGGCAAACTTGACTGAACTTCGTCACCTTTCAGACTGATCGGCGGCCCCGGCGGTCAAGGTCAGCTCGGAAGGGACCGAAAGAGGTACGGACCGATCCACACCCTTCCGACCAGGCGGATGAATGGTCAAGACCACTGACCGCCTTGCCCGAACCGTCCGCTTTGCGCTCCCGGTCACCCCGCCCGCGCCCCGCCCCAAGATCGCTTGTAAGGCCGCCTACGATTAATGCCGTGCGTACCCCCTTCTCCCTGCTCGCCGAGCGCTGGCAGCCCTCCGCCGCGATGGTCCGGCGCGCCGCGTTCGCCGCGCTGGTGATGAGCGTCGTGATCGTCGTCACCGGCGGCGCCGTCCGGCTCACCGCCTCCGGCCTCGGCTGTACCACTTGGCCCCGCTGCACCGGCGACAGCCTCACGCCCACCCCTGAGATGGGCTTCCACGGCATCGTCGAGTTCACCAACCGGATGCTCACCTACGTGCTGAGCGCCGCCGTCGGCTGGGCGATCCTGGCCGCCCGCTGCCACCGCCCCTGGCGGCGCAGCATGACCAAGCTCGGCTGGGCGCAGTTCTGGCTGGTGATGAGCAACGCCGTGCTCGGCGGCATCACCGTGTTGACCGGTCTCAACCCGTACACCGTCGCGGCGCACATGATCGCCGCGATGGCCCTGGTCTGGGTCGCCCTGCTGATGTGGGAGCGGGCGAAGGAAGGCGACGGCCCGCCGAAGCTCGCGGTAGCCCGACCGATCCACCAGCTCTCCTACGTCCTGGTCACCGTGGTCGGCCTGCTGGTCGCAGCCGGCACCCTGGTGACCGGCGCCGGACACCACCCCGGAACGCCCCAAGACAACAAGATCGTCCCGCGCATCCCGATCGACTACGACAGGTTGGCCCAGTTCCACGCCGACTTCGCCTTCATCTCGGTCGGCCTGACCATCGCGATGATCTTCGTCTTCGCGGCGATCAAGGCCCCGCAGGCGGCCAAGTCCCGCACCAAGGAACTGCTCGCAGTTCTCCTCCTCCAGGGCGTCCTGGGCTTCATCCAGTACTTCACCGACGCCCCCGAGCTCATGGTCGGCCTCCACATGCTCGGCGCCACGCTCACCTGGATCGCCGCCCTCCGTATCCCCCTCGCCCTGCGCACCCGCGAGGCCGAGGAGGCCCCCACCGACGCCCCGGCCCAGCGGACACCTGAGACCGCCAGCCTCTAGCCTCTAAGGCACGCAGAAGGCCCGCATCGCAGGATGCGGGCCTTCTGCATACCCAGCCCCGGGCCTTCCGCAGGCTCCCTCTGAGGTGCGTAGAAGGCCCCCATCACATGGAGCTCGCCATGCTGGTGGCCTTGATCCGCTCACGATCCCGAGCGGACCAGGGCCACCCGCGTTCGTTGCTATCGCTGTTGGGCGGGCCAGGGGACCGACGTCTCAGCTTCGGTGGTGTAGTCGACGCCGGGGACGTCCCAGCCGTACAGCTGACGGAACTGGCTGTAGAACCAGTCGGGACCGGCCGGGTCGGCGGCGAGCGCCCCCGCAGGGTCGGCCCACAGTTCCCGCACCCGCTGCTGCACTGCGGACTCGAGTTCCCAGCCGTCCAGGCGGATGCGGCCCTGCCCGTCCAGCACGAGCGACTTCGCGCCGCTCAGCTGCTCCCACAGGTCCACGGCCTGGTCGGTGGTGGTGTGCCAGCCGTCCTCGCCGAGGACGTTGCGCAGCAGCGAGGTGTAGAGGGCGATGGAGGGGATGGCGGTGGAGGCCTGGGTAACGGCGGCACCGGCGACGACGGTGAACGCCCGGCCCCGGTCGGCCAGCACAGTGGTCTGCAACTGCTCGGCGGTCGCCTCCAGGTGCTCCTTGGCGGCGCCGATGGTGCCCTGGCGGTAGACCGGTGCGGTGATCTCAGAGCCCACGTAGGACAGCGCGGTAGTAGTGAAATCGGGGCCCAGGAGGTTGTTGTCGGCCAGGGCCTGCACCCACAGCCGCCAGTCCTCGCCGCCCATGACCTTCACGGTTGCGGCGTGCTCGGCCTCGTCGGCGGGGGTGAGGTCGATGCTGCCGATCTGGGGGACGCCATCCTCGAAGACGAGGGAGGGTGAGGTGTAGGGGTGGCCGAGCGGCTTGATCACCGAGTGGTGGACCTCGCCGGTGGCCGGGTCGGTGCGCCGGGGCGAGGCGAGGGAGTAGATGAGGTAGTCGACCGCGCCGTACCGGTCGGCCAGGAGCTTGAGGACCTCTGCGCGGGTGGCGTCCGCGTAGGCGTCGGCATTGACGAAGGTGAAGTCGCCGCCGGCCTGCTCGACCAGGCCGGCGGTCGCGGCGGTGCGGTACCAGCCGGCGGTGGCGGTGCGCCGCTCGCTGGCCGGCGTCTCGTAGGCGACGCCGACTCCGCAGATGCCGTGGCGGCGCAGGCCGGCCAGCAGGATCGCCAGGCCGTACCCGGCGCTGGAGCCCAGCACCAGGGCGACCGGGGCCCGCCCGGTGCGGGCGGCGGGGGTGATGGACTCCCACAGCCGGTGCACGGTGGCGTCGCTGCCGGTGGGGTGGGAGTTGACGATCAGGTAGCCCCGTTGCTTGGGGGTGATCTGCTGCATGCTCACGCGGTGGTGCCCTCTCCGGTGGGGTGGCCGTGCCGGGCGAGCAGGTCGTTCAGGTCGCCGATGGTGTGCAGGCGGCCGACCTCCTCGTCCGGGATGACCATGTTCAGGCGCGTCTCCAGGGTGACGACGAGCTCGTGGAGGGCGAGGCTGTCGATCCCGAGATCGTGCTGCAGGTGTGCGTCGTTCGGGATCGTATCGGCGTCGGTGGCCGCCGCCTGCGCCAGAGCGTGACGGAGGATGTGCGCTGTGGTTGTAGGGGTCGTCATTGCGGTGGGTGTCCTTCGTCGGCTACCCGGCCGCCGGGAGGCGCCGGAGCAGATCCTGGATGGGGATGATCGGCAGCCGGACAACCGGCGGCAGGCCGCGCTCGGTTGCGCCAGCGGTTGGACAGCAGACCGCAGGAGTCGCAGAACCCGCCGCAGGTGGTGTTCTGGGGTGAACTCGGCCGACACCTCGCCGTACAGGTCCTTGAGGCCACCGCCGTTGACGATCGTCCGCAGGTACTCGGAGTCGTTGGCGCGTCCGAGGATTGCGCGCAGCGGCTCGGTGAAGACGTTTTTACGTAGAGGCCCCCTCGGGATGGGGGCCTCTACGTAACCCACCTGTTCGCCGCCAGCGGGCGAATCGACATTGTCACAGCAGGTGTCGGCCGTCGTGGGTTCGGATGCTTGGTGCCGTGTCGTCCCGAAGCGCGTCCAGGACACGTACGGCATAGACCTCGGCCATGCGGTCGGAGACCTCGTCCGGTGTGAGCCAGTCGACTTCGACCGACTCGTCCGAGGTCCGCTCCGCCCCGTTCTCCGGTCGACAGCGGAAGACGAGGGCGACGATCCCTCGGCTCACGTTCTTGTAGACGCCGGTCAGCCGCTCCACGCCGACCTTGATCCCGGTCTCCTCGTAGACCTCGCGGCGCACGCCGTCTTCAACGGACTCCGCCAGCTCCAGCACCCCGCCCGGCGGCTCCCACATCCCGTTGTCAGCCCGGCGAATCGCCAGCACCCGGCCGTCCTCGCGCACCACCACCCCCGCGACGGACACCGAGTGAAGAGGCGTGGCCGCCCCGACGCTGTCACCCATGCGCGGAGGACCCGAGATAGACCTTCTGCCACTCCAGCGAGGTCATGGTGAGAGCTGCCTCGGCGAGTTCCCGGGCAGAGTCGGTCTTCAGGCTGCCGAGGCTGCTGTCGATCCAGGGCTGGACGTTCTGGTAGCCCTGCTCCCGGTACTCGACCGCTTGGAGGAGGCATTCGAGCTTGTCGGCGTCGTGCGCGACAACCACCTCCGGGCTCTCACCGTTCTCATACTCCTCGACGACTGCGTTGACCCCGGTTACAACAGCGGGGTGAGCGGCGCTGACCTGGTCGGCAGTTACCCGCTCGTTGGAGGCCGCGGTGAGGTATCGCCGGCCGATGTGCGGGATGTCGCCGATGCGAGTTTCTTGCGTGTCGTGGAAAAGGCACAGCAGGGCGACCCTCGCCGGGTCGGCACCCTCCATCATCGCGAGGACCGCACCAACGACACCGGTACGGAAGGAGTGTTCAGCGATCGTCTCGGGGTCCTTCACCCCGGCGATCCACCAGCCCGACCGTTTCGCCCGCTTGAGCATCCCCGCTTCGAACAGGTATCCCGCAGTGCCCTTCGCCTGCCCGTTCTCTGCCATGGCCGCCCTCTCTCAAACGCGGTAACCGCCTGTCCGGAGACCGTAGTACACGGACTCCAACTTGCGCCGGGACTCGGAAGACAGAGTTCCATCATCGAGCAGAACGCCAACTCTTCCAGCCAATTCCCGTGCCACATAAGGATCGGAGTCGAGCAGGTTCCGGCGAGAGAGGACCAGGGCCCAGACGGAATGAACGTACAAATCGGTGTACTCAACGGCCCGGTCGAGCCGCACGGCGAGTTCCCGTAGGAGCGCCGAGGCGTCCCAGGCTGGTCGGTCACGCTCAGCCATGAAACAGTCATCCGTCTGAGGGCGGCGGTCGAGTCCGAGCCAATGCGCCCAGTAGTTCAGGTTGGCTGCCTCGGCCTGGTCATGGTCGGCGATGGATCTGTTGATGAAGTCCCCCAGCAAAGTCGGGTCGCCCTGACGAGCCAACGCCGCCGCAACCGATCTCGCTTCGGCCCATCGTGGAGACCAGCCATCGACAGTCGCAGTCAACGCACCCCTGCGGCGCAATCCATCAAACCAATTCGCAGCATCCCATTGCCGGTCGTACGAAGCGAGGTACCAGGCTTGTCGACGCAGAAGAGCCGCGTCCGATCCAGCCTGCCCTGCCACATCCGAGGCAGTCCGGACCTTCTGGAAGAACCGTTCTCGCAGCCCGGGTTCGAGTAGAGGCGACGACGCAACCGGCCCACGTCGCGCGACCGGAATCGTCGAGTACGCGGCGACCACTCCGGGGAGGACTCCGCTGACCGCCCAGCCGATCATGTGCGTGGTGTCTCGCGTAAGAACCCATCCTGCGAGCGGGTGTTCACGAAGCCGGGCCCTGATCGGCTCCGCTCTGAGAATCTCGCCCAGGAGGAGGTCAGCGTCCATCGCAGTGGAGAGCATGTCCACCAAGCCCGGCGGGGCACCGAGAATGATCAGCTTGCGGCGCATCGCCACGAGGTTGCCCGCTCTGGTGGACGACAGCGGACGCCGTCCGGACTCCCATCCCTGGAGAGTGCTCTTGTCGACACCAAGCTCCTCCGCCAACTCCTCCTGAGTCCGCGGGATCTGCTCGCGAATGACCTTGAAGAGATAGCCGGCGATGGCACCTTCCGGTTCCCGCTCAGGTGAAGGCCGACTCCCAGTCAGTGTTGTTTCTCGCCTCGTCGGCGATTGCGCAGCCATCGGGACTCCCCCTGGCCTTGATCGGCCGGGTAACTCGTACTGGCGGTCCGTCGGACCGGTGCGTCACGCAGCGTAGCGTCGTAGATGCGACGCGGGGCCGTGATGCGGCTCGGAAATCGTAGTTCCGACGAAGCAGCACGCGGCCCTCGAATGCCCGGATCCTCAGCCGAATTAGGTACTCGACCCCGTTGCCGGTCGGGCCAGTTCACATTGGAGTTGCCATGCCGCATGCGTTGCTGGAGGCTCACGCGCCTCCCTACGCCAGCTCGATGCCGGTCGCCAGCCTGCTGCTGCCCTACCTGCCGGAATCGGTGGCCGCTGCGCGCCGGTTCGTCGTGGCGAAGCTGCGGGAGTGGGGGCGGGACGACCTGGTGGACGACGCCTCGGTGATCGTCAGCGAGCTGGCCACCAACTCCATCAAGACCGGCTGCCAGACGCGCATGGTCGTTGCCGTGCGCCGCCCGACCGACCGCACCGTCCGCATCCTCGTCGGTGACGGTTCCCGCTCGATGCCCGTGATGATCCAGGCCGGGCCCGACGCCACGTCGGGCCGGGGTCTGGCGATGGTCCACCGGCTCACTCACGGCCGCTGGGGCGTCACGGCCCTCCCGTTCGGGAAGGTCGTCCACGCCGACCTCGCCGTTTCCATGCCGACTTCCCGGTGAACTGGCAGCCGCCGGACGACGGTTACGACTCCGACGATGCGCCGCCGTCCGCCCCTGATCCGACACAGGTCTGGGCCGCCTACGGGGTATCCGCCGCTGCCGGGCTGCACGTCGTCGTCGCGGCCCTGGTGTTGATCAATCGCTCCCACTGAACTCCCGCCCGCGCCGCCGGGCCGGCGGCGCGGGCGGGATCACCTCGCACCACCATGAATCAGGAGGCGCAGTACAGATGACAACCGCACCGTGGGGCACCACCCGCATGGGGCCGTACCCCGAGTCCAGCCCGATCCCCGCCCTGACGCCCGTGATCGACCCCGAAACGCAGGTCGCCGTGTTCGTGGACGAGCACGGCCGCACGGTCGAGATGGGCGCGCACGGCACCAGCACCAGCGGACTCACGCCCACCACCACCTCGCCCGGCGACGGGGCCGGGCCGGGCGGGGCCACCGACGCCGACAGCACCGAGTCCTACGACCAGGACCAGAGTTCTGGCTGATGGGCAACCGAAGCGGGTCGGTGCTGGTACTGACCAATCCCCTTGACGTGACAGCGGATGCGGTACTGCGGGTGCTCGCGGAGCGCCGGGTTCCGGTGGTCCGTCTCGATCCCGGCACTGACCTGCACACGGGTGCCTCGCTGACCGCCGCGTACCGCACGGGCGACCAGCGGGGCACCCTGCACACCGCCAGCCGGGAACTCGATCTCTCCGGAGTCCGGTCCGTCTGGGTGCGCCGGGCCTCGCCCTACGAAGGCCCGCCCGACCTGGACGGGCAGGACCGCCGGTTCGCCGCCTCGCAGTGCTTCTGGGGCGCGGGTGGCATCCTCGCGTCACTCCCCGACGCGCACTACGTGAACCACCCGTGGGCCAACCGCGCCGCTGAGCACAAACCGGCGCAGCTTGCCGCCGCGCAGCGCTTCGGGTTCCTGGTCCCCGACACGGTGATCACGGACAACGAGCACGAGGCGCGGGAGTTCGTGACGTCCCACACCGATGGGGCGGTCTACAAGCCGCTCTGGAACACCCCCTACTCGGTCAACGGGCAACCCCACGCCGTGTGGGTGCGTGAGGTGTCCGAGGCCGAAATCACGGCAGCAGTAAGCGTGTGCCCGCACATGTTCCAAGCCAAGGTCGACAAGGCCTTCGACGTACGGGTGACCGCCGTCGGCGACCGCCTGTTCGGTGTCCGGATCGACAGCCCTGATCTCGACTGGCGTCAGCGGCAGGACCGGATGACCTGCACGGCGATCGACATCCCCGAGCCGGTCGCACGTTCGATCGCCGCTTACCTCGGCGAATTCCGCCTGGTGTACGGCGCGTTCGACTTCGCCATGACCTCCGCCGGGGACTGGTACTTCCTTGAGTGCAACCCGAACGGCCAGTGGGCATGGCAGCCGGCCGAGACCACCACGGCGATCGCCCACGCCATCGCCGACCAGCTAGTGAAAGGTTCCGGTACGTGAGCACATCGGATCAGCTCCGCGCCGCCTTGGTCGACGCGTTCACCGGGGATGACAGGATCACCGACCCGGAATGGGAGAGCGCCGCCAGAGCGGTCCCCCGGGAACTGTTCGCAGGGTCGTTCTTCCTGCCGGTCCCGGGAAGCAATCCAACCGCCTACCGGCCCGTGTTCAAGGGCGAGCCCGGCTGGCTGGAGCACGTCTACTCGAACGAGACGCTGATCACCCAACTCGACGGACGGACACGCCCCGAGGACGTGACCGGCGGCACCGCGACCGGGGCCCCGTCCTCGTCGTCCACCCTGCCGTCCCTGGTTCTGCGCATGTGGCACCAGCTCGGCACCGAGGCCGGGCACCGGGTCCTGGAGATCGGAACCGGAACCGGCTACTCGACCGCCCTCGGCGCCCACCGACTCGGCGACTCCAACCTCACCAGCATCGAATACGACCCGAAGGTGGGCGAGGCTGCCGCCGCCGCCATCAAGGCGGCCGGGTACTCCCCGCGGCTGATCATCGGAGACGGGCTGCTCGGCGACCCGGACGGGGATCAGTACGACCGGCTCATCGCCACCTGTTCGGTCCGCTACGTCCCGCTTCCGTGGCTGCACCAGGTGAAGCCCGGCGGCCGGATCCTGGTCACGCTGTCCGGCTGGTCCTTCGGCTTCGGTCTCGCGCTGCTGGTCGTGACCGGCCCCGGAGAAGCCACTGGCCGCTTCCTGCCCGGTTACACCAGTTTCATGATCGCCCGACCCCACGACCGGCCACCCCGCCAAAGCCTGTCGCTGCTACCCGGAGACGAACGCCCGACCCGGATCGACCCCGAGATCATCGGCACCTGGACCGGCAACTGGGTCGCGCAACTCGCAGCGCCCTCGGCCGAGCGGATGGGAGCGGGCGGGCAGCAGATCCTCTGGGACGTGGCCACGGGATCGCAGGCCCGGACCGTGCCCAACCCGGGAGGCGGGTGGACCGTGGTCCAGCGCGGCCCGCTCCGACTCTGGGACCTGGTGGAAAGTGCCGTCGAAGCCTGGCAGGACGCGGGCCAGCCGCACCAGGAAGGCTTTGGGATCACCGTCTCGGGCTCGGGACAACGCGTGTGGATCGGGCGCGAGGACGGGCCGGGCTGGAACCTGCCCATCTGAAGACGACGGCCCGGCTCCCCCACCTGGGGGAGCCGGGCCGTCGCCGTGTACCAAAGCCGAGGATCAGCCGCCGAGCTGGATGCCGGCCATCCGCTTCCACTCGTACGCGCCGGTCTTGACCTTGAGGCCCAGCTCGCCCTCGAAGTCGTCGTGCAGGGTCAGCCCGGCCAGCTCGGCGGCCCGGCGGCCGACGGCGTAGCTCGGGGCCACCTGGTCGCCCCAGGCGCCGTCCGCGCCGACCACCACGATCCGGGTGGCCACGGCGCCGACGTACTCGACGACCGCGTCGGCGCTGCCGCCGTGCTGCTGGGCGAAGCTGGTCAGGTTCTTGGCGATGCGCTTGGCGCGGCGCTCGGTACGGGCGTCCGGCGCGGCGGCGGTGGCGGTCTCTGCGCTGCTCATGCCCGCATGCTACCCACCGGTAGACGCGCTGGCGACGGGAGCGGCCTGTGCACCGGGCCACATACTGGAGACGTGACGTTCCAAGGCTGGCCGGCCGAGGCGCTCGACTTCTACGAGCACCTGGAGGCCGACAATTCGAAGACCTTCTGGCAGGCCCACAAGGAGCAGTACGACGACGCCGTACGGGCCCCGATGGAGCTGCTGCTCGCCGATCTGGAGCCGGAGTTCGGTCCGGGGAAGATCTTCCGCCCGAACCGCGACATCCGCTTCAGCGCCGACAAGTCCCCGTACAAGACGCACATCGGCGCGCACCTGGAGACCGGCGGCTACATCCAGCTCTCCGCCGATGGACTGGTCTGCGGCAACGGCATGTACCGCCTCGCCCCGGACCAGCTGGAGCGCTACCGTGCCGCCGTCGCCGAGGACGTCAGCGGCGCCGAGCTGGAGCGGGTGATCGCCACGGTGGAGAAGGACGGCCCGCAGGTGTTCGGCCGGGACTCCCTCAAGTCCGCCCCGCGCGGCTTCCCCAAGGACCACCCGAGGATCGAGCTGCTGCGCCACAAGGGCCTGGTGGCCTGGCAGGAGTGGGCGCCCGCGAAGTGGCTCGGCACCCGGACCGCCTACGCCCGGATCACCGCCTTCCTACGCGCCTCCCAGCCGCTCAAGGACTGGCTGGACGGCCACGTCGGTCCCTCCGAACTGCCCGCCCGCTGAGACGGTTCGAGAACTCGACGGCGCCCCGGACGCGAGAGAGCCCCGATCCGTCGGACCGGGGCTCTCTCCGCTTCAGCCTTACTTCACGAACGGGTCGATCGCGCAGACCACGAACAGCAGCGACAGGTAGGTGATCGACCAGTGGAACAGCCGCATCTCCTTCAGCTTGGCGCCCACGATCCCGGCCTTGGCCCGGCCGTACAGCGCGTGCGCCTCGCGCAGCCACGCCGCGCCGAGCACCACCGCCACCACCGGGTACAGCCAGCTCATGTGCCCCAGCGGCCACACCGCCAGCGAGGTCGCCACCATCACCCAGGAGTAGGCGACGACCTGCTTGCCGACCGCGACGTTGCCCTTGACCACCGGCAGCATCGGCACGCCCGCGCGCAGGTAGTCGTCGCGCACCTTCATCGACAGCACCCAGGTGTGCGGCGGGGTCCAGAAGAACACCACCAGGAACAGCGCGACCGCGGCCCAGGACACCGAGTCGGTGACCGAGGACCAGCCGATCAGCACCGGCATGCAGCCGGCGATGCCGCCCCAGACGATGTTCTGCGAGGTGCGCCGCTTGAGCCCCAGCGTGTAGACGAACACGTAGAACAGCAGGGCGCCCAGCGCCAGCCCGGCGGAGAGCCAGTTGACACCGAAGCCCAGCAGCAGGGTGGAGACGACCGCGAGCGCGACGCCGAACACCAGCGCCTCGCGCGGCGACACCATCCCGGTGACGATCGGCCGCCGCTCGGTGCGGGACATCAGCGCGTCGATGTCGCGGTCGATGTACATGTTGAGGGCGTTGGCGCCGCCCGCCGAGAGGTAGCCGCCGACCACGACCTTCAGCACCAGCAGCATGTCCGGCACACCCTGCTGGGCCAGGAACATCACCGGCACGGTGCTCATCAGCAGCAGCTCGATGATCCGAGGCTTGGTCAGTGCGACGAAGGCGCCGACACGGGCTCCGATCGGCCGGTGATGCGCAGGCGTCGCCCCGGTGACCCCGGCGGGACGGGTTTCGACGGCGGTCACTAACACCCCAACTGAAGATGAATCCTCGCAGGCGTCCACAGGAACGAAGGGTCCCGAATCGTCCGCTCTGCGCGTACCACGCCACCATAGACGCTCCATATATCCCATCCGGCTCCGGGGTCCCCGACGAGGCGGATGGCGCACCCCGGAGTGAACCGTCTGGGTGAAGCCACGAACCGCTTCCGGCGCGCCCCCACGACCCGTGCCGACGACCCGGGCGGCGTGGGGCGGCAAACCGGGGGAGCCTGGGACAAAATCAGTCAGAACGCCCTAGTGGGAATCACCATGCGGAAATCCCGGTTGTCTCGCCACGGAGGGTGAGCCCCGGGCCGGACGGTAGGCTCGCACGCAGAAGCGGGATCTACCCTCCGTGACCGGCACCACCCACAGTCGGGACCACAGCGCCGTGGCCGACCCGGTCCCCATTCACGGGGTCACTCTTCACAATGGAAGGAGCCCTGAGACAGGGTGAGCACTGCGCCGACGAACGCATTCGAGTGGACGGAACTGGACGAGCGCACGGTTGACACGGCGCGCGTCCTGGCCATGGACGCTGTCCAGAAGGTCGGCAACGGACACCCCGGGACGGCCATGTCGCTGGCCCCCGCGGCGTACCTGATCTTCCAGCGCTTCCTGCGCCACGACCCGACCGACCCGGCCTGGGCCGGCCGCGACCGCTTCGTCCTCTCCCCCGGGCACACCAGCCTGACCCTCTACACCCAGCTGTACCTCTCGGGTTACGGCCTGGAGCTGGACGACCTCAAGGCCTTCCGCGTGGGCGGCAGCCGCACCCCCGGCCACCCCGAGCACGGCCACACCGCCGGCGTCGAGACCACCACCGGCCCGCTCGGCCAGGGCATCGCCAACGCGGTCGGCATGGCGATGGCCGCCCGCTACGAGCGCGGCCTGTTCGACCCGGAGGCCCCGGCCGGAGAGTCCCCCTTCGACCACACCGTCTGGGCCATCGTCTCCGACGGCGACCTGGAGGAGGGCATCTCCGCCGAGGCCTCCTCGCTGGCCGGCCACCAGAAGCTGGGCAACCTGGTCGCCCTGTACGACGACAACCACATCTCGATCGAGGGTGACACCGAGACCGCCTTCTCCGAGGACGTCCTCAAGCGCTACGAGGCCTACGGCTGGCACGTGCAGCGGGTGACCCCGAAGGCCAACGGCGACATCGACGTCGAGGCCCTCGCCGGGGCGCTGGCCGCCGCCAAGGCCGAGACCTCCCGCCCGTCGATCATCGCGATGCGCACCATCATCGCCTGGCCGGCCCCGAACGCCCAGGACACCGCCAAGGCGCACGGCTCCGCGCTCGGCGCCGAGGAGATCGCCGCCACCAAGAAGGTCCTGGGCTTCGACCCGGAGAAGACCTTCGAGGTCAGCGACCAGGTCATCGAGCACGCCCGCCTCGTCATCAAGCGCGGCAAGGCCGCGCGCGACCAGTGGCAGCAGTCCTTCGACGCCTGGCGCGCCGCCAACCCGCAGCGCGGCGCCGAGTTCGACCGCATCCAGGCCGGCGAGCTGCCCGAGGGCTGGAAGAAGGCCGTCCCCTCCTTCCCGGCCGGCAAGGACGTCGCCACCCGCAAGGCCTCCGGCGAGACCCTCAAGGCGCTCGGCGCGGTGATCCCGGAGCTGTGGGGCGGCTCGGCCGACCTCGCGGAGTCCAACCTCACCACCATCGACGAGGACAGCTCCTTCCTCCCCGAGGGCAACCCGCTGAAGTCCGCCAGCCCGTACGGCCGGACGATTCACTTCGGCATCCGCGAGCACGCCATGGGCTCGACCATGAACGGCATCGCGCTGCACGGCAAGACCCGCGTCTACGGCGGCACCTTCCTGGTCTTCGCCGACTACATGCGCCCGGCCGTGCGCCTGGCCGCGCTGATGAAGCTGCCGGTCACCTACGTCTGGACGCACGACTCGATCGGCCTCGGCGAGGACGGCCCGACCCACCAGCCGGTCGAGCACATGGCCTCGCTGCGCGCCATCCCGGGCCTGGCCATGGTCCGCCCGGCCGACGCCAACGAGACCGCCGTCGCCTGGCGCACCGTCATCGAGCGCCAGACCACCCACCCCGGCCCGGTCGGCCTGGCGCTCACCCGCCAGAACGTCCCGACCTTCGACCGCGAGGTCTACGCCTCCGCCGAAGGCACCGCGAAGGGCGGCTACATCCTGGCCGAGGCCTCCAACGGCGACCCGCAGGTGATCCTGCTGGGCACCGGCTCCGAGGTCCAGCTGGCCGTCCAGGCCCGCGAGGTCCTGGAGGCCGAGGGCATCGCCACCCGTGTGGTCTCGGTCCCGTCCTTCGAGTGGTTCCAGGAGCAGGACCAGGCCTACCGTGACAGCGTGCTGCCGCCGTCCGTCAAGGCCCGCGTCTCGGTCGAGGCCGGCATCGCCCAGGGCTGGCGCGAGCTGGTCGGCGACCACGGCCGGATCGTCTCGCTGGAGCACTTCGGTGCCTCCGCCGACTACAAGGTGCTGTTCGAGGAGTTCGGCCTGACCGCCGAGCGCGTGGTGGCCGAGGCCCACAACGCCCTGCGCTCCCTCGAAGCCGTCAACCGCTAACGGTTCCCACCCGCACGGGCCACCCTGGCCGCGAGTGCGGGATGACAGCCGGGCCCGAGACCCGCACGTCGACGGCCCGGCTCCTCTGACTACTCCACGAAGCAGAAGAAGACGAAGGACTGAAGCACCATGACTGACGCACTGAAGCGCCTCAGCGACGAAGGCGTTGCGATCTGGCTGGACGACCTCAGCCGCAAGCGGCTGAACTCCGGCAACCTGGCCGAGCTGGTGCAGAACAAGCACGTGGTGGGCGTCACCACCAACCCGACCATCTTCCAGAAGGCCATCGCCGGCAGCGGCGACACCTCCTACGACGGCCAGCTGCGCGACCTCGCGGTCCGCAAGGTCACCACCGACGAGGCGATCCGCATGATCACCACCTCGGACGTGCGCGACGCCGCCGACGTGCTGCGCCCGGTCTACGACGCCTCCAACGGCCGCGACGGCCGGGTCTCCATCGAGGTCGACCCGCGCCTGGCGCACGAGACCGCCCCCACCGTGGCCGAGGCCAAGCAGCTGTGGTGGCTGGTCGACCGCCCGAACGTCTTCATCAAGATCCCCGCCACCAAGGCCGGCCTGCCCGCCATCAGCGAGGTCATCGGTCTGGGCATCAGCGTCAACGTCACGCTGATCTTCTCCCTGGACCGCTACAAGGCCGTCATGGACGCCTACCTGACCGGTCTGGAGGCCGCCAAGGCCAAGGGCCTGGACCTCTCCCAGATCGAGTCGGTCGCCTCCTTCTTCGTGTCCCGCGTGGACACCGAGATCGACAAGCGCCTGGACAAGATCGGCGGCGACGCCAAGGACCTGCGCTCCAAGGCCGCCCTGGCCAACGCCCGCCTCGCCTACCAGGCGTACGAGGAGGTCTTCGGCTCGGTCGACGGCAAGACCGACGGCAGCGCCCGCTGGAAGGCCCTGGAGGCCGCCGGTGCCAAGCCGCAGCGCCCGCTCTGGGCCTCCACCGGCGTCAAGGACCCGGCCCTGCCGGACACCCTGTACGTCACCGAGCTGGTCGCCCCCGGCACCGTGAACACGATGCCCGAGGCCACCCTGGACGCCACCGGCGACCACGGCGTCGTCACCGGCAACACCATCGTCCCGAACTACGCCGACGCCAAGGCCGTCCTGGACGCCATCGCGGCCGCCGGCGTGGACTACGACGACGTGGTCCAGGTCCTGGAGGACGAGGGCGTGGAGAAGTTCGAGCAGTCCTGGAAGGAACTGCTCGACACCGTCACCGCCTCGCTCGCGTCCTTCGCTGACCAGAAGTGACCCCTGCTCACAGCCAACGCACGAAAGCGGAGCCCATCAAGTGAGCACTGATTTCCCTGAGTTGACTCCGGAATCGGACGCAGACGACCTCCCGCCCGCCCCCGTCAACCCGCTTCGTGACCCCTCCGACCGGCGGCTCCCGCGCATCGCGGGGCCGTCCGGCCTGGTCATCTTCGGGGTCACCGGCGACCTGTCCCGCAAGAAGCTGATGCCGGCGATCTACGACCTGGCCAACCGCGGTCTGCTGCCGCCGGGCTTCTCGCTCGTCGGCTTCGCCCGCCGCGACTGGGAGGACGAGGACTTCGCCCAGATCGTGCACGACGCGGTCAAGGAGCACGCCCGGACGCCGTTCCGGGAGGAGGTCTGGCAGCAGCTCGCCAAGGGCATGCGCTTCGTCCAGGGCACCTTCGACGACGACGAGGCCTTCGACAAGCTCCGCGCCACCATCGAGGAGCTCGACAAGGCCCAGGGCACCGGCGGCAACTTCGCCTTCTACCTGTCCGTCCCGCCGAAGTTCTTCCCGACCGTCGTCCAGCAGCTCAAGAAGCACGGCCTGGCCGACCCGCCGCAGGGCTCCTGGCGCCGCGCCGTCATCGAGAAGCCCTTCGGCCACGACCTGGAGAGCGCCCAGGAGCTCAACAAGGTCGTCCACGAGGTCTTCCCCCGGGACGAGGTCTTCCGGATCGACCACTACCTGGGCAAGGAGACGGTCCAGAACATCCTGGCGCTGCGCTTCGCCAACCAGATGTTCGAGCCGATCTGGAACCGGTCGTACGTCGACCACGTGCAGATCACCATGGCCGAGGACATCGGCATCGGCGGCCGGGCCGGCTACTACGACGGCATCGGCTCCGCCCGTGACGTCATCCAGAACCACCTGCTGCAGCTGATGGCGCTCACCGCCATCGAGGAGCCGGCGTCCTTCCACCCGAAGGCGCTGGTGGCCGAGAAGCTCAAGGTGCTCAACGCCGTCAAGCTCCCGGCCGACCTCGGTCAGCACACCGTGCGCGGCCAGTACGCGGCCGGCTGGCAGGGCGGCGAGGAGGTCGTCGGCTACCTGGACGAGGAGGGCATCAACCCCGACTCCAAGACCGACACCTACGCGGCCATCAAGCTGGAGATCAACAACCGCCGCTGGGCGGGCGTCCCGTTCTACCTGCGCACCGGCAAGCGGCTGGGCCGCCGGGTCACCGAGATCGCGGTGGTCTTCCAGCGCGCCCCGTACCTGCCGTTCGACTCCTACGCGACCGAGGAGCTGGGGCAGAACGCCCTGGTCATCCGGGTCCAGCCGGACGAGGGCGTGACGGTGCGGTTCGGCTCCAAGGTGCCGGGCACCTCCTTCGAGGTCCGGGACGTCACGATGGACTTCGCCTACGGCGAGTCCTTCACCGAGTCCAGCCCGGAGGCGTACGAGCGGCTCATCCTCGACGTGCTGCTCGGCGACGCCAACCTGTTCCCGCGTCACCAGGAGGTCGAGCTCTCCTGGCAGATCCTCGACCCGATCGAGAGGTACTGGGACTCCCACGGCAAGCCGGCCCAGTACGCGGCGGGCACCTGGGGCCCCGCCGAGGCGGACGAGATGCTCGCACGAGACGGCAGGAGCTGGCGCCGGCCATGAAGATCGACCTCACCAACACGACGTCCAGCAAGATCAACGCCGCGCTGATGGAGGCGCGCCGGACCAGCGGCTCCACCGCCGCCGGCATGGTGCTCACCCTGGTGATCGTGACCGACGAGGGCAGCGCCTACGACGCCCTCAAGGCCGCCAACGACGCCTCCCGCGAGCACCCGATGCGCACCCTCGCGGTGATCAAGCGCGCCGGGCGCTCGCCCCGGGCCCGTGCCGAGACCCGCCTGGACGCCGAGATCCTGGTCGGCTCGGACGCCGGCTCCGGCGAGACGGTCATCCTGCGCATGCACGGCGAACTCGTCGCGCACGCCCAGTCGGTGGTCCTGCCGCTGCTGCTGCCGGACGCCCCGACCGTCGTCTGGTGGCCGGACAACGCGCCGCTGCACCCGGCGCAGGACCCGCTGGGGTCGCTCGCCCAGCGCCGGATCACCGACGCGGTCACCGCCGAGTCCCCGGTCGGCCAGCTCGCCCAGCGGGCCGAGAGCTACACCCCGGGCGACACCGACCTGGCCTGGACCCGGATCACCGGCTGGCGCTCGATGCTGGCCGCCGCGCTGGACCAGCGGCCGTCCCGGATCATCTCCGCGGCGGTCGAGGGCGAGTCCTACAACCCCAGCGTCGAGCTGCTCGGCCTCTGGCTGACCAACCGGCTGCACGTGCCGGTCGAGCGGGTCGTCACCGGCGGCCCGGGCATCACCGCGGTGCACCTGCGGACCAAGGACGGGGACATCACCCTGGACCGCCCGGACGGCCTGATGGGCACGCTCTCCATGCCCGGCTCGCCGGACCGCCAGGTGGCGCTCAAGCGGCGCGAAACCTCGGAGCTGATCGCCGAGGAGCTGCGCCGACTGGACCCGGACGACATCTACGCGACGGCCGTGCGCACGCCCGTCGAGCGGCTGCGCGAGCCGGCGGGCGCCGAGCAGACGGCAGCCGAGCAGGCTGCCCAGGCCGTCACCGACGCCACGGTGGCCAACCCCTCCCAGGTGGCCGCCGACGGTGCGGAGAAGGCCGCGAAGAAGGCCCCGGGCAAGCGCGCCGCCAAGGGGAGCGCATGACCGCCACGCCCCCGCAGCTGGTCGTCCACCGGGACAAGGAGCTGATGGCCCAGGCGGCCGCGGCCCGGCTGATCACCCGGATCGTGGACGCCCAGGCCGCCCGCGGCACCGCCTCGGTGGTGCTCACCGGCGGGCGAAACGGCAACGCCCTGCTGGCCGCGATCGCCGCCTCCCCGGCACGCGACGCGGTCGACTGGGGCCGGCTGGACCTGTGGTGGGGCGACGAGCGCTTCGTGCCCGCCGCCGACCCGGACCGCAACGCCGTCCAGGCCCGCGCCGAGCTGCTGGACGCCGTCCCGCTCGACCCGGCGCGGGTGCACGAGATGCCCGCCTCGGACGAGGTGGACGGCTCGGACGTGGAGTCGGCCGCCGCCCGCTACGCGGAGGAGCTGGCGAAGGCCGCCGGGCCGGGCGACCGGCTCGGCGTCCCGGCCTTCGACGTGCTGCTGCTCGGCGTCGGCCCGGACACCCACGTCGCCTCGCTCTTCCCGGAGCACCCGGGCGTGCGGGAGACCGAGCTGACCGTGGTCGGCGTGCGCGGGGCCCCCAAGCCCCCGCCGACCCGGATCTCGCTCACCCTCCCGGCGATCCGGGCGGCCCGCGAGGTCTGGCTGCTGGCCGCCGGCGAGGACAAGGCGGGCGCGGTCGCGCTGGCCCTGTCCGGCCCCGGCGAGCTCCAGGCGCCCGCCTCCGGAGCGCGCGGCCGCAGCCGCACCCTGTGGCTGCTGGACCGCGCCGCCGCGGAGCGGATCCCGCCGCAGCTGTACCCGCCGGCCTCGGCGTAGCAGCCGCGAACGCCGAAGGGCGCCACCGTCACTCGACGGTGGCGCCCCTTTTTTGGCACTCGGCTCGCTCGCGGGTTGGCTCGCTCGCGCGGGTCGGGTTTCGCGTCAGATCTCGCCGCGCAGCTTGGCCAGCGCCTCGGCGAGGATCGCCTCGCCGTCGGCGTCGGTGCGCCGCTCACGGACGTAGGCGAGGTGGGTCTTGTACGGCTCGTTGCGCGAGGGCGCCGGCGGGTTGTGCTCGTCCTGCCCGGCCGGGAAGCCGCAGCGCGGGCAGTCCCAGGTGTCCGGGATGACGGCCTCGGCGGCGAAGCTGGGCCGGGTCTCGTGCTTGTTGGCGCACCAGAAGGAGATCCGGCTGCGCGGGGCGGACTCGCCGCGCTCCGCCTCCCCCATCGGGCCGGCCCCGACCCTGCTGCCACGGATGGCGTTGCCACTTGCCACGGTCTGACTCCCTGCGTGCTGGTGCGCCGACCCTCCGCGGTGCGCGTCGGTGGCGAAAGTCGTCCTAGTGTAAGCAGGACTTAAGCATCCGCCACCATCGCCTCCGCCCCCGACCGTCCCAGGATAGGCGCTCGGGCGACGGGGCGTCAGGGTTGTGTCAGCTCTGGTACTTGAGGACCAGGCCCAGCACGATGATGCAGGCGAACCAGCCGAGGCCGACCACGATGGTGATGCGGTCCAGGTTGCGCTCGGCCACCGCCGAACCGCCGCCGGTCGACATCGCGCCACCGCCGAACATGTCCGACAGGCCGCCGCCCTTCCCCTTGTGCAGCAGCACCAGCAGGACCATCAACAGACTGAAGATGATCAGGGCAATCGAGAACCCGAGAACCACGACGGGACCAACTCTCTCGTATCTTCGGCGAAGGGGCCGGGCCGCGTACGGCGGTCCGGCCCCAAAGCCTACGTTGCTGCGGCGGCGTTAGCCTACTGCCTGCTCACGGTAGCGCACGATCTTGACGAACTCGTCGGCGTCCAGCGAGGCACCGCCGATCAGGCCGCCGTCGATGTCGGGCTTGGCCATCAGACCGGCCGCGCTCGACGACTTCACCGAACCGCCGTACAGCACGCGGACCTTGTCGGCCAGCTCGGCGTCGTACAGCTCGGCGATCCGCTTGCGGATGGCGGCGCAGACCTCCTGCGCGTCCTCCGGGGTGGCCACCTCGCCGGTGCCGATCGCCCAGACCGGCTCGTACGCGACCACGATGGACTCGGCCTGGTGGGCGGGGATGCCCTCCAGCGCGCCGTCCAGCTGGGCCAGGGTGTACTCGACGTGGGTACCGGCCCTGCGGATGTCCAGCGGCTCGCCGATGCACAGGATCGGGGTGACCCCGGCCCGGTAGGCGGCCTTCACCTTGGCGTTGACGATCCCCTCGTTCTCGCCGTGGTACTGGCGGCGCTCCGAGTGGCCGATCACCGCGTAGGTGCACTGGAGCTTGGCCAGCATCGAGCCGGAGACCTCGCCGGTGTAGGCGCCACCGTCGTGCTGCGAGATGTCCTGCGAGCCGTACTTGATCTTCAGCTTGTCGCCGAAGACCAGGGTCTGCACCGAACGCAGGTCGGTGAACGGCACCAGGACGGCGACCTCGACGGCCTCGTAGTCCTTGTCGGCCAGCGCGAACGCCAGCTTCTGGGTGTGCTGGATGGCCTCAAGGTGGTTGAGGTTCATCTTCCAGTTGCCCGCCATCAGCGGGAGACGGTCGGTCATGTGGTTTCAGTCCTCCAGAGCGGCGAGACCGGGGAGGGTCTTGCCCTCCAGGTACTCGAGGCTCGCGCCGCCGCCGGTCGAGATGTGTCCGAACGCGTTCTCGTCGAAGCCCAGGGTGCGGACGGCCGCGGCGGAGTCGCCGCCGCCGACCACGGTGAACGCGCTGCTGTCGATCAGGGCCTGCGCGACGGCCTTGGTGCCGTTCGCGTAGTCCGGGTGCTCGAAGACGCCCATCGGGCCGTTCCAGAACACGGTGCCGGCGTCGGCCAGCTTCGCCGCGTACAGCTCGCGGGTCTTCGGGCCGATGTCCAGGCCCTCCTTGTCGGCCGGGATCGCGTCCGCGGCGACGGTGTCCGGGTTGGCCGGGGTCTTGCCCTTGAGGTCCGGGAACTCGGCGGAGACCAGGACGTCCACGGGCAGGACGAACTCGACGCCCCGCTTCTCGGCCTCGGCCAGGTACTCCAGGCACTTCGGCTTCTGGTCCGCCTGCAGCAGCGAGATGCCGACCTCGTGACCCTTGGCCGCGAGGAAGGTGTACGCCATGCCGCCGCCGATCAGGATCCGGTCGGCCTTCTTCAGCAGGTTGTCGATCACACCGAGCTTGTCCGAGACCTTGGCCCCGCCGAGCACGACCACGTAGGGGCGCGCGACGTCCTCGGTGAGCTTCTTCAGCACACCGACCTCGGCGGCGATCAGGTCGCCGGCGGCGTGCGGCAGGAGCTCGGGCAGGTCGTAGACCGAGGCGTGCTTGCGGTGCACGGCGCCGAAGCCGTCGCCCACGTACAGGTCGGCCAGGACGGCCAGCCGCTCGGCGAAGGCCTTGCGCTCGGCGTCGTCCTTGCTGGTCTCACCGGCGTTGAAGCGCAGGTTCTCCAGCAGCGCGACCTCGCCGTCGGCCAGCGCGGCCACGGTGGCCGCGGCGCTCTCGCCCACGGTGTCGGTGGCGAACGCGACGCTCTTGCCGAGGATCTCGCCGAGACGCTCGGCCACCGGGGCGAGCGAGAACTTCGGGTCCGGCTCGCCCTTGGGGCGGCCGAGGTGGGAGGCGACGACGACCTTGGCGCCGCGCTCGAGGAGCTTGGCGATGGTCGGCGCGACGGCGCGGATCCGGCCGTCGTCGGTGATCGTCTCGCCGTCCAGCGGGACGTTCAGGTCGGCGCGCACGAAGACGCGCTTGCCGGCGACGTCCAGGTCTTCGATGGTCTTCACTGGTTCTTCGGTCTCCCGGGGAGATGGTTGATGCGCAGAGGCGGCACGGCGCAGGGGCCGCCTGAGAAGTCCTTGTACGCAGAGCGAGGGCCCGGTCGGCTCGGTTTCGCCGTCCGGGCCCTCGCCCCTACATCACGTCAGCTCCCACTGCGTCAGAGCTGTCCACCGACGAGGGCGACCAGGTCGACGACGCGGTTCGAGTAACCCCACTCGTTGTCGTACCAGCCGAGCACCTTGACCTGGTTGCCCTGGACCATGGTCAGGCTGGAGTCGAAGATGCAGGAGGCCGGGTCGTTGACGATGTCCGAGGAGACGATCGGGTCCTCGGTGTAGGCCAGGATGCCCTTGAGCGGGCCCTCCTGCGCGGCCTTCTGGAAGGCCGCGTTGACCTCGTCCTTGGTGACCTCACGCTCCAGGGTGACGACCAGGTCCGTGATGGAGCCGGTCGGGACCGGGACGCGCAGCGAGGTGCCGTCCAGCTTGCCCTTCAGCTCCGGCAGGACCAGGGCGGTCGCCTTGGCGGCACCGGTCGAGGTCGGGATGATGTTCTGCGACGCGGCGCGGGCGCGGCGCAGGTCCTTGTGCGGGAAGTCCAGGGTCACCTGGTCGTTGGTGAACGCGTGGACGGTGGTCATCAGACCCTTGACGATGCCGAAGCTCTCGTTCAGCACCTTGGCCATCGGCGCCACGCAGTTGGTGGTGCAGGAGGCGTTGGAGATGATGTCGTGCTTGGCGGCGTCGTACTTGTCGTCGTTCACACCCAGGACGATGGTGACGTCCTCGTCGGTGGCGGGCGCCGAGATGATGACCTTCTTCGCGCCGGCGGCGAGGTGCTTCTTCGCGGCCTCGGCCTTGGTGAAGATGCCGGTGGACTCGACGACGATGTCGGCGCCCAGCTCGGCCCACGGCAGGTTGGCGGGGTCACGCTCGGCGGTCACCTTGAAGGTGTGGCCGTCGACGGTGATGCTGTCCTCGGTGTGCGAGACCTCGCCCGGGAAGGTGCCCAGGGTGGTGTCGTACTTGAGCAGGTGAGCCAGGGTCTTCGTGTCGGTGAGGTCGTTGACACCGACGATCTCGATGTCAGCGCCCTGGGCCTTGACCGCGCGGAAGAAGTTGCGGCCGATGCGGCCGAAGCCGTTGATGCCTACCCGGATCGTCACGAACCGATCTCCTCGTTAGGTACGCCGGCGTGAAGCCGACGGGGGTGAGATTTGGGAAGTCCCCGACCGCCTATGACCCTACCCCTCCGGGCGCTGGGAGGGCACATCGCGCCACCTCGTGAGACTTGGCGTGGCGCACCGTAAACCCGATTTCAGGCCGTCCGGCCTTGGTCCGGCGGGCAGTTGGTCCCGGGCCAGTGGTCTCTACCAATTCGGGGCTTCCGGGCCGGCCCGGAAACGACCGCGGCCGGTGTCCGTCATCCGGACACCGGCCGCTGTTACTCGCCCACTCGCCTCCGGGGCGCTCCGACCCGGTGCCGACGGTCGGCGCTCCTGCGCTCTCCCCCAGCCTTCGGCCGGGGGGACCCCCACCTCGCTTGTCGCTTCTCCCTTTCGACACCGGCGCGCCCCTTCGACTCGAGGCAGGAGCGCTCACGGAGCGTGATCGTCAGTTGAGCGCCATCTCGTCGGTCAGATTGGCCTCGGTGCTCGGCAGGCCGAGCTCGGCGGCGCGCTTGTCGGCCATCGCCAGCAGTCGGCGGATCCGGCCGGCCACCGCGTCCTTGGTCAACGGCGGGTCGGCGAGCGCGCCCAGCTCCTCCAGCGAGGCCTGCTTGTGCTGCATCCGCAGCTGGCCGGCCGCGGCCAGGTGCTCGGGCACCTCCTCGCCGAGGATCTCCAGCGCGCGCTGCACCCGGGCGCCGGCCGCGACCGCGGCGCGGGCCGAGCGGCGCAGGTTGGCGTCGTCGAAGTTGGCCAGGCGGTTGGCGGTGGCCCGGACCTCGCGCCGCATCCGGCGCTCCTCCCAGGCGAGCACCGACTCGTGCGCGCCGAGGCGGGTCAGCAGCGCGCCGATCGCGTCGCCGTCGCGGATCACCACCCGGTCCACGCCGCGCACCTCGCGGGCCTTGGCCGGGATGCCGAGCCTGCGCGCCGCGCCGACCAGGGCGAGGGCGGCCTCGGAGCCGGGGCAGGTGATCTCCAGCGAGGAGGAGCGGCCCGGCTCGGTGAGCGAGCCGTGCGCCAGGAAGGCCCCGCGCCAGGCAGCCTCGGCATCGCAGGTGGCGCCGGAGACGACCGCCGGGGGCAGGCCCCGGATCGGGCGCCCGCGCCCGTCCACGAGGCCGGTCTGGCGCGCGAGCAGCTCGCCGTCCTTGACCACCCGGACGACGAAGCGGCTGCCGCGTCGCAGTCCGCCCGGGGCCATCACCACGAGGTCGGAGGAGTGCCCGAAGATCTCCAGGAGGTCCTTGCGCAGCCGGCGCGCCGCCGCCCCGGTGTCGAGCTCCGCCTCGATCACGATGCGGCCGCTCACGATGTGCAGTCCGCCCGCGAACCGCAGGATCGCCGACACCTCCGCCTTGCGACAGCAGGCCCGGGTGACCGGGAGTCGGCTGATCTCGTCCTTCACCGCTGGAGTCATCGCCATGGCCCGATCCTTCCATGTGTCCGGAAAATCCGGTCGTACGCGGCCGCCAACAGCTCCGGGTCGTGTCGCGGGGTGCCGTCGGTGCGGGCCACCGTGCCGAGCACCAGAGCGGCACCCATCCGTTCGGCGGCCTTCTCCAGACCGGCCAGGTCCGCCTGGCCGAAGGCACCACCCGTGACAGCGCGCTCGTCCACCAGGATCGCATCCACGGCGAGCTGCGGAGCGTGGTCGGCGATGACCTCCAGGTGACGCTGCGGGGTGAAGCCCTCGGTCTCCCCGGGCTGCGGGGCCAGGTTGAGGGTGAGCAGACGGCGGGCGCGGGTCTCGGTCAGCGCCTTGGCCAGCTCGGGCACCAGCAGGTGCGGCAGCACGCTGGTGAACCAGGAGCCGGGGCCGAGCACCACCCAGTCCGCCTCCCGGACCGCCGTGACCGCCTCCGGGACGGCCGGCGGCCCGTCCGGCAGCAGCCGGATCGACTGCACGGTGCCGGGGGTGACCGCCACGCTGGCCTGGCCGCGCACGGCCGTGACCTCGGCCGGGCGGGCCGGGTCGTGGCCGCGCACGCTCGCCTCGATGTCCAGCGGCACCGCCGACATCGGCAGCACCCGGCCCTGGACGTTCAGCAGCCGGCCGACCCAGTCCAGCGCCGCCACCGGGTCGCCGAGCTTCTCCCAGAGCGCGACGATCAGGAGGTTGCCGACCGCGTGCCCACCCAGCTCACCGTTGCCGGTGAAACGCTGCTGGATCACCTCGGACCAGGTGCGGCCCCACTCGTCGTCCCCGCACAGCGCGGCCAGCGCCTTGCGCAGGTCCCCCGGCGGCAGCACGCCCAGCTCCTCGCGCAGCCGGCCGCTGGAGCCGCCGTCGTCGGCGACGGTGACCACGGCGGTGAGGTCGCTGGTGAGCCGGCGCAACGCGGACAGCGAGGCGGACAGGCCCTGGCCGCCGCCGAGCGCGGTGATCCGGGGAGCCGGATTGGCCCGGGCGGGACTGCTGCGCGGACGGCCGGGCGTCGGGCTGCCCGCCCGTTCGCCGGCCTTGCTCTGCGGCTGTCGCCCGGGCACGTATCCCGCCACACTCACCTCGTGTTCCTCGGCCCCGCCACCGGCTCCGCCGGTGGCCCGGCAGGGAAGGCGGCGGTTACTCCCGTCCCATGTCACGGTGGACGAGCACCGTCTCGACTCCGTCGGCGATGAGACGCTTGGTCAGACGCTCGGACATGGCGACGCTGCGGTGCTTGCCACCGGTGCAGCCTACGGCAAGCGTCATGTAGCGCTTCCCCTCCCGCCGGTAGCCCTCGGTAACGATCCGGAGCAGCTCGGCATAACCGTTCAGGAACTCGTTGGCACCGGGCTGCTGGAACACGTAGTCGGCGACGTCCGCGTCGGTGCCGGTACGGGCCCTCAGCTCGGGCACCCAGTGCGGGTTGGGCAGGAAGCGGCAGTCCACCACGAGGTCGGCGTCGACCGGCAGGCCGTACTTGAAGCCGAAGGACATCACGGTGGCGCGCAGCTCGGGCTCGTCGTGGTCGGCGAACTGGGCGTCCAGCTTGGCGCGCAGCTGGTGCACGTTGAGGTTGGAGGTGTCGATCACCAGGTCGGCCTCGCCGCGCAGGTCGCGCAGCAGGTCGCGTTCCTGGGCGATGCCGTCCACGATCCGGCCGTCGGCCTGCAGCGGGTGCGGGCGGCGCACGCTCTCGAAGCGGCGCACCAGGGCCTCGTCGGAGGAGTCGAGGAAGACCACCCGGAGGCGGACGCCGCGCTTCTCCAGCTCGTCCAGCGAGGTGAGCAGGTCGTCGAAGAACTGGCGGCCGCGGACGTCCACGACCACGCCGATCCGGGCGACGTTGCCCTGGGAGCGGGCGCCCAGGTCGACCATGGTGGGGATCAGGGCCGGCGGCAGGTTGTCCACCACGAACCAGCCGAGGTCCTCCAGGCACTTCGCGGCGGTGGAGCGGCCGGCTCCGGACATGCCGGAGATGATCACCAGCTCCGGCGCGTTCTCGGCCACGTCTGACACGGTCACTTCGGTTCCCCGCTCTCGGTCTTTCTGCTGGGGAGAACGCGCACGGCACGGCCGCCCTTCCCCGTCCCGGGCAGGCGGGCGGAGTCGGGGCGCGCCGACAGACGGGCGGCGTCGGCCGTCATGGCGTCTCCTGGGATGGTGCGGTCTGGGGTGCTGCGGCCACCGGCCCGGCGGCCTGGTCGGCCCCGTCCTCGATGATCTCGCCGGTCGCGGTGTTGACCGCGGGAGCGGCGGGTGTACGCGACGACAACGCCGCCGCAACAGTCTCCGCGGTGCGGCGTCCGATACCGGGTACCGCGCAGAGTTCGTCGACGGTGGCGGCCCGGAGCTTCTTCAGCGAGCCGAAGTGCTTGAGCAGCGCCTGGCGGCGAGTCTCGCCGAGGCCCGGGACGGAGTCCAGTTCCCCGGCGGTGAGTCGCTTGGAACGCTTGTTGCGCTGGTACCCGATCGCGAAGCGGTGGGCCTCGTCGCGGACCCGCTGGAGCAGGTAGAGGCCCTCGCTGGAGCGCGGCAGCACGACCGGGTCGTCCTCGCCGGGCAGCCAGACCTCCTCCAGGCGCTTGGCCAGACCGCACAGCGCGACGTCGTCGATGCCGAGCTCCTCCAGGGCCCGCTTGGCCGCGGCGACCTGCGGCTGGCCGCCGTCGACCACCAGCAGCTGCGGCGGGTAGGCGAAGCGCTTGGGGCGGCCCTCCTCGTCCCGGGCGGGGGTGCCACTGCCGGATTCGGAGGTGGCGGGCCGGTCCTCCTCGGGGACGGCCCACTCACCGGTCTGCTCGCGCTCCTGGAGGTAGCGGCGGAAGCGGCGGCTGATCACCTCGTGCATCGAGCGGACGTCGTCCTGGCCCTCGAAGCCCTTGATCTGGAAGCGCCGGTACTCGCTCTTGCGGGCCAGGCCGTCCTCGAAGACGACCATCGAGGCGACCACGTCCTCGCCCTGGAGGTGGGAGATGTCGTAGCACTCGATGCGCAGCGGGACGGAGTCCAGCTCCAGCGCGTCGGCGATCTCCTGCAGGGCGCGGCTGCGGGTGGTCAGGTCGGAAGCGCGCTTGGTCTTGTGCAGCGCCAGCGCCTGCTGGGCGTTGCGCTGCACGGTGGCCATCAGGTCCTTCTTGTCGCCGCGCTGCGGGATGCGCAGGTCGACCTGGCTGCCGCGCAGGTCGCTCAGCCACTCCTTTATCGGGGCGGCCGGTTCGGGCAGGGCGGGGACCAGCACCTCGCGCGGGACCGATTCGCTGCGTTCGTCCGGAGTGGCGCCGCCGTAGAGCTGCTGGAGGGCGTGCTCGACCAGGCCGGCGGTGTCGACGTCCTCGACCTTGTCGGTGACCCAGCCGCGCTGGCCGCGCACCCGGCCGCCGCGGACGTGGAAGATCTGCACGGCGGCCTCGAGTTCGTCCTCGGCGAGGGCCAGCAGGTCGGCGTCGGTGGCGTCGGCGAGCACGATGGCGTTCTTCTCCATCGCTCGCTTGAGGGCGCCGATGTCGTCCCGCAGCCGGGCCGCCTTCTCGTACTCCATCCCGGCGGCCGCCTCCTGCATCTGCTCTTCCAGCCGGCGCAGGTAGTTGCCGGTGCGCCCGGCCATGAAGTCGCAGAAGTCCTCGGCCAGCGCCCGGTGTTCGTCCGCCGAGACCTTGCCGACGCAGGGCGCGGCGCACTTGCCGATGTAGCCCAGCAGGCAGGGGCGGCCGACCTGTCGGGCGCGCTTGAACACGCCGTTGGAGCAGGTGCGGACGGGGAAGACGCGCAGCAGCAGGTCGACCGTCTCGCGGATCGCCCAGGCGTGCCCGTACGGGCCGAAGTAGCGCACGCCCTTCTTGTGCGCCCCGCGCATCACCTGGACCCGCGGGTACTCCTCGTTGAGGGTGACGGCGAGTTCCGGATAGCTCTTGTCGTCGCGGTACTTGACGTTGAACCGCGGGTCGAACTCCTTGATCCAGGAGTACTCCAGCTGGAGCGCCTCGACCTCGGTGCCGACCACGGTCCACTCCACCGAGGCGGCGGTGGTGACCATGGTCGCGGTGCGCGGGTGCAGGCCGGCCAAGTCCTGGAAGTAGGACGACAGGCGCGGCCGCAGGCTCTTGGCCTTGCCGACGTAGATGACCCGGCCGTGGGCGTCGCGGAACTTGTAGACGCCCGGGGAGGTCGGGATCGCGCCCGGCGCCGGGCGGTAGGTGCTCGGGTCAGCCATGAGTCCACCGTACCGAGTGCGGTCGGGGCTGTGGGGACAAGATCAATCGAGAGGAGCTCAACTGCTTCAGCTCGGGGTGACCTTGAGGTTCCCGCCCTCGACCGTGACGGTGTAGGCGGGCAGCGGGCTGGGGGCCGGGCCGTCCTGCACCGCGCCGTCGGCGATGCCGAAGCGGCTGCCGTGGCAGGGGCACTGGATCTGCTCCTTCTTCACCTGGTCCACGATGCAGCCGGCGTGGGTGCACTTGGCGCTGAAGGCCTTGTACTGGCCGGCGGTCGGCTGGGTGACCACGATCTTCTGCTCGCGGAAGACCTTGCCGCCGCCCTCCGGGATCGCCGAGGCCGGGCCGAGGTCCACCGGGCCCTTGGGGGCGCTGCCGGAGTCGGAGGAGCCGGAGGAGGAGCCGCAGCCGGTGAGCGCCACGGTGCCGCCGACCGCCAGGGCGGCCGCGGCCCCGCAGAGCAGGGTGCGGCGGGAGGCGGCGGGGCTGGTCTCGGGGGCCTCGGACATCGGTGCGCTCCTGGCGGGGTTCGGCTGCGGGACGGGCCACCGCTGGGTGGGCCCGTGGAAGTCTATGCGGCACGCGCCCCGCCGCTCCCGGGGTGGGAGCGGCGGGGCGGCGAACGAACTACTTCTTGGCGGCGGCCCGCTTGCGCGGCGCCCTCTTGGCGGGTGCCGCGACCGGGGCGTCGGCGAAGTCGCTCGGCAGGATGTCCCGCAGGAACTTGCCGGTGTGGCTCTCCGGGACGGCCGCGATCTGCTCCGGGGTGCCCTCGGCGACCACCGTGCCGCCGCCGGAGCCGCCCTCGGGGCCCATGTCGACGACCCAGTCGGCGGTCTTGATCACATCGAGGTTGTGCTCGATGACGATCACCGTGTTGCCCTTGTCGACCAGCCCGCTGAGCACCTTGATCAGCTTGCTGATGTCCTCGAAGTGCAGACCGGTGGTGGGCTCGTCCAGCACGTAGACCGTCCGCCCGGTGGAGCGCTTCTGCAGCTCCGACGCGAGCTTGACGCGCTGCGCCTCGCCGCCGGAGAGCGTCGGCGCGGACTGGCCGAGCCGGACGTAGCCGAGGCCGACGTCGTTGAGCGTCCTGAGGTGGCGGGCGATCGCCGGGACGGCCTCGAAGAAGCCCAGCGCCTCCTCGATCGGCATGTCCAGCACCTCGGCGATGGACTTGCCCTTGTAGTGGACCTCCAGCGTCTCCCGGTTGTACCGGGCGCCGTGACAGACCTCGCACGGCACGTAGACGTCCGGCAGGAAGTTCATCTCGATCTTGATGGTGCCGTCGCCGGTGCAGTTCTCGCAGCGGCCGCCCTTGACGTTGAAGGAGAAGCGGCCGGGCAGGTAGCCGCGGACCTTGGCCTCTTGGGTCTCCGCGAAGAGCCGGCGGACGTGGTCGAACACTCCGGTGTAGGTGGCCGGATTGGACCGCGGGGTGCGGCCGATCGGCGACTGGTCGACGTGCACCACCTTGTCCACCAGG
Organism: Kitasatospora sp. NPDC018058; assembly: GCF_044327205.1. Taxonomy (NCBI): domain Bacteria; kingdom Bacillati; phylum Actinomycetota; class Actinomycetes; order Kitasatosporales; family Streptomycetaceae; genus Kitasatospora; species Kitasatospora sp. NPDC018058. Next base: position 115,994 of record NZ_JBIRFA010000008.1, on the reverse strand, counting down.
TCGGTGCCGGTGATCCGGGTGTGCCGGCCGGGCACGCTGCGGGCGCCGTTCAGCTCCCGGGCGAGGTGGGTGTAGAGGATGTCGTTGACGAGCGTCGACTTGCCGGAGCCGGAGACGCCGGTGATCGCGGTCAGGGTGCCGAGCGGGAAGCCGACCGTGACGTCCTTGAGGTTGTGCTCGCGGGCGCCGTGGACGGTCAGCTGGCGCTTCTTGTCCCGGTCGCGGCGGGCGGCCGGGATCGGGATGGACCTCTTGCCGGAGAGGTACTGGCCGGTCAGCGACTCCTTGTTGCCGAGCAGCTGCTTCAGCGAACCGGAGTGCACCACCTTGCCGCCGTGCTCGCCGGCGCCCGGGCCGATGTCCACCACCCAGTCCGCGGTCTTGATGGTGTCCTCGTCGTGCTCGACCACGATCAGGGTGTTGCCGATGTCGCGCAGCCGCACCAGCGTCTCGATCAGCCGGTGGTTGTCCCGCTGGTGCAGGCCGATGGACGGCTCGTCCAGCACGTACAGCACGCCGACCAGGCCGGAGCCGATCTGGGTGGCCAGCCGGATGCGCTGGGCCTCGCCGCCGGACAGGGTGCCGGCCGCGCGGTCCAGGGAGAGGTAGTCCAGGCCGACGTCGACCAGGAAGCGCAGCCGCTCGTTGACCTCCTTGAGGACCCGCTCGGCGATCTGCTTGTCCCGGTCGCCCAGCTTCATCGCGCCCAGGAACTCGGCGCAGTCGCTGATCGACATCGACGAGACGTCGGCGATCGACTTCTCCTCGACGGTGACCGCGAGCACCACCGGCTTGAGCCGGGTGCCCTCACAGGTCGGGCAGGGCACCTCGCGCATGTAGCCCTCGAAGCGCTCGCGGCTGCTGTCGCTCTCCGCCTCGGTGTGCCGGCGCTGGATGAACGGGACGGCGCCCTCGAAGCCGGTGCTGTAGGAGCGCTCGCGGCCGAAGCGGTTGCGGTAGCGGACCTGCACCTGGTGCTTGTGCCCGTACAGCAGCGCCTTCTTGGCGCGGGCGGGCAGCCCGGCCCAGGGGATGTCGGTGCGGAAGCCGAGCTCCTCGGCCAGCGCGTCGATCAGGCGCTGGAAGTACTCCTTGGCGTGCCCGGCCGACCACGGGTGGATCGCGCCCTCCTCCAGCGAGCGCTCCGGGTCCGGCACGACCAGCTCCGGGTCGACCTCCATCCGGTTGCCCAGACCCGAGCAGTCCGGGCAGGCGCCGAACGGCGAGTTGAAGGAGAACGAGCGCGGCTCCAGCTCCTCGAACGACACGTCGTCGTACGGGCAGTAGAGGTGCTCGGAGTACATCCGCTCGCGTTCCGGGTCGTCCTCCGGGAGGTCGACGAAGTCGAGCACGACCATGCCGCCGGACAGCCGCAGGGCCGTCTCCACCGAGTCGGTGAGCCGCCGCTTGGCGCTCTCCTTGACGGTCAGGCGGTCGACCACCACCTCGACGGTGTGCTTCTCCTGCTTCTTCAGCTTCGGCGGCTCGGCGAGCTGGATGGTCTCGCCGTCCACCCGGGCGCGGGAGTAGCCCTTGGACTGGAGGTCGGCGAAGAGGTCGACGAACTCGCCCTTGCGCTCGCGCACCACCGGGCTGAGCACCTGGAACCGGGTGCCCTCGGCGAGCTCCAGCACCTTGTCCACGATCGCCTGCGGCGACTGCTTGGCGATCGGGCGACCGCAGTGCGGACAGTGCGGCTTGCCGATCCGGGCGAACAGCAGGCGCAGGTAGTCGTAGACCTCGGTGATGGTGCCGACGGTCGAACGGGGGTTGCGGTTGGTGGACTTCTGGTCGATCGAGACGGCCGGGGAGAGGCCCTCGATGAAGTCCACGTCGGGCTTGTCCATCTGCCCGAGGAACTGGCGGGCATACGAGGACAGCGACTCGACGTAGCGGCGCTGGCCCTCGGCGAAGATCGTGTCGAAGGCGAGCGAGGACTTGCCGGAGCCGGAGAGGCCCGTGAAGACGATGAGGGAGTCGCGGGGCAGGTCGAGCGAGACGTTCTTGAGGTTGTGCTCGCGAGCACCGCGGACGATGAGGCGGTCGGCCACTGCTTCTGGCGCCTTTCTCCGGGGCGAGATGGCTTGCGGTGAGATTCGGTCTTCTTCCAGGATGCGGCAGCCAGCCTATAGCTCAGACGTTCGAATCTCGACTCTGTCCAGTGGAGACCACCCGAACGAGTGAGGGCTGCTCCGGGGCCGTCCGTACTCGGACCGAAAAAGGCCCTGCTCAGAGGCCGGATTCGGCGATAGCGTCGCCTGGTCAACGAGCGAAGCCCCCCTCGGGCAACGCGCCGTCTCGCACAGAAGGCAGATTCGATGTCCGACTCGCACTCCGCCGCCGCTCTAGCCACCGAGCGACTGAACCTGGTCGAGGCAAGCACCCGGCGCATGCTGGAGACCGTCTCCGGGCTGAAGCCGGAGGCCGTCGCCGAGCCCTCCGCGCTCCCCGGCTGGACCCGCGGCCACGTGCTGGCCCACCTCGCCCGCAACGCCGACTCCCTGGTCAACCTGCTGACCGGCACCCGCACCGGCACGGACATCCCGCAGTACGCCAGCGAGCAGGCCCGCGACCAGGGCATCGAGGACGGCGCCGGCCGCCCGCTGGACACCCAGCTCGCCGACCTTCGCGCGTCGCACGAGGGCTTCGCCGCGGCCGCCGCGCTGATGACCGACGAGGACTGGGCCGCCGAGGTGCGCCACCGCTCCGGCGCCGTCTTCCCGGCCTGCGACCTCGTCTGGAAGCGCCTCGGCGAGCTGGAGTACCACCTGGTCGACCTGGACGGCGGCTACTCCCCCGCCGCGTGGCCGGAGGAGTTCGCGGTCACCGAGTTCCACAAGCTCGCCGCCAAGCTGCACGGCACCGAGCTGCCCGCCGTCGAGCTGGTCGCCGAGGACACCGGGGACCGCGGCCTGATCGGCTCGGGCCCCGTTTCCCTGACCGTCCAGGGCCCGGTCCGAGCCCTGCTCGCCTGGCTCTCCGGCCGCTCCGACGGCGCGGGCCTGCGCCGCACCCCTGACACCGCGCTCCCCCAGCTTCCCCCCATGGGCTGACAGCGCGAGGATGATCCTGAACCCTGTAGCCGGACCCGGACGAGGAGCGGACTGATGACGTACCACGGAGCGGTCAAGGTCGGTGGGCCGCCGGACGTGCGGGAGCTGGCGCACCTGATCATCACCAAGGTGGCCGTCGGCCCGTACGACAACAACGCCTACCTGCTGCGCTGCCGGGCCACCGACGAGCAGTTGCTGATCGACGCGGCCGCCGACGCCCCGGTGCTGCTGGAGACCGTCGGGGACGACCTCGAAACGGTGGTCACCACCCACCGGCACCACGACCACTGGGGCGCGCTCGCCGAGGTGGTCGCCACCACCGGCGCCCGCACCGCCGCCGGGCAGCACGACGCCGAGGGCATCGACGTGCCCACCGAGCTGCTGCTCGCCGATGGCGACAAGCTACGGGTCGGCGACGTCGAACTCACCGTCCGCCACCTGGTCGGCCACACCCCGGGCGCGATCGTGCTGATCTACGACGACCCCCAGGGCCACCCGCACGTCTTCACCGGCGACTGCCTCTTCCCGGGCGGCGTCGGCAACACCTGGGGCGACCCGGAAGCCTTCAGGACCCTCTTCCGGGACGTCAACGAGAAGATCTTCGACGTCCTGCCGGACGAGGCCTGGGTCTACCCCGGCCACGGCAACGACACCACCCTCGGCGCCGAGCGCCCGCACCTCGACGAGTGGCGCGGGCGCGGCTGGTGACCACCTCCCGGCCGGTCGGCTCCCGCCGGAGCCGCCCGGCCGGGCCACGCGAACCCTGCTACCGGCTCCCGCGTGGAATACCCAGCTGTGCCAGGGCGGCCCGGTTCTCTCCACGGAGATCGCGGGCCGCTGCAGCCTTCGGGAATCGGTCTGCGAGGGCGAACAGAGTGTTTCCGGAACCGCCCGTAGTCCGTTGTCCAGATGGGTACCGTCCGACGTACACAAGTCAAGGACAGGGGGCAACGTGGCCGAGCACAGTAACGAGGAGCGAATCGGCGAGCTGATCGCCACCCGCCGCAGGTTTCTTGGACTGTCCGAGGAGGACGTGGCGCGAAAGCTGGCCGACGCCAGCGGTTACACCCCTACCCGCACCGACGTGTGGCGGTGGGAAACCGAGTACGAGGGCCGCACACCGGGCCCCCAGTACCTGCCCCACCTGGCCAAGGTTCTGGAGCTGGACGAGTCCCGCCTGCGCCGCGCCCGTGCCGCGACCAAAGCGGCCCGCAGATTCAAGGTCACCGCGCCGGTCTCCTCCACCGAGGTGATCGCCCGGCTGCTACCCGCCGACACCGAGTTCTCGCCGCTCGGCACCAGTACCGGCAACACGGTCGGCGCCGCCGATGCCGAAGCCCTGCTTCGACGGATCCACGGTCTGCGCCTGGCGGATGACGTCCTGGCCGGCGGGGACCTGGTGGAGACCGTCGTCAGGGAGCTGCGCTCGGCCGTGCGCCTGCACAACGACACCTGCCACTCGGAGGCGGTGGGCCGCCGCCTGCTGACGGGGGTGGGTGAACTCGCGCAGCTTGCGGGGTGGATCGCCACGGACAGCGGCGGCAAAGCCGATCCGGCACCGCTGTTCCGACTCGGCGTCGCCGCCGCCAAGCAGGCCGGGGACGGGCCCCTCGCGGCTCACCTGCTGGGCTCCTGGGGGTATTGGGAGGCCAACCGAGGCGATATTCGACGTGGCCTCGGCCTTGTACGTGTTGCGGAACGCGAGGCTGCAGGGGGGCCGGTGCGCGCCCAATCCCTCACCGCTGCCCGCGTCGCCTGGGTCTCCACCCTCGCCGGAGAGCAGCGCACCGCCTTGACCGCGATCGACACCGCCATGGACCAAGTGGACGGAGCCGACAACGACATGGCCGCCTCGGCCGACCCCCGGCAGTGGCTCTACTGGGTGACCCGCGATGAGCAGGAAGTCATGCAGGCCCGCGTGTACACCCAGATGCATCGTCCCCTACGCGCCGTCCCTCTGCTGCGGAAGGTGCTCGCAGCCTACGACGCGAGCCACGCTCGCGAGTACGCCCTCTACGCCTCCTGGCTCTCCACGGCGCTGGCCGAGGCCAACGAGCCGGAGGAAGCTGCGAAGACCGCGCACCGCATGTTCGAGGTGCTCGCCGGCGTCCCCTCCTCCCGTGAGCAGGACCGCGCAAAGACCGTGATCTGCGCGCTGCGCCGATACCGAGAGGTACCCGAGGTTGCCGAGGTCCTGGCGCACTGGGTGGCCTGACGCTCGTTTGGAAGACGGATTGGAAGACGCTTCGGCACTGTGACCGCCGCCTGACGGTGCGTAGTTTCGTGTGCAAGCCGCTTCGCAGGAAAAGCCGACACCGGCCCTGGGGCCTGCGGAGCGGCTGCCAGCGGCGGTCCTGCCTTGCATCCCCAAACGATGCGGGGCCGCCGCGCCAACTCCCGTCCGCGAGCGATCTGGAGCGCCTCCCCATGACCACCGCCGGCCGACCTCCGCATCCCTGGAGCCTCAACGGCGCCGCCGAACTCGCGAACCTCGACCCCGGCGGCGGGCGCCGACCGCCGCGTCAGGTCTCGCAGGAGAACGCCGCCGCCACCCGAACCCGGATGCTGCTCGACGACCACCGCAGCGACGGCGTCCGCTGCGGCACCGCGTGGCCCTGCACCATCGCGGCCGACGCGCTGTACAGGACCGCGTCGTGACGCCCCGCGCAGTCGACCTGGACCGAGCCCGACGCCGGTCCCTGGTCCTGTGGCAGATCAGCGAAGAGCACCGCCGTCTGCGCCTGCGGGGGCTGCGATGAGCTTCTCCCCCGACTTCGTCCCACCGGCCGCGCGCCACCGCGGCCTTCAGGTGGACTCCGACGGCCGCCGGTACGACGTCTCGCCGGTCGTTGAGGTCAAGCCCGACGAAGGGGCGCCGGTACCGTCGCTCGACTTCTGGCCCGACTGCGCCTGCCCTCGGCACCGCGACGACTGACCACCGAACTCCGCTCGCCGCCGGGCCAAGCATGCCGGCCGGACGGCACCGGCGTGGAACGCGCGATCCCACGACGCGCGCCTGACACACAAATCGACACGACTCGCGTCGTTGTGCGCCGGGCCCAGATTCGCCCGGCGAAGCAGCCGCTCAAGGGAGCCGCTGATGAAAGCCCGCCAGCTCGACATCCCCGGGACCTTCGCCTTCGAGCCCAACGCGCACTACGACACCCGGGGTGAACTCCGGGAGTTCTTCCGGGAAGACGACTTCCGGACCGCCACCGGCATGGTGTTCCACCTCGCCCAGGCCAACACCGTCATCTCCCGACTCGGTGCACTGCGCGGCATCAGCGTCGCCACCGCCGGCCAGGCAAAGTACATCACCTGCACCAGCGGGGCGGTCCTCGACGCATTGGTCGACCTGCGGACCGGATCGCCCACCTTCGGCACCTGGCACCTGGCACACCTCGACGCCGAGCGGCTCACCGCGCTGTACGTGCCGCCCGGCGTCGGCCACGCCACCTTCGCCCTGGCGGACCGCTCCTGCGTCACCTATCTGCTGAACGAACTGCACCATCCCGAACAGTTCCTGTCGATCGACCCTCTCGACGCGGACCTCGCCATCGAATGGCCGCCTGAGCCGGCCTCCATCGTCGCGGGCAGCAGCCTCAGCTTCGCCGAGGCCCGCGACCGGGGCCTTTTGCCCGCCTACGCCGACGGACCACTGCCACACCTCACCCAGATTGGTGGCCCTCAATGGAAAACATCCTGATCACCGGCGGCGCCGGGTTCATCGGATCGCACTTCGCCCGCCGCCTCGTCGACGCCGACGACGTCGCCAAGGTGACCGTCCTGGACTCCCTCACCTACGCGGGCAACCTCGGCAACCTCGCCGGCATCACCGACTCGAAGAAGTTCACCTTCGTCCAGGGCAGCATCCTCAACCGCGCCCTGGTCGACGCCCTGATGGAGACCCACGACGCGGTGGTCCACTTCGCCGCCGAGTCCCACGTCGACCGGTCCCTCATGGACGCCGGGAACTTCGTCTCCACCAACGTGCTGGGCACCCAGACCCTCCTCGACTCGGCCCGCCGCATCGGCACCCGCAAGTTCGTCCACATCTCGACCGACGAGGTGTACGGCTCGCTGCCGACCGGCACGGCGTTCGAGACCGACCCGCTGCACCCCACCGTGCCCTACTCGGCGTCCAAGGCCGCTTCCGACATGATCGCTCTGGCCTACCACTCCAGCTACGGCGTGCCGGTGTGCGTGACCCGCTCCTCCAACAACTACGGGCCCCGCCAGTTCCCGGAGAAGCTCATCCCGTTGTTCGTCACCAGACTGCTGGCCAGCGCGAAAGTCACCATTCACGGCAACGGCGAACACATGCGGAACTGGCTGCACGTCACCGACAACTGCGCCGGGGTGGAGCTGGTGCTCCACAAAGGCATCCCCGGCGAGGCGTACAACATCGGCGGCGGCACCGACCTGACCACGATCGAGCTCACCGGGATGCTCCTGCGCGAGACCGGCGCGAGCTGGGACCAGGTCACCTACGTGCCGGACCGGGCCGCCAACGACATCCGGTACTCGATGGATTGGTCGAAGCTCGCCCAGCTCGGCTACATGCCCCAGCAGGACCTGGCGGCCGGCATCGCCGAGACCGTGGACTGGTACCGCCGCAACCCGGACTGGTGGGACACCACCGCCACCGCACGGACTGCCGCGTGAGGGGCCGGCCCGTGGAGACCTCCAACCCGGCGGAACCTCGACGCATCGTGGTGACCGGCGTCGGCGGCGCGCCCGGCCTCGACCTGGCGCTCACCCTCCGCAAGCTCGGCCACGAAGTGATCGGCACCGACTCCAATCCCCTCGCGCCGGGCCTGCTCACCCCCGGCATCAGCGCCCGCACCATCGCCCGCGCCGACAGCCCGCTGTTCGCCGCCGACTTGATGGAACTGGTGCACAACCTCAAGCCGGACGCCCTGCTGTGCTGCGTCGAGAACGAGCTACCCCAGCTGGTCCACCTGCGCGGCCACCTCCAGCGCGCGGGAGTCCGCACGTGGCTGCCCGACATGGCCACCGTCACCGCCGCAGGCGACAAGTGGGCCTTCCACCGGGCGATGCTGGGCAGCCGGGTGCCCACCCCAGCAACCTGGCTGCCCGACCAGATCGACGAGATCCCCGAGGGGACTGAGCTGGTCGTCAAACCGCGCCGGGGCCAGGGCTCCAAGAACGTCCACTTCTGCCGCACTCGCGAGCAGGCCCGCGTGCTGTGCGAGCTGGTGCCCGACCCGATCATCCAACAGCGCGTCCTCGGAGCCGAGTTCTCCGCCGACTGCCTGGTGGACCGCAACGGCCGCGCCTCGGTGGTGCTGCGCCGTCGCCTGATGGTCCAGGCCGGCATGTCGGTGGTCGCCGTCACGATCGACGACGTCGAGGCCACCAAGCGCGTCACCGAGGTGATCCGGGCGATCCGCGCGACCGGCCCGGTCGACGTCCAGGGCTTCATCACCGAAGGCTCCGACCCCCGCGTTGTCATCACCGAGATCAACTCCCGGCTCGCCGCCGGGTTCCTGCTCTCCGAGGAAGCCGGAGCCAACTTGGTCGAGCAAATTGTGAACGGGCTCTTCCAGCGAGCGATCGACCACCGGCGGCTTTCCTACCGCAGCGGCACCTTCCTCACCAAGTACGTCGCCGTGATGTCCACCGAACCCCGCGCCGTCCCCGACACGGCCTGACGAAGGAGGATCAGCCTTGACCCAGACCCCGCCTCCCGGCGTCGAGCGCAACGCCGCCCCGCTCCTGCACGGCACCGAGGCCGACGCACTGGCCACCGTCCTGCCTGGCGGCCAGTGGGGGCACGGCCCGGCCACCGACCAGTTCGAGGCCGGCATCGCCGACCTGATCGGCGTGAACGACGCCGTCGCCGTGAACTCCGGCACCACCGCGCTCCACCTCGCGCTGCGCTCGGTCGGCATCGGCCCCGGCGACGACGTCATCGTCCCCTCGCTCACCTTCTGCGCCAGCGTCCAGGCCATCACCTGGAACGGCGCCTCTCCCCGCTTCGCCGAGATCGACCCCGACACTCTGGCCGTCACGGCGGACACCGTGCTGGAAGCCCTGACGCCGCAGACCAAGGCCGTGATGCCCGTGCTGTACGGCGGCCGGGCCGTTGACCTCTCCCCGATCCGCGACGAACTGGCCCGGCGCGGCATCCAGATCATCGAGGACGCCGCGCATGCCTTCGGCTCCCGCCACCCGGACGGGACCATGGTCGGCGCCGTGCCGGGCGTGCTGACGTGCTTCTCACACGACCCGATCAAGAACCTCACCACGGGGCAGGGTGGCACGATCATCCCCCGCAGCCGGACGGAGGCCAACAACCTGCGCAGCCTGCGCCTTTTCGGCATCGTCCAGTCCAAGGACGCCCGAGCCTCACTGACCTCCTACGAGGTCCAGGGCCCCGGGATGCGCTTCGACATGTCCCAGCTGAACGCCGCGATCGGCCTCGCCCAGTTGGAGCACTTTACCGAGGTAGCCGCGCTGCGCCAGCACCTGTGGCGCACCTACCAGGCCGAGCTGGACGGCTTGGACGGCGTCCAGCTGGTCGACGTGGACGTGGCCAACACCGTGCCGTTCAACTGCGTGGTGCGCCTGAACCGGGACCGGGACAAGGTCTTTCACTACCTGCGGGAGCGGAACATCGGCGTCGCCGTGCACTACCCGCCCAATCACACCCAGCCCGGCTTCTCCGCCTGGCGCCGCAACCTGCCGGTCACGGACAGGGTCGCCGGCCAGATCCTTGGCCTGCCGTTCCACCCCGCCATGACCTACGACAGCGCCCGCTACGCGGTTGCCACGCTCGCCGAGGCGATCAAGGCCACCGCGTGACCGACACCAAGGAGTCGAAGATGAGCGATGACCAGTTCCGACACCCGAAGCGCCATCGCATCCTGGTGGTCTGCCTGGGCAACCACAACCGCTCGCCGATCGCCGCCGCGGTGCTCGCGCACATCGGCGGCCAGAAGGTCGAGGTGCGCTCGGCCGGCCTGCGCGAGCGCCATGTCGGGGGTCCGGCACACAGCAACGCGATCCGGGCCGCCGAGGAGGCCGGGTACGACATCCGCGACCACCGTGCGGTCAAGGTCAACCGTCGCATGCTCGGCTGGGCCGACGTGGTGCTGGCCATGGACCATGCCGTCCTCGCCGAGCTCCTGGCCATGACAGACGGCACCCCGGATGAGCCGAAGCTCGGCCTGTACATCTCGGGCGAGGACGTGTTCGACCCCTGGGAGAGCGACTACACGGCGTACCAATCCTGTGTGGCCACCATCCAGGCGGGCGCCGTCCGGCACCTGCTGGACCTGGACGCCTAGCGGTCCACGACCGACAGCAGCACGTCCACCAGCCGGTCGGCGGCGTCCGGACGGCCGTGCTCGGCGGCCCGCCGCGCGATGTCCGCGCGGCGGGCCGGGTCGGTCAGCAGCGGGCCGATCGCGGCCCGCAGGGTGTCCGGAGTGGCGCGGCCGAGCAGCGCGACCGCCGCGCCGGCGTCGGCCAGGTGGCGGGCGTTGTGCTCCTGCTCGTTCCCGGCCGATGTCGCCAGCGGGATGAACACCGCCGCCCGGCCCAGGGCGGTCAGCTCCGCCAGCGTCCCCGCGCCGCTGCGCGAGACCACCACGTCCGCCAGGGCGAGCACGTCGGGCAGCTCCGGGCCGACGAAGCCGGTCACCAGGTACCGGCCGCGCAGATGCTCCGGTAGCGAGGCCGCGCGGTCGCGCAGGTCGGTCCCGTGGCTGGGGCCGCACTGATGAATCACGTTGGCGTGGCCGAGCAGCCACGGCAGGATCTCGCTGACCAACCCGTTGATCTGCTGGGAACCCTGCGCGCCGCCGGTGACGTACACGGTCGGCCGGGAGCGGTCGAAGCCCCACAGGCCGAGCGCCTGAACCGCCTTGTCCGGCTGGCCGGTCAGCACCTCGGGCCGCACCGGGTTGCCGGTGACCACGGCGGTGGCTCGGGCACCCTCAGGCAGGAACTCCAACGTCGACTCGGAGGAGACCGCGACGCGGGTCGCCATCCGGGCCAGGGCTCGGTTGCCCAGGCCTAGCCGGACAGTCTGCTCGTGAACGACCAGCGGCCGGTGGCACATCCGGGCGGCCATCCCGACCGGCACCGCGACGTAGCCGCCCGTGCCGAGCACCACGTCCGGGGCGAAGGCGGCGACCGCAGAGCGGGCCTGGGCGACGCCAAGGGGGACGCGGCCCATGTCCTTGACGTTGGCGGGCGACACCAGCTTGAGCGGGTTGGCACTGCGCCGGATCTTCCCGGTGGCGACGGTCCTGAACGGAATGTCCTCGGCGGCGGTCACCTTGGCCTCAAGGCCGGTGGCGGTGCCGATCCACAGCACGTCCAGGGCGCTGCCGGCCTCGGCGAGCCGTGAACGCAGGGTGCGGATCGCGGTGAGGGCCGGATAGGTGTGCCCGCCCGTTCCGCCGCCGGTGACGATCAGCCGCAGGGGCCGTCCAAGGTGGGAGACGAGAGCGCTGGCGTCGCGATTCACTCCTGGAACATACCAGTCCCCGAGGGCCGTTCGGCGCGCCGAATCTGACACAACGTCAGACTTGGGATGTGCAACTTACTACGACCAGGCCACCGATCGCCTGGTCGAGACCGGTGCTGCTCGGCTCGCGCTGGGTGGCCGAGTACGGCCGTCGCCCACAGAACTGAGCCCCGCCGCCGGATCGCATCCGGCGGCTGGGCCCCAAAGCTTCCTTATCCCGTTCAGGCGTCGAGCTTCTCGGGCTCGCACTCGGCCTGCTCGGCCTGCTTCTTGGAGGCCATCAGGCTGGTCACCGTCGTCACGGCCAGGACCACCACGATGAAGCCCAGCGAGAACGGGATGCCGATCTCCGGGACGTGCGCGCCGGCCTCGTGGGCGGCGTGCAGGACCAGCTTCACGCCGATGAAGCCGAGGATCACCGACAGGCCGTAGCTCAGGTGAACCAGCTTCTTCAGCAGGCCGCCGATCAGAAAGTACAGCTGGCGCAGGCCCATCAGGGCGAAGGCGTTGGCGGTGAAGACGATGTACGGGTCCTGGGTGAGGCCGAAGATGGCTGGGATCGAGTCCAGGGCGAACAGCACATCCGTGGTGCCGATCGCCAGCATGACGATCAGCATCGGGGTGATCAGCCGGCGGCCGTTCTCCCGGATGAACAGCTTGGCGCCTCGGTAGTCATCGGTGGCGGGGAAGCGCCGGGTGATCGACTTCAGCAGCCGGTTCTCCTCGAACTCCTCGTCCTCCTCCTCGGCCCGGGCCTCCTTGATCAGCTTCCAGGCGGTCCAGATCAGGAAGCCGCCGAAGACGAAGAACACCCAGGAGAACTGGGAGACCAGCGCCGCGCCGCCCGCGATGAAGGCCGCCCGGAGCACCAGGGCGATGATCACGCCGAACATCAGCACGCGCTGCTGGTAGATCCTGGGCACCGCGAATTTGCCCATGATCAGGATGAACACGAAGAGGTTGTCGACACTGAGCGACTTCTCGGTGATGTAGCCGGCGAAGAACTCGCCCGCCGGCTGCCCACCGGAGTGCCACCAGAGGAACCCGCCGAAGAGCACCGCCAGCACGACCCAGACGGCCGTCCAGATCCCGGCCTCCTTGATCGAGACCTCGTGCGGCTTGCGCCCCCCGATGAAGAAGTCGGCCACGACCAGTGCGATCAGCACACCGATCGTGGTGACCCACATGGTTACGGAAACGTCCATGACTGCTCCTCCGGCAGCTAGGCGAGACAGGTCGTCACTGCCGGAGGTCTCTTCCGCCCATCGGGCCAGCGCCCCGGGGTGCCACGACGGGCACCCGTGATGACGGGGTCGGCTATCGAGGAATACTCCCCTCCGCTGCCATCGAGAGTAACAGGGAAGGCAAAGAAAGGTAAAGAAAGGTAAAGGACCGTCAGAGGAACGGCTCGATCGCCGGCAGCAGGTCCTGGAAGGTCCGCCCCTTGGCCGGGGCGCCGATCGCCTGCATCTCCCAGCCGCCGTTACCGTCCCGGACGACCTTGGCCATGATCTGCCCGGTGTGCGGCCCGCCGCCCGCCAGCTCGTACCGGGCCAGCTCCACCCCGGTGGTCTCGTCCAGCAGCCGGCAGTGCGCCCGGCTCACCTCGGCGAAGGTCTGCCCGGTGTACGAGCTGACCGTGAACACCACCTGGGTGATGTGCGCCGGCACGTGCAGCAGGTCGACCAGGATCGCCTCGTCGTCCTCGGCACCGGTGCCGCCCACCAGGTTGTCCCCGGTGTGCCGCACCGAGCCGTCAGTGGACTCCAGGTGCTGGAAGAACACCACGTCGGACGGGGTCTTCTCGGCGTACAGCAGCGCCGAGGCGTCCAGGTCGATCTTCCTGGTCCGGCTGCCGAACAGGCCCCGCTTGGGGGCGGCCTGCCAGCCGAGCCCCATCCGGACCACGGTCAGGGTGCCGCCCGCCCCCTTCTGGAGGCTGACCCGCTGCCCCTTGGCAAGGTTCACCGACACGACGTTGTCCTCTCTGCCGGCCACGCGGTCACACCCGCACGGCTCCCGGTGGAACACCCCGTCGCCGTCCCCCGGCTGAGGCCCCCTCTGCAATACGGCCCGCAGCCCCGTCCGAGGGCGCGATGCCGCAGGCCAGCCTAGGGCCTGCGGCACCCCCGACTCCTCCGGGTTACCCGGTTTGTGGCAAGGCTGAGACACCGCCGGGCTTGACCGGTGCAGGAACCGGCCGAGCCCGACGCACCGGTGGACGGGTCAGGCCACACCGGCCTCGCGCATCTGCCGCAGTTCCTTCTTCAGCTCCTTCACCTCGTCGCGCAGCCGTGCCGCGACCTCGAACTGGAGATCGGCGGCCGCCGTGTGCATCCGGTCGGTCATCTCCTGGATCAGGTCCGCCAGCTCGGCGGCCGGCATCGACTTGGCGGGCTTGCGCTCCGAGCCCAGCATCGGCACCGGGGCCTTGCCGCCCTTCTGGCCCGCGCCGCGGTAGCCGGTGGAGAGCAGCTCGTCGGTGTCCACGTCCTCGCGGGCGAGGGTGTCCAGGATGTCGCCGATCTTCTTCCGCAGCGGCTGCGGGTCGATCCCGTGCTCCTTGTTGTAGGCCTGCTGGACGGCCCGGCGGCGGTTGGTCTCCTCGATCGCCTTCTCCATCGAGGGGGTGATCCGGTCCGCGTACATGTGGACCTGGCCGGAGACGTTACGGGCGGCGCGGCCGATGGTCTGGATGAGTGACGTGCCGGAGCGCAGGAAGCCCTCCTTGTCGGCGTCCAGGATCGCCACCAGCGACACCTCGGGCAGGTCCAGGCCCTCGCGCAGCAGGTTGATGCCGACCAGCACGTCGAACCGGCCCGCGCGCAGCTCGCGCAGCAGCTCGACCCGCCGCAGGGTGTCCACGTCGCTGTGGAGGTACCGGACCCGGATGTCCAGGCCGAGCATGTAGTCGGTGAGGTCCTCGGCCATCTTCTTGGTCAGCGTGGTGACCAGGACGCGCTCGTCCCGCTCCACCCGCTTGCGGACCTCGTGCACCAGGTCGTCGATCTGGCCCTCGGTCGGCTTGACGATCACCTCGGGGTCGATCAGGCCGGTCGGGCGGATGATCTGCTCGACCTGGCCGTCGCCGCGGGACAGCTCGTACGGGCCGGGCGTCGCCGACAGGTACACCGTCTGACCGATCCGCCCCAGGAACTCCTCCCACTTCAGCGGGCGGTTGTCCATCGCGGACGGCAGCCGGAAGCCGTGCTCGACCAGGGTGCGCTTGCGCGAGGCGTCACCCTCGTACATCGCGCCGATCTGCGGGACGGTGACGTGCGACTCGTCGATGACGAGGAGGAAGTCCTCCGGGAAGTAGTCCAGCAGGGTGTTCGGCGGGGAACCGGGCTCGCGGCCGTCGAAGTGCATCGAGTAGTTCTCGACGCCCGAACAGGTGCCGATCTGGCGCAGCATCTCGATGTCGTAGGTGGTGCGCATGCGCAGCCGCTGGGCCTCCAGCAGCTTGCCCTGCTTCTCCAGCTTGGCGAGCGTCTGCTCCAGCTCCTGCTCGATGCCGGTGACCGCCCGCTCCATGCGCTCGGGGCCGGCCACGTAGTGCGAGGCGGGGAAGACGTAGATCTGCTCGTCCTGGCTGATGATCTCGCCGGTGAGCGGGTGCAGGGTGTAGAGCGCCTCGATCTCGTCGCCGAACATCTCGATCCGGACGGCGAGCTCCTCGTAGACCGGGAAGATCTCGATGGTGTCGCCGCGGACCCGGAAGGTGCCCCGGGTGAAGGCCACGTCGTTGCGCGCGTACTGGATGTCGACGAAGCGGCGCAGCAGCACGTCCCGGTCGATCTCCTGGCCGACCTTGAGCGGCACCATCCGGTCCACGTACTCCTGCGGGGTGCCCAGGCCGTAGATGCAGGAGACCGAGGCGACCACGATCACGTCGCGGCGGGTGAGCAGCGAGTTGGTGGCCGAGTGCCGCAGCCGCTCGACCTCCTCGTTGATCGAGGAGTCCTTCTCGATGTAGGTGTCCGTCTGCGGGACGTACGCCTCGGGCTGGTAGTAGTCGTAGTACGAGACGAAGTACTCGACCGCGTTGTTCGGCAGCAGCTCGCGGAACTCGTTCGCCAGCTGCGCGGCCAGCGTCTTGTTCGGCGCCATCACCAGGGTGGGGCGCTGCAGCTTCTCGATCATCCAGGCCGTGGTGGCCGACTTGCCGGTACCGGTGGCACCGAGCAGCACGACGTCCTTCTCCCCTCCCCTGATCCGCCGCTCCAGCTCGGCGATCGCCGCCGGCTGGTCGCCGTTCGGCTGGAAGGGACTGACGACCTCGAAGGGCGCCACGGACCGCTCAATACTCGTGATGGGACGCACGACTCCACCGTACGACCCACCACCGACAACAGTGGCCGCTTCGGTCAGGCCGCGTGTGCCTCGAACCTGTCATGTGCCCCCTTGCCCCGCAAGGAGGGCAACGAATGGCCGGGGGGCGGAGGTTACGGCCTCAGCTCTTCGCGCTGTCCCGGGCCAGGGCGACCAGGCGGGAGATGGCCCGCAGGTACTTCTTGCGGTAGCCGCCGCGCAGCATGTCCTCCGGGAAGACCTGGTCGAAGGGCAGGCCGGAGGCGGTGATGGGCAGCTCGCGGTCGTACATCCGGTCGGCGAGGACGACCAGGCGCAGCGCGGTGGACTGGTCGTCGACCTGCCGCACGCCGCGCAGGCAGACCGCGGTGACGTCGTCCAGCAGCGCGCCGTAGCGGCTGGGGTGGACGGCGGAGAGGTGGGCGAGCAGGGCGTCGAAGTCGTCCAGCGAGGCGCCGGGGGTGCGGTCGGCGACGGCCCCGACGGTCTCGTCGGTGTACGGCGGCGGGGCGTCGGGCAGGCCGCGGTGGCGGTAGTCCTGGCCGTCGATCCGCATCGGGCGGAAGTGCGCGGACAGGCCCTGGATCTCGCGCAGGAAGTCGGCGGCGGCGAAGCGGCCCTCGCCGAGCTTCTCCGGCAGGGTGTTCGAGGTGGCGCAGAGCTTGACGCCGTTCTCGACCAGGCGGCCGAGCAGGGTGGAGACCAGGACGGTGTCGCCCGGGTCGTCCAGTTCGAACTCGTCGATGCAGAGCAGCGTGTGCCCGGAGAGGGTCTGGACGGCCTGCTGGAAGCCGAGCGCGCCGACCAGGTTGGTCAGCTCCACGAAGGTGCCGAAGGCCTTGGGGCCGGGGGCGGCGTGCCAGAGCGAGGCGAGCAGGTGGGTCTTGCCGACGCCGTAGCCGCCGTCGAGGTAGACCCCGGCCGGGCCGGTGGGCACGGGGGCGGAGCGGCGGAACCAGCTGCGCTTGGGCGCGGAACCGTTTCCTCCGCCGAGGGTGCCCGCGAACTGCTCCAGGACCTGGACGGCCTCGTACTGGCTGGGCTGGGTCGGGTCCGGGATGTACGTCCCGAAGCTCACGTCGGCGAACCGGGGCGGCGGGACCATCTCGGCGACCAGCCGCTCGGCGGGCACGACGGGGCGGCGGTCGGTGAGCGCGATCGGGTTGCCGGCCGGGCTCGCGGCGGCTATGGACTCGGTCGCGGTGGCGGGGCGGGAGGCTGCGGGCACATCTGTAGAGGGTACGCCTGGTGCCCGCGGCCCCCGAACCGGCTCCGAACCGGCTCCGAACCAGCCCGGAACCTGCGCCGAACCGGCCCCGACCCGCCTCCGGACGGCCCCGGACGGCCCAGCGGTGGAACACTGAGGGCATGCAACAGTTGATCAGCCCGCTGGGCGAGCCGGTCGCCGATCCGGCCGCGCTGAAGTCGCTCGCCGCCGTCTACGCGTACCCCGACCAGGTGAATCAGGGGCGTCCCTGGTTGCGCGCCAACATGGTGGCGGGCCTGGACGGCGGGGCGAAGCTCGACGGTCTGTCCGAGGGCCTGTCCGGTGACGCGGACAAGCGGATCTTCGGTGTGCTGCGCGCCCTGTCGGACGTGGTGCTGGTGGGCGCCGAGACGGTCCGCGCGGAGGGCTACCGGCCGGCCCGGGCCCGGAAGGAGTTCGCCTCGGCGCGGGCCGCGGCGGGGCAGGCCCCGGCCCCGGCGATCGCGATCGTGAGCCGCTCGCTGGACCTCGACCTGGGCGCGCCGCTGTTCACGGAACCGCTGGTCAGGACGGTGGTGATCACCGTCGAGGACGCTCCCGAGGAGCGCCGGCGGGCGGTCGCCGAGGTGGCCGACCTGGTGCTCGCCGGGCGGGGCTCGGTGGACCTGCGGGCGGGGGTGGCGGCCCTGGCGGATCGGGGCTGGACCCGCTTGCTGAGCGAGGGCGGCCCGCGGCTGCTCGGACAGCTGGCGGCCGCGGGTCTGCTGGACGAGCTGTGCCTGTCGCTGGCCCCGTTGATCACGGGCGGCGGCGCGCCGCGCATCATCCACGATGCGGAAATGCCTGACGTGCAACGGATGCGGCTGGTCTCATTGATCGAGCAGAAAGGATTCCTCTTCACCCGCTACTTGCGTCACCTGGGTTCGATGACCCCGTGACCCCCCGATCGTGTTCCCGTTATGCGATGCCGGGGCCCGGGGGTCGGCCACTGGAAGGGACTCACGTGTTCAAGACGGTACTGATGATCGAAAAGGCTCTCTCCGACGCGGACGTGGAGCTCGTCACGACGCTCCACAGCGACGAGAAGGTGTCCTTCGTCGTCCTGATGCAGCCGCGCGGCAAGCAGGACGAACTGCTGCGGGCGCTGGACGACGTCGCCCTCGGCCACCTCGACAAGGTGGTGCACGAGCACGACGAGTCCGAGAGCAGCCCGACCGTGGCCGGCGAATCGCTGGAGCACAGCCTGCGCCACCTGCGCCAGGCCGGGGCCGAGGCGGTCGGCGAACTGGTCGGGGACAAGCCGCTGGACCGGCTGCGCGAGGTGGTCGGGCAGCAGGAGGCGGACGAGGTGGTGGTGCTCACCTCACCGCACTTCGTGGAGGAGTTCTTCCATCGCGACTGGGCCTCCCAGGCCCGGCACAAGGTGGGGGTCCCGGTGCTGAGGCTGTTCGCCAGCGACTCCTAGCTCCGCGCGCCGGTGGTGCAGAATCGTCCTTGCGGTCCGCCCGCGAGGACGATTCGCACATCGCCGGACCCACCTGCCCACCAGCCCCACCCTTGCCCGCCGCCGGGCAGGAGGGGCCCATAGCCCGTACGGAGCCACGCCTTGAACGACGCCGCGCACGACCTGCACGCCCCGCACTTCATCGGCATCGGCGGCGCCGGGATGTCCGGTCTGGCGAAGATCCTCGCAGTGCGCGGCGCCAGCGTCTCCGGCAGCGACTCCAAGGAGTCCGAGACCGTCCTCGCGCTGCGCGCCCTCGGCGCGACGGTGCACGTCGGCCACGCCGCCGAGCACGTGCCGAACGACACCAGCAGCGTGGTCGTCTCCAGCGCGATCCGAGCCGACAACCCGGAGCTGGCCGCCGCCCGCGAGCGCGGCATCCCGGTGGTGCACCGCTCCGACGCGCTGGCCGCGCTGATGGGCGGCCGCCGGGCGCTGGCGGTGGCCGGCACCCACGGCAAGACCACCACCACCAGCATGCTGGCCGTCGCCCTCGGCGAGCTGGGCCTGGACCCGTCCTACGCGATCGGCGGCGACCTCGACGCGCCCGGCTCCAACGCCCACCACGGCGTCGGCGAGATCTTCGTCGCCGAGGCCGACGAGAGCGACCGCAGCTTCCACAAGTACGCGCCCGAGGTGGCGATCGTGCTCAACGTGGAGCTGGACCACCACGCCAACTACGCCTCGATCGAGGAGATCTACGAGTCCTTCGAGACCTTCGTCGGCCGGATCCCCCCCGGCGGCACCCTGGTGGTCTCGGCCGACCACGACGGCGCCCGCGAGCTGACCGCCCGGGTGGCCGGCCGTGAGGGGCTCAACGTGGTGACCGTCGGCTCCGCCGAGGACGCCGACGTCCGGGTGCTCTCGGTGGTCGCCTGCGGCATGACCAGCGAGGTCACCGTGCTGCTGGACGGCGCCGAGCTGGCCTTCACCGTCTCCGTCCCCGGCCGCCACTACGCCCACAACGCGGTGGCCGCGCTGGCCGCCGGTGTCGCGCTGGGTGTCCCGGCCGCCGACCTGGCCAAGGCGATCGGCACCTACACCGGCGTGCGCCGCCGGCTGCAGCTCAAGGGCGAGGCGGCCGGTGTCCAGGTGATCGACTCCTACGCCCACCACCCGACCGAGATGACCGCCGACCTGGAGGCGATCCGCGAGGCCGTGGACGGCGAGGGCCGCGTCCTGGTGGTCTTCCAGCCCCACCTGTTCAGCCGCACCCAGCAGCTCGCCGAGGAGATGGGCCGGGCCCTCGCGCTGGCCGACGCCTCGGTGGTGCTGGACATCTACCCGGCCCGTGAGGACCCGATCCCGGGCGTGACCAGCGAGCTGATCATCGACGCCGCCCGCCGGGCCGGCGCCGACGTCACCGCCGAGCACGACTTCGCCGCCGCCCCCGCCCTGCTGGCCGGGCTGGCCCGCCCGGGCGACCTGCTGCTCACCATGGGCGCGGGCGACGTCACCAACCTCGGGCCAGAAATTCTCAAGCACCTCGCGAACGTTGCCTCCAACGTCTGACGTACGCCGAGCGGGAGTCGTGATGAGCTACGAGATCCAGAAGTCCGAGGCCGAGTGGCGCGCCCAGCTCAGCCCCGAGGAGTACCACGTCCTCCGCGAGGCGGGCACCGAGCGCCCGTTCGTCGGCGAGTACACCGACACCAAGACGGTCGGCGTCTACAGCTGCCGGGCCTGCGGGGCGGAGCTGTTCAGCTCCGAGACCAAGTTCGACAGCCACTGCGGCTGGCCCTCGTACTACGCACCGCTGGCGGAGGACCGGGTCGAGTACATCGAGGACGACTCGCTCGGCATGCGCCGGGTCGAGGTGCGCTGCGCCCGCTGCGGCGGGCACCTGGGGCACGTCTTCGAGGGCGAGGGCTACGGGACGCCGACCGACCAGCGCTACTGCATCAACAGCATCTCGCTGACGCTGCGGCCGGCCGAGTAGGACGGGCGGCGGAAGGCCCGGACGGTGATCGTCCGGGCCTTCCGGCTATCCGGCCAGCGGCGCGAAGCGGACCGGCAGGTGCACCAGGGCCCGGTGGAACGGACCCGGACGCCAGAGCAACTCACCCGCCGGGGTGGCCAGTTCGAGGTCGCTGAGCCGGCTGGTCAGCTGCTCGATCGCGGTGATCGCGATCAGCAGGGCCGGGTCGCGGGCCGGGCAGGCATGCGGGCCGGCCGCCCAGGCCAGGTGGGCGCTCTCGCCACTGCGCAGCTCGGCGCCGTCGGTGGCCGGCGCGGCCTGGGAGTTGGCGGCCGCGTACGAGACCAGCACCAGCGAGCCGGCCTTGATCTCCCGGCCGTGGAAGGTGATGTCGTAGCGCGGGTAGTGGGCGGAGAGGTTGGCCATCGGCGGCTCGTGCCAGAGCACCTCGTCGATCGCCTGGTGGGCGGTCATCGCGCCGCCGAACAGCGAGCCGGCGTAGCGGGCGTCGGTGAGCAGGCGCAGCAGGGCGTTGCCGATCAGGTTGGTGGTCGGCTCGTGCCCGGCGATCATGGTCAGGGTGATCTGGCGGATCACCTCGTCGTCGTCCAGCCCGACCGGGTGGGTGACGAACCAGGAGGCGAGGTCGCGCCGGGGGCGCTCGCGCCGTTCGGCGACCATCGCGGTGACCACCCCGACGAGATCCCCGTAGGCGGCGCCGGCCCGCGCGGTGGACTCGATCAGCCCGGTGATCGCGGCGACCACCCGGACGTGGTGCTCCTCGGGCACGCCGAACCAGGTGGTGAGCACGAAGGCGGGCAGCTGGCGGGCGTACTCGGCGATCAGGTCGGCGCGGCCGACCGCCGCGAAGCGGTCGATCAGCTGGTGGGCGGTCTCGGCGACCTGCCGTTGCAGCCGGTGCGGCTCGAACAGGGCGAGGCCGTCGGTGATCACCGCGCGGTAGCGGGCGTGGGTCCCGCCGTCGCTGAACAGGGCGGTGGGGCGGTAGCCGAGCACCGGCAGCAGCGGGGAGTCCGGCGGGATCGTCCGCTGCCAGGCGCGGGAGTCCTTGGAGAAGGTGTCGGTGTCGCGCAGCAGGTCCAGGGCGGCCTGGTAGTCGGTGACCAGCAGGGCGTCCACGCCGGGTGCGATCTCCACCGGGGCGACCGCGCCGTGGCGGCGGAGCCGCTCGTACACCAGCTGCGGGTCGGCGGCGAAGACCGGTCCGTAGATCGGGGTGGGGCGGGTCTCGACGGTCACGGGCGCTCCCGGGCGGCGGTGGAGGCGGCGGGCAGGGTGTCGAGCACGTGCTCGGCCAGAGCGATCAGCGCGTCGAGGCTGCTGCCGCGCTCGCGGGCGTCGCAGATCAGCAGCGGGGTGGCGGCGTGCAGGTCCAGGTGGGCGCGCAGCACCTCGACCGGGTGGTTCGGGGAGTCCGGGAAGCGGTTGACGGCGACGGCGTACGGCAGGCCCTGCTCCTCGACCATGTCCATGATCTCGAAGGAGTCGGCCAGTCGGCGGGTGTCGGCGAGCACCAGGGCGCCCAGGGCGCCGCGGGCGATGTCCTGCCAGAGCGGGAAGAAGCGGCGCTGGCCGGGCGTGCCGAACAGGTAGAGCACCAGGTTGCCGGGCAGGGTGAGCCGGCCGAAGTCCACCGCGACGGTGGTGGTGGACTTCTCCGGCAGGCCGGCCAGGTCGTCCACCGGCCGTCCGGTCTCGGTCATCGCCTCCTCGGTGTGCAGGGTGGCGATCTCGGAGAGGGTCCGGATCAGTGTGGTCTTGCCGACCCCGAACGGGCCGGCGACCACCAGTTTCATCAGCGTCTGGTCCCGGTCGGTCAGGTAGCCCACCCGGCTCGGCCGCCCCTCGGGGGAGCCGGCCCGGTCACCGGAGCGCACGGAGTCCAACGAGGAGCCTCTCGACGATGGAGCGGTCGGTCTGCTGGGCGCGCGGGATCGGTGCGCGGGCGTGCAGGCAGCCCGCCTCGACCAGATCGGCCGCGAGGAAGACGGTGGCGCTGACCGGCAGGCGCAGGTGCGCGGCGGCCTCCACCACGGTCAGCGCGCCGGGGCGCAGCAGTTCCCAGAGCCGGCGGTGTTCGGGTTCGAGTTCGGTCGGCGGTTCGGCGCGGTCGGACCGGTCGGCGAACAGCACGGTCAGCCGCTCGAAGCCCTCGGTGCCGGGGCGGCTGCGGCCGCCGGTGGCCAGGTAGGCGGGCACCATCCGCCTGCGGGGGACGGCGTTCATGCGCCCGCCTCTCCCCCGGTCTCCGGCCGGGGGTACCCCCACCGCTCGGCAGGGGCGTTCACCCACGCGCGCCTTTTGACGATTCGCTCTCCCCCAGCCTCCGGCCGGAGGTACCCCCATCGCTCGCTCATGACCCTGCGGTGGGGTCCTGCCGCCGGGACGGACTGGCGAGCGCGCGGCCCAGGGCGGCGACCTGGAGCTGCATCTGGTAGGCCACGTTGCCGAGTTGGGCGTCCGGGGCGGTGAACACGGCGAGCGAGGTGTTCTCCCCGGCGGGGACGACGACGGCGTAGCCGAGGTCGGACTCCACCACGGTCTGGGCCAGTCGCGGCCGTTCGGCGTCGGTGAAGGCGGTGGTGAAGGCGCGGGCGGCGGCGTGCACGGTGGCGGTCATCGCGGCGACCCGCTCGGCGGAGGACCGGCCGAGGCCGTCGGAGGCGGCCTCGACGAGTCCGTCGCCGGTGGCGACGACCGCGTGCAGCACCCCCGGAAGCTCCAGCAGCGGGTTCAGCACCCAGGAAATCTCGTCGGTGGCGGTCGGACTGGGCGAGCTGCTCACTGCTCGGCTCCTTCTAAGGTCGGGCCGGTGGTGTGCCCACCGGTGGTGCCGGGTTCTTCGGGTACGGCGCTCTCGCGGGCGGCCCGCGCCACGGTGGCCCGGCCGGAGCCGGTTCCCTGCTGCAGGGCCTGCCAGTGGGCGGCGGCTCGCTCGGGGGTGCGGGCGTGCGGTCCGGCCGCGGGTCCACCCGGTTCCCCGGCAGGCTCCCCCGCGGGCTCCTCCGGCGCGATCGGACGGCGGCGGCGCCGGGTGGGCAGGCCGCTGCCGTCGACCGTCGCGGCGGGGGCTTCCACGGCCGGGCCGGGCACCACGTGGACGGCCGGTGCCCGGAGCGGGCCGGGCTGATTGTGGCGGTCGGCGAGCACCGGCCCGTCCTGCTCGTCGGCGTCGCGCATCGGCGCGACCGCCTGAACCGGGCCGGCCGGGACCGGCACGGTCTGGACGGTGGGCGCCGGCGCCGGGCCGCCGCCGGCGCGCAGCGGCAGCGGGGTGAGCACCGACAGCGGCTGCCCGTCGTCCACCACCGTCACCAGCGCGGCCGGGATCCGCAGGATGGTCCGCATGCCGCCGTACGGCGAGGGCTCGATGTGGCAGGTGAACCCGTACTGCCGGGCCAGCTTGCCGACCACCGCGAAGCCGGTCTTGGGCGGATTGCCGAGCTCGGTGAGCAGCACGTCCGGCGGGCCGGCCAGCAGCCGACGGGCCCGGCGCAGCTGGTCCTCGTCCATGCCGATGCCGCTGTCGTCGATGATCACCAGTGCGCCGCGGCCGCCCTGCTGGACGGTGACCGGGACGTCGGTCTCCGGGTGGGAGTAGGCGGTGGCGTTGGCGAGCAGTTCGGCGATCGCGATGGCGATCGGCTCGGCGGCCCGGGCGACCGCCGCGAGCCGCTGCTCCCGCAGGTGGTTGGCGACCTTGATCCGGGCGTAGCCGGGCACCCGGGAGAGCGCTCCGACCACCACCTCGGTGAGCGGGGAGTCGGTGCGGGCCAGGCCCGGCCAGGCTTCGCAGAGCACGGCGACGGTCTGGATCCGGCGCAGCGCGACCTCGTTACGGAAGTCGACCTCCAGCAGCCGGGGGTCGTCGTTGTCGTCCTGGAGCTGCTGGACCAGGCTCTGGATCTGGTACAGCAGGGTCTGGATCCGGGAGGTGGCGCCGCGCATGGCGGCCCGGGCGGCGGCGTCGACCCGCTCGCGCTCGTCGGCGAGGGCGGCGGTGGCGGCGTCCAGGACGGACTGCAGCGCCCGGACGGCCTCGGGGCCGACGGCCTGCGGGTCGAGCGGGCCGACCAGCGGGGCGTTGGCGTGCGTCAGCCGTACGGCGGTGCCGGCGACCCGCTCCTGGGCGAGGTGGCCGATCTCGGTGAGCAGGGCGGCGGCGCGCTGCTCGGCGGCGGCCAGCCGGCGCTCGGCCTCCTCGGCGCGGGTGGTCGCGGCGGCACCCCGCTGCTCCGTCTCCCGGGCGGCTTGGTCCGCCTCCCGGGCCCGCTGCTCGGCGGCCCGGCGGTGCTCCTCGGCCCGCCGGGCCTGCTCGGCGGACTGCCGTGCGGCCTCCCGGGATTCGCGCGACTCCTCCTCGGCGCGGGCGAGTCCGGCCTCGGCGGCGCGGGCGCGCTCCTCGTCGTGGGCGCGGGCGGTCTCGGCGGCCGTGGCCCGAACGACGGCCTGGGCCCGGCCGCGGGAGAGTACGACCGTGGCCGCGGCGGCGACCAGCGCCAGGGCGATCAGCGCGATCAGCGTCATCGAAGTCCTCGGAGTCCTCGGGTGTCCTGGCTGTCCTGGGCTGTCCTCGGGCGTCCCGGCCTGCCGCCCCGGGCCCTCGCCCGGGGATCGGGTCCGGCCGGAGTGTCAGTTCCGGCCGGAGCGGGGCTGCGGGATGTGGGCGGTGTCCTCGGCCAGTTCGCGGGCCACCAGGGCGACCTGACCCATCGACTCCAGGATGCCGGGCTTGTCGGAGCCGTCCAGGTGCCGGTACTCGGCCGCGACGGTGAGCACCAGCCGCTCGGGCAGCCCGAGTTCGGGGTGGCGCTGCTCGGCGATCACCCGCCGGGCGGCGTCCAGCGCGGGTATCCCGGCGCCGTGCAGGGCGTGGGCGCGCTCGCGGACGTAGTCGAGGTAGCCGATGTGCTGCTGGACGCCGTCGCGGTCGAGCACCGGGCCGTGGCCGGGGACGAAGATCTCGGCGCCGGTGGCGAGGGCCTGCTCGCAGGCTCCGATGATGTTCGCCAGTGGTCCGGCCCAGTGCGAGGGGTGGTCGCCGGGCTGTTCGGGGGTCGAGGAGAAGATCACGTCGCCGGTGAACACCGCGCGCTGGTGCGGGAGGTGGACCATCAGATCGCCGCCGGTGTGGGCGGCGGGCAGGCTGGTGATCTGCACCGGGTAGCGGCCGACCTTGAGCTCCAGCTCGCCGGTGAAGACGGTGTCCGGGTGCACCGGCTCGGTCTCGGACCAGTCGAAGACCCCGAAGTGCTCCCGCAGGTAGCCGCCGAGCGGGGAGTCCGGGTCGCTGTTGGCGATCAGCGCGTGCTGCTGCTGCGGGGAGGGCTCCCAGTGGATGTGGTCCAGCGCCTCGCGGGTGGCGATCACCTCGGCGTCCGGGAGCACCCCGGCGCCCCACAGGTGGTCGCCGTTGGCGTGGGTGACGACCACCCGGTCGATCTCCACCCCGGTCGGCAGCAGGCGCCGGCTCGCGGCGAGGAACTCCCCGGCCAGCGAGGGATCGTACGGGGTGTCGATCCAGAGCGCGGTGGTGTCGGAGGCCAGCAGGCCGCAGTTGGCCAGGCCCCAGCCCCGCTTCGGGGGGAGCCACACGTACAGGTCCTGGGCAATCGCGCTCACGTTCGCACGGTTGATCGTCATGCGCGCGATTATGCCCATGTTGTGTCGGATCCGGGGCAAAACCTGCGCGGACGGCCGGAGTTCCTGCCCTGGACTCGCCCGGGCTGTCCGAATTCGCACCCCGAGGTCGAGACCGATCGTCTCAGACTCCGGAATGATTGGTCTACACCGCACAGGCCTCAGGGCCCCGGGCTCACAGCGGCGGCAGGATCCGGCAGACCTCGACCGTGACGTCCACGGTGTCCAGGCCGATCACCCGGCCCTCCACTGCGACGAATCCTTTCTCCCCCGAGCGGAACAGCGCCGCCAGCGGCGATGTCCGGTTCGCCGTCGCCAGCGCCTCCACCGCCATCGCCGAGCCGAAGGCGAACACCCCGCACAGCACGATGCACGGCGCGTGCCGGGGCGTACGGGTGACGAAGATGAAGCCGTGGTCCCGGATCAGCTCCCCGGCCGCGTTGCACAGCGCCTCGAAGGTCATTCCGCCCCAGCGGGCGCGGGCCGCGTCCGGGTACTCGATCCGGAAATCCGGGAATACCACGTCGAGCACCCCGCCCGAGTAGGAGTTGACGCTCGGCCCGCCGATCGAGAAGGTCGGCATCCGCGGGTCCTGCGCGCCCGCCACCACCAGCTCGATGGTCGCCTTCCGGTTGACCTTCCGCAGCAGGTCGATCAGCTGCGCTATCGCCCTGGCCTCGGCCATCGGCATGAACAGCACGTTCCGCGGCTCCCGACTGGCCAGCAGGCAGCCCTCCGTGGCGTAGGCGAACTCCGCGACCTCCAGGCTGGGCGTGATGATCTGCACCCGGCTGTACGGCGCCAGCAGCGCCCGCAGGAAGCCGTACCGCAGGAACACCCTGGTCCGGGCGAGGGAACGGGCGGCGAGGAAACCGATCACGGCCGGAACCGAAGCGATCAGAACCTGGAGCAGGATCTCCATATCATCCCCCCGGAGGAAGGCTCGGCCACGAACTGTGCACCGATGGATAATTTCCCGCCCATGGCCGGAAATACCCCCTCACACGCAATTCGCCGCCGCGCCTCTCCGGACTCCGCGGGACTCCGGGGGAATTCACCGCCCCTCGCGACCCCGCACATTATCGACGGCACGTCGGATTCGCGGCGCGGCCGGCTACGCGAGCCGCTTGACCCCCTTGCGCTCCCCCGCGCAGCGCTCGTACCCCAGCCAGGCGTTGATCGCCAGCATCGGCGCGTTGGTCATGTCGTTGCTGGTGTACGCGCGCCGGTAGCCCGCCGCCGCCGCGAGCCGCAGCGACTCCAGCTTGGCCAGCTTGCTCAGGCCGCGCCCGCGGAACTCCCGACGGCAGGCGGTGAACGCGGACCAGTAGCGGTCCACCCCGTCGGTCTGCACCATGGTGAACGCGGCCGGTTCGCCGTCCACCACGGCGACCACGGTCAGCCCCCGGTCCAGGTCCGGTCGGGCCCAATCGCCATGCAGCCACTCCTCGTAGTCCAGGGCGTCCATCGACACCTCGCCGGGCTCGTCCCGGATGGCCTCCGCCTCCACCAGGAACAGTGGGCGCGGATCGTCCGCCCAGTCGGTGGCCGGGCGCAGTTCGACACCGACCGGCCGCACCGGCGCCTGGGGCAGCGGCAGCGTCAGGTCCCTCCCGCCGAACTGCGCCGTGCTCCCGAGCTCGTAGCCCCGGGCGGAGGCGAAGGCCAGCGAGTCGGGCTCCTCGTCCATCCAGGTGTGCAGCTCGGTCACCCCGTGCCCGGCCAGGTGCCGTTCGGCCGCGGCCAGCAGCGCGGTCGCCGCGCCGCGCCGCCGGAACCCCGGCAGCACACTGCCGTTGGCGTAGCCGACGCCGGTGGTCGTCGTCCCGAGCACCAGGCCGCAGCGCACCGCGCCGACCACTCGGCCGTCCGACTCGGCGACGAAGGTGCGGAAGTGCTCGTCGGGATTCTGTCGGGCGTTCATCCAGAGCAGGGCCCGGGCGGTCATCACCAGGTGCTCGCGCCCGGCCCGGTGCGCGGCCGCCACCGCCTCGGCGTCCTCGGGGCGGAAGTCCCGGATCGTCAGTTCAGTCGAAGTCATGGGTTCGCACGCTATACGGGGCCCCCGCCCGGCGCCTCCGGTTTTCCCGTCCACAGGCCACCCCACCTGCGCGAACGGCCCGGGCCGGGGGCTAGAGTGCCTCCTCATCAGGACGGCAAGCTCAAATAATGCTCTGAGAAGACCGGGTGAGGCTTGGCAGCCACCCCACTCGGGGACATCCTCAGCAGCACGGCCACGCGGTCCTGGCGACGACGCCCGCACCGCCCGACGGCCTCCCCGTCCAGCCCTCCGAAGGGGGCGAACCGATGACTTCCCCTGCCCTGGACCTGCCCGGCTCCGCCGCCGTCACCCGGCTCGGCGTGGGCCTCGGCTGGCGCAGCGAGATCGACACCGTGGTCGAGCGCCAACCCGGCCTGGACTGGGTCGAGGTGGTCGCCGAGAACATCTGCGCCGACCACCTGCCCACCTCGCTCACCGTGCTGCGCGAACGCGGCGTCACCGTCGTCCCGCACGGCGTCGGCCTCGGCCTCGGCGGCGCCGACCTGCCCGACCCCGACCGGCTCGGCAAGCTCGCCGGGGCGGCACTCGCGCTCGGCTCCCCGCTGGTCACCGAGCACCTGGCCTTCGTCCGGGCCGGCGGCCTGGAGGCCGGCCACCTGCTGCCCGTACCCCGCACCCGGGACTCGCTGCGGGTCATCGCCGAGAACGTCCGGATCGCCCAGGACCAGCTGCCGGTGCCGCTCGCCCTGGAGAACATCGCCGCCCAACTCGCTTGGCCGGACGACGAGTTCACCGAGGGCGAGTTCCTCGCCGAACTGGTCGGGCGCACCGGCGTCCGACTGCTGATCGATGTCGCCAACCTGCACACCAACCGGGTCAACCTGGGCGTCGACCCGGCCGCCGAACTCGACCGCCTGCCACTGGAGGCGCTCGCCTACGTGCACGTCGCGGGCGGCACCCTGGTCGACGGCGTCTGGCACGACACCCACGCCCACCCCGTCACCGAACCGGTGCTGGAAGTCCTGGCCGAACTCTGCGCGCGGGTCGCACCACCCGGCGTCCTGCTGGAACGGGACGCCGACTTCCCGCCGCCCTCGGAGCTGGCCGGTGAACTGGACGCCATCCGCCGGGTGCTGGAGGGGAGCACCCTGCGATGAAGGACCTGGAAGACGCGGCTGGAACTGGCACCCCCCGGGAGAGGTTGGCCCGGCGCCAGGCGGAGCTGCTGACCGCCCTGGTGGCCGGCGGGCCCGTCCCGCCCGGCTTCGACCCGGACCAGGTCCGCGCCCAGTCCACCGGCCTCGCCGCCAAACGGCGCGACACCACCGCGAAGGTCGCCCCCGACCTGCCCCGCCTGCTCGGGGCCCGGTACGGGCCGCTCTTCCTCGACTACGCCCGCACCCACCCGCAGACCGGCGGCTACCGCGCCGACGCCCGGGCCTTCGCCGAGTGGGTGCGCACCGACGGCGGCCCGCTCGCCGCCGACCGCCGCCGGGCCCTGGAGCAGTGGCTCCACCCGGCACCCGAGCGGCCGCCCGGCCCGCTCGCCCGTCTGCGCCGGGCCCTGCGCGGACGCTGATCCAACGTCATCTCGGGGGAACCGCCCATGTGGCACAACAGCTACTTCCTGATCCCGGCCGTCCTGTTGGCCGCCGCCGCCCTGTACGCCGTCCAGACCCGGCAGCGGGTCGGCCACGTCCCGCACCCGCAGGGCCTGCCCGGCCGCGGACTGCCACTGCTGGACACCGCGTTCCTGGCCGGCGGCCCGGGCCGGGTCTTCGACACCGTGCTGGTCCGGATGCACCTCGACGAGCAGGCCGTGATCAGCCGCGCCGGGCTGGTCACCCTCACCGGCGGCAAGCCGTACGACACCGTCGACCAGGCGGTCCACGACGCCGTCGGCCCGACCGGCAGCCGTCAACTCGCCCCGCTGCGCCGTATGGTGATGCGCTCGGCCGCGGTCCAGGAGATCGGCGACCGGCTCGCCGACCGCGGCCTGATGCGCCGCCCCGAGCGGCTGCGGCACGCCCACAAGGCCCGTCGGCTGCTCTGGCAGACCGTGCTCCTCGTCGCGGCCTCCATCCCGGTCTCGCTGCTGCTCGACAACGGCGACCTCCTCGGCGACCGGCCCAACCTCTTCATCCCGGGCTTCCTGCTGTTCGCCGGCGCCGTCGCGCTGGTCACCACCGCACCGGCGAAGGGCCTGGTCACCCCGGCCGGGCAGCGTCAGCTGACCCTGATGCAGGGCACCCCGTGGACGCCCGCGTCCGGTGTCTCACCGAAGCTGACGGGCGGCGCGATGCTGGGCGCGGTCGCCCTGGGCGGGCTGGCCGCGGCCTCGCTGGACAACCAGGAGCTGGAGGCCGCGATGCTGGCCGTGGCAGCCGAGGAGGAGGCGTTCCGGCAGGCCACCTCGGCCTCGTCCTCATCCTTCTTCTCCTCCTCCTCGTCCTCGTCCTCGTCCTCGTCCTCGTCCTCGTCGTCCTTCTCGTCCTCGTCGTCCTCCTCCTGCGGCGCCTCCACCACCTGGTACGACTCGTCGGACTCCGGCTCGACGCACCACTCCTCGTGCGGCTCCTCGCACCACTCCTCGTGCGGCTCCTCGTCGAGCTGCGGTTCCTCCTCCAGCTGCGGTTCCTCCTCCAGCTGCGGGTCCTCGTCGTCCAGCTGCGGTTCGAGCTGTGGGAGCAGCTGCGGCGGCTCCTGACGTCACAGTTCGGTATCGCGGTCCGGGAAGTCGTTCCCCGCGCCATCGGCCCAGGCATACAACAAGCCCATGTGGTTGCTGTTCCTGATCCCGGCCTGCGTCGCGGCGGTGCTGTCCTGCCTCCGGCTGGTGCGGATGACCGCCACCGCCGACGCCCTGGCCGACCAGGAGCGGCTGCGCCCGCCGGAGGCCGTCGGCATCGGGCTGTACGAGACCGCCTACCTGGCCGGCGGCCCGGACCGGGTGGTGGAACTCGCCCTGGTCCTGATGGCCGGCCGGGGCCGTCTGCACCTCGCGCACACCGGCTGGACCACCGTGGTCGACCCCAAGGGCCGCAGCCGCCTGGAACGCGCGATCATCGCCACCGTCGGCCCCGAGGGCCAGTGCCGTACGGACGAACTGCGCCGCGCGATGGGCGAGCACCCCACCGTGCTGGAGATCGGCGCCCGACTCGCCCTGGCCGGCCTGGCCACCCCGGCCCTGGTGCAGCGCAACACCGTGGTGGCGGTCCGCCAGGTCCGGCACGCCATGCTGCTGACCCTGGTCCTGCTCGCCGCCGCCCTCTCGCTCAGCGGCTTCACCGGCGGCGACCCCCTCGCCCCGCTCGCCTGGTTCTCGCTGCCCCTGGTCCTCACCTCGGGCACCCTGCTGATGGCCCGCGTCGACGTCTATCCCTTCACCCGCTGGGCCTCCCCCATCGGCCAGGAAGTCCTCCGTGAGGTCCGCCCCACCCGCCAACGCGGCCTCGCCGACGACGAGGAACGCGAACTCCTCACCGCCGTCGCCATGAACGGCCCCGCCGCCCTCGCCGACCCCCGCCTGCGCGCCGCCCTCCGCCCGCACCGGACGTGAACCGGGCACGGCCCCGGAAACGGCCGGAGGCCGCCTCTCCCTTGCCGGAGCAGGGGGAGGCGGCCTCCGTCGTCACGGCCGAAGCGGTCAGACCAGGCCGTTCAGCAGCTCGCTCACCGGCTTGCGGCGGCCGGTGAAGAACGGCACCTCCTCGCGGACGTGCAGCCGGGCCCGGGACGGGCGCAGGTCGCGCATCAGGTCGACGATGCGGTGCAGCTCGTCCGCCTCGAAGGCGAGCAGCCACTCGTAGTCGCCGAGGGCGAACGAGGCGACCGTGTTGGCCCGCACGTCCGGGTAGCCGCGGGCCATCTGGCCGTGCTCGGCGAGCATCGCGCGCCGCTCGGCGTCCGGCAGCAGGTACCACTCGTAGGAGCGGACGAATGGGTAGACGCAGACGTAGTCGCGCGGACGCTCGTCGGCGAGGAACGCCGGGATGTGCGACTTGTTGAACTCGGCCGGGCGGTGCAGCGCCATGTTCGACCAGACCGGCTCCAGGTGGCGGCCCAGGCCGGTGCGGCGGAAGCGGTTGTACGCCTCCTGCAGGTCGTCCGAGTCGCCGGCGTGCCACCAGACGAGGATGTCGGCGTCCGCGCGCAGACCGGACACGTCGTACGTGCCGCGGACGGTCACGTCCTTCGCGGCCAGCTGGGCGAACAGCTCGTCCACCTCGGCCGCCAGGGCCGTGCGGTCCTCGGGCAGGGCGCCCTTGAGCTTGAACACCGACCACATGGTGTAGCGGATGACCTGGTTCAGGTCGCGCGCCTTCTTCTTCTCGGGCTGCTGCTCCGGCTGCTGCTCAACGGTCTCAGTCATGCGCCCATTGTCCTCTCCGTGGAACCTTCCCCGGTCGCCGGGGTCAACAGTTTGTCGATGGCGGCCGCCGCGGCGGCCGCTGAACCGATACAGGCCGGAATGCCGACCCCGTCGTACGCGGCGCCGCACAGCGCCAGCGCGCCCACCGCCTCCGCCGCCGCCCGCACCCGGGCCACCCGGTCCAGATGGCCCACCGGGTACTGCGGCAGGCCGGCGGTGAAGCGCGAGACGAAGGTGTCGTACGGCCGGGCGGTCAGCCCGATCGCCTCCGCCAGGTCCGCCAGCGAGCGGGCCACCAGCTCCTCGTCCGGCAGCTCCAGCGCCTCGTCCTCGCGGTACCGGCCCAGCGAGGTGCGCAGCAGGAAGGCGTCCGGGGCGGAGCGCTCCAGCCAGCCCCACTTGTTGGAGGAGAAGGTCGAGGCCTTGATCCGTCGGCCGTCCACCGGCGGCACCAGGAAGCCGCTGCCGCTCGGCGGCTCGGCCAGGTCGGCCCGGCGGAACGCCAGCGTCACCAGCGCCATGCCCGCGTACTCGACGGAGTCCAGCTCGACGGCGGCCGCCGGGGCGTCCGTGCGCAGCAGCCGGGCCGCGGTCGGGGCCGGGACGGCCAGCACCACGGCGTCGGCGCGCAGCACCTCGCCGCCGGCCACCACGCGCCAGCCCTCGGGGGTGCGGCGCAGCTCGTCCACCGGGGTGTCGGTGAGCAGGTCCACGCCCGCCTTGACGCAGGCGGCGGCGACCGCCTCCGGCAGGGTGCCGAGGCCGCCGCGCAGCCCCTGGAACACCGGGGTGCCGACCACCTGCGGCCGGGAGGCGAGCTCGCGCACCCCCTCGACCAGCGAGCCGCCGCCCTGCGCGATCGGCAGCAGCTGCGGTACCGCGGCGCGCAGCGAGATCTCGTCGGAGCGCCCGGCGTAGACGCCGCCCAGCAGCGGCTCGACCAGCCGGTCCACCACCTCCTGGCCGAGCCGGTCGGCGACGTAGCGGCCGATCGCGACATCGGCCCCGACCTCGGTCCCCCGCTCGTGCCGGGCCCGCTCCAGCCCCTCGGCGGTCAGCACCCCGGAGGCCGCCAGCGCCTCCAGGTCACCCGGGACGCCCATCACCTGCCCGCCCGGCAGCGGCCGCAGCGCGCCCCGGGTCCAGATCGCCGCCTTCGCGGTGGTCGGCGGTTCCAGCTCCTCCCCCAGCCCGACCGCCCGCGCCAGCTCCACCGCCTCCGGCCGCCGCGCCAGCACCGATTCGGCCCCGAGGTCCACCCGGACCCCGCCGACCTCCCCGCCCCACAGCTTCCCGCCGACCCGCCCCGACGCCTCCAGCACCGTCACCCGAGCCCGCGCCGGCCCCCCGGCCGCCCCGCTCAGAAAGGCGGCCGCAGCCAGCCCCGCGATCCCACCACCGACGACGACGACCTGTGCATCCGACATGCCTCGCAGTCTCGCAGGTCTTTACGTCGAACCCTCACTCCGCTGCACGCCCGCTGTTGGGCACCAGCTCGTCCAGGTCGATCTCGATCGGGAAAGGCACCGGACGTACGAGCTTTCCCCGGAAGATCCCGGCCGAGACATAGGAGGAGGTCACGGGCTCCAGCTCGAAGACGTGCGCAACCGGCAGACCGTCCTCCTCCTCGACGATCCAGTAGTGCGGGATACCTGCCTCGGCGTACTTGCGGAACTTGACCGTACGGTCGCGGTGCGCGGACTCCGGGGAGACGACCTCGACGACGAGGGCCACCTCATCGGGAGTGAACTGGGTGCGATCGGGCTCGAACTCGGCTCGGACGACGAGCACGTCCGGTTCGGGACGGTTCCGCTTGTCGAGCTTGATCGACATCTCCCTGCCGACCCGGTACCCCTTCGACACCTGGCGACGCAGCGTGTACACGAGGTCCGTAACGACGTCTCCGTGCCACCAGCGCTGGGGAGACATCATGAAGACCAGGGCTCCGTCGATCAGTTCGGTGTGCCGCGGCGCCTGCGGCAAGTGGTCGAGGTCGTCGGCAAACCAGCCCTCGTCTCTGGGCGCGTACATCCAGTCCGGCAGCTCGCTCATGCCCCCAAGATAGCGAGTCCCGAGGCACTGCGACCCGCCGCTTGGAGCGTGTGGTAAGGAGGGGAGATCGTGGGTGGGGACGGGGCGGCGCTCGGGGCGGGCGAGGCGGCGGGGCCGCGGCGGGCGCTGCTGATGGCGCGCAGTCCGTCGTGCGACTGCGGGCGGGTGTACGACGGGACGTTCACCAGGGAGCTGCGGCCCGGGGACGGGGTGGCGGCGGCGCTGCTGCGCCGGGCGGGGACCGAGGTCACGGCGGGGTGGATCGTGTCCGTCCCGGCGCCGCGCTGTGACGGAGTCGCGGTCTCCCGGGCGGGTGGCGGACCCGCCGCAGCCGAAGGGCCCGCCACCGCCGTACGTCGGTACGCCGACGCGTCAGTGCGTCAGCGCGCGCTGGCCTCGTGCACGAAGGCGACCAGGCGGGAGAGCGCGTCCGGGTCCATGGACGGCAGCACGCCGTGGCCGAGGTTGAAGATGTGGCCGCTGGTGCCGAGCGCCTGGGCCGCGTGCAGCACCTCACGGGCCTTGGTCTCCACGACCTTGGTCGGCGCGAACAGCACCGCCGGGTCGAGGTTGCCCTGCAGGCCCTTGCCGGGGCCGACCCGCTCGGCGGCGACGTTCAGCGGCACCCGCCAGTCGACGCCGACGATGTCCGCGCCGGCCTGGCCCATCAGCCCGAGCAGCTCGCCGGTGCCGACGCCGAAGTGGATCCGCGGCACGCCGTAGTGAGCGACGGAGTCGAAGACCTTGGTGCTGGCCGG
Source organism: Kitasatospora sp. NPDC018058 (assembly GCF_044327205.1). Classification (NCBI taxonomy): domain Bacteria; kingdom Bacillati; phylum Actinomycetota; class Actinomycetes; order Kitasatosporales; family Streptomycetaceae; genus Kitasatospora; species Kitasatospora sp. NPDC018058. Next base: position 80,656 of record NZ_JBIRFA010000008.1, on the reverse strand, counting down.
CATGACCGAGCGGCGGTAGTCGTCCGGCGCGAGCGAGCCGACCCAGGAGTCGAACAGCTGGATCGCCGAGGCGCCCGCCTCGATCTGCACCTTCAGGAAGGTCGAGGTGATCTCCGCGAGCCGGTCCACCAGGGCGGCCCACAGCTCGGGCTGCCCGTACATCATGGCCTTGGTGTTCTCGTGGTTCTTCGAGGGCCCGCCCTCGACCAGGTAGCTGGCCAGGGTGTACGGCGCACCGGCGAAGCCGATCAGCGGGGTCTCGCCGAGCTCGTCCACCAGCAGGCCGACGGCCTCGGTGATGTACGGGACGTCGTCGGGCTCCAGCGGGCGCAGCCGCTTGAGGTCCTCGAAGGTACGGATCGGATCGGCGATGACCGGACCGACGCCGGACTTGATGTCCACGTCGATACCGACGGCCTTGAGCGGCACCACGATGTCGCTGAAGAAGATCGCCGCGTCCACCTTGTGCCGGCGCACCGGCTGGAGGGTGATCTCCTTGACCAGCTCGGGCCGCATGCAGGACTCCAGCATGGGAACGCCCTCGCGGACCTTCAGGTACTCGGGCAGCGAGCGGCCCGCCTGGCGCATGAACCACACCGGGGTGTGCGGCACCGGCTCGTGCCGGCAGGCGCGCAGGAACGCGGAGTCGTGCGCGGCGCCGCGGCGCGCGGGGGTGGGTCGGCCGTCGAGGGTGGCCGCCGTCGTGTCTGCCGTAGTCTCGCTCACGGGACAAATCTTCGCATGCGCCTCGGTCCGCACTTCCCGGGCGGCCTCGTCACTTCCTCCAAGATCTGGCCGGGTTTGCCGTTCCGGCACGCCGCGCGGACGGAAGTTGCGGCGATAACCCGGGTTTTCGACCTAGTCTTCGGGTCATGGCAGCGGTCGGCGGGCACCCCGCGCAGGGTGGCGGAGCAGGTGGCGGAACGGGTCGGGAGGGGGCGCCGAGTGAGTTCCGGGCCGCCGTGGAGGCCCTGAACGGGGCGCGGCTTCGGCCCGAGATCCAGCTCTCCCCCGCGCCGGCCCCGCGTCGGCTCGCCCCGCACGCGGTCGCGCTGACCGCCACCGTGGAGGTGGACGGCGAGGAACTGGCCGACGGCCGGCTGGTGCTGCTGTACGACCCGGCCGGGCAGGAGGCCTGGAACGGGGAGTTCCGGGTGGTCACCATGACCCGGGCCGAGCTGGAGCCGGAGATGGCCGGCGACCCGATGCTCTCCGAGGTCGGCTGGGCCTGGCTGATGGACGCGCTGCAGGCGCACGGCGCCGGGTACGCGGAGCCGTCCGGCACGGTGACCCGCTGCGCCTCGCAGTACTTCGGCGGTCTGGCGGACCGCCCGTCCTCGACCGAGATCGAGATCCGCGCCTCCTGGACGCCGGCCGACGGCCGGTTCGAGCGGCACCTGGCGGCCTGGGGGGACCTGCTCTGCATCAGCGCCGGGCTGCCGCCGGCCACCCCGGACCCGCAGCCGGCGGCCGAGGTCACGTCACTCGGTGGGGTGGTCCCGATGCCTTCCCGGCGACGCCCGCGGTCGCACTGACGAGTGGCGTCCGGGCCGGGCGGCACCTCCCGCCCCGACGCCACCCCCAGGACTGACGGAGTGTGACTTCGATCCCACTCTACGTCAATTAACCGGTCGGAATCGACTGATCGGCGACGTTTCTGATCGATTTTGTGCGAATTCGAAGCATGTTGCATCAGTCATATGCGCGATTTGTCCGTATTGTTACTCACTAGATCGTGATCTTTCGCTAAAGCCGGGCCCGGTAGCTGCCGAAGCAGACTGTGACCCTTTCCAAACGCGGAACACTCCGACCGCCCCCATCGGGGTTCCGTCCGCCACTCCCCGCAGGAGGCCTGGTGTCGGTCCTTCTTGAGCACCCCGCAAACGTGGTCGCCTACCGCCCGACCAAGCCCACCGCCATGGTGGTCATCGCCGATCCCCGCGTCCGAAACACCGTCACCCGCCACCTATGGGCGCTCGGCGTCCGCGACGTGATCGAGGTGTCCTCAATCGCCGAGGCCCGCCCCCGGGTCTCCACTCCGCGCGACATCTGCGTCGCCGACGTGCACCTGCCCGACGGCTCCGGGCTGACCATCCTCGCCGAGACCCGCGCCGCGGGCTGGCCCAACGGTCTGGCCCTGTCCGCCGCCGACGACATCGGCGCCGTCCGCTCCGCCCTGGCCGGCGGCGTCAAGGGCTACGTGGTCACCGGCACCCGCACCAATGTCGCGATGTCCGGCCGCCCGGGGATGCCGCTCGGCGCCGCGGGGCTGGCCGGGCGGATGCGCCGCCCGGGGATGCCGGGCATGCCGGGTGCCGCCGGCGCACCGGGCGCTCCCGGTGCCCCCGGCGCACCGGGCCCGCAGCAGACCGCCTACCGCGAGCTGTCCGGCCGCGAGGTCGAGGTGCTGCGGCTGGTCGCCGAGGGCCAGTCGAACAAGGCGATCGGCGTGGCGATGGGCCTGTCCGCGCTCACCGTGAAGAGCCATCTGGCCCGGATCGCCCGCAAGCTCGGCACCGGTGACCGCGCCGGGATGGTCGCGGTCGCGCTACGCACCGGCATCATTCACTGAGCCGATCGGGGCCGGACCACTTGTTGAACCACTACGGCGGCTCAGGAGGAACGTTTCCTCCTGAGCCGCCGAAGGCGTAAGAAGGGGGACGCCGCAGGCGTAAGAAGGGGGACGCCGCAGGCGTGACAGGAGCTGCCGCAGGCCTGCGTGAGGGGAACCCCCGGCAGGGGAGGGGGCGTCGCGGCCGTGCGCGGAGGGACCCGCCGCCTCCGCCGGCCAGGGTCTGACCAGTCCGACAACACTCCCAGTTCCGGGGACCGTCGTACCCTTGGTGGGTGACCGACGCCGTAGCAGCCATCCCAGAAGAAGCAGCCCCGGTCCCGCTCCTCGAACCGAAGGAGGGGATCCCGCCCGTCGTGGCGGACGAGCGGGCGCTGGCCGCCACGGTCGCCGCCTTCGCCGCGGGTACCGGACCGGTCGCCGTCGACGCCGAGCGGGCCTCCGGCTACCGCTACGGACAGCGCGCGTACCTCATCCAGCTGCGCCGCGCGGGCTCCGGCTCCGCCCTGATCGACCCGATCGCCTGCCCCGACCTCAGCGGGCTGGGCACCGCCATCGCGGACGCCGAGTGGGTGGTGCACGCCGCGACCCAGGACCTGCCCTGCCTGGCCGAGGTGGGCATGAGACCGCAGCGCCTGTTCGACACCGAGCTGGCCGGGCGGATCGCCGGCTTCGCCCGGGTCGGCCTCGGGCCGATGACCGAGAACGTGCTCGGGCTGAGCCTGGCCAAGGAGCATTCGGCGGTCGACTGGTCCACCCGCCCGCTGCCCGAGCCCTGGCTGCGCTACGCGGCTCTGGACGTCGAGGTGCTGGTCGAGCTGCGCGACGCACTCGAACAGGAGCTGGACGCCCAGGGCAAGCTCGACTGGGCCCTGGAGGAGTTCGCCTCGATCGCCGCCGCACCCCGCCCGGCGCCGCGCACCGACCCCTGGCGGCGCACCTCGCAGCTGCACAAGGTCCGCCGGCGCCGCCAGCTCGCCGTGGTGCGCGAGCTGTGGCTCACCCGCGACCGGATGGCGCAGGAGCGCGACGTCTCCCCCGGCCGGGTGCTCTCGGACGCCGCGATCGTCAACGCCGCGCTGGCCATGCCGCTGAACATCGCCGCGCTGCAGGCCGTGCAGGGCTTCGGGCCGCGGCTGCACCGGCGCCAGCTGGACCAGTGGCTGGCGGCGGTGCAGCGCGGCCGGGAGATCCCGGAGAACCAGCTGCCGCCGGCCGCCGCGCCGCACGACGGACCGCCGCCGCCGCGGGCCTGGGCCGAGAAGGACCCGGTGGCCGCCGCCCGGCTGTCCGGCGCCCGCGCCGCGGTCAGCGAACTGGCCGAGCGTCACCACCTGCCGGCCGAGAACCTGATCACCCCGGACCTGGTGCGCCGGGTCTCCTGGGAGCCGCCGGCCGAGCTGAACGCCGACGGCGTGGCCACCGCGCTGCGTCGGCTCGGCGCCCGGCAGTGGCAGGTCGACCTGGTGGCGCCGCCGGTGGCCGCCGCGTTCGTCGCCGCCGCCGCGGCCCAGAGCTGACCCGGCAGCACGTCGAAGGCAGGGCTCCGAAAAGGGGATGTCGTCCGTACGGACGGCATCCCCTTCGGCGTCTCCGGGAAGCCTTCCTGGTCGGACGTGTCGCGGGACACACGGTCCGAACCCTCCGAGGGGCCTGGGCAGGTTGGTTACCGACCGGTAGCATGGCCGTGATGCGGCGCCGCTCGGGTCTTCACCGGCGGCAGCCTGCCCACCTCGAATTGTTGGTCCCTGGGAGGAGAGCCCCCGTGCCTCGTACCGCGAGGGACGTCGTCTTCGTCGATGGCGTCCGCACCCCGTTCGGCAAGGCCGGCCCGAAGGGCATCTACCACGAGACCCGCGCCGACGACCTCGTCGTCAAGTGCATCCGGGAGCTCGTGCGCCGTAACCCGAACCTGCCCGTCGAGCGCATCGACGAGGTCGCCATCGCGGCCACCACGCAGATCGGCGACCAGGGTCTGACGATCGGGCGCACCGCCGCCCTGCTGTCCGGCCTGCCGAAGTCCGTCCCGGGCTACGCGATCGACCGCATGTGCGCCGGCGCGCTGACCGCCGTGACCACCACCGCCGGCGGCATCGCCTTCGGCGCGTACGACGTGGTCGTGGCCGGCGGCGTCGAGCACATGGGCCGCCACCCGATGGGCGAGGGCGTCGACCCGAACCCGCGCTTCGTCTCCGAGAAGCTGGTCGACGAGTCCGCCCTGTTCATGGGCATGACCGCGGAGAACCTGCACGACCGGTTCCCGCACATCACCAAGGAGCGCTGCGACGCCTACGCCGTGCGCTCGCAGGAGAAGGCCGCCAAGGCGTACGCCAACGGCGACATCCAGCCCGACCTGGTGCCGATCTCGATCCGCAACACCAACCCCGAGGTCGGCGAGACCGGCTGGGGCCTGGCCACCGTGGACGAGCCGATGCGCCCGGGCACCACGATGGAGAGCCTGGCCAACCTCAAGACCCCGTTCCGCCCGCACGGCAACATCACCGCGGGCAACTCGGCCGGTCTGAACGACGGTGCCACCGCCTCGCTGCTGGCCGCCGAGGACGTCGCCGAGGAGCTCGGCCTCCCGGTCAAGATGCGCCTGGTCTCGTACGCCTTCGCGGGCGTCGAGCCCGAGGTCATGGGCATCGGCCCGGTGCCGGCCACCGAGAAGGCGCTGGCCAAGGCCGGTCTGACCATCGACGACATCCAGGCCTTCGAGGTCAACGAGGCCTTCGCCGTCCAGGTACTGTCCTTCCTGGACCACTACGGCATCGCGGACGACGACGAGCGGGTCAACCCGTTCGGCGGCGCGATCGCCTTCGGCCACCCGCTGGCCTCCTCGGGCGTGCGCCTGATGAACCAGCTGGCCCGCCGCTTCGAGCAGCGCCCGGACGTCCGCTACGGCCTCACCACGATGTGCATCGGCTTCGGCATGGGCGGCACCATCATCTGGGAGAACCCGCACTTCGAGGGTGGTAAGTGAGCATGAGCACCACGACTGAGCTGCTCCAGCACGGCGCCGAGCTGTTCCCGGGCGAGGTCGTCACGACCGCCCACGTCCGCCACCTGGACCTGCCGCTGCAGGCCGGCAAGCTGGCCCTGATCACCCTGGACAACGGCTTCGACCACACCAAGCCGACCACCTTCGGCCCGGGCTCGCTGCTGAAGCTGTCCGAGGCGCTGGACCAGGTCGAGGCCGAGGCCGCCGAGGGCAAGATCGTCGGCGCCGCGATCACCGGCAAGCCGTTCATCTTCGCGGTCGGCGCCGACCTCAAGGGCGTCGAGCTGCTCAAGCAGCACGCCGACGCGCTGGCCATCGGCAAGGGCGGCCACGAGGTCTTCAAGCGGATCGCCGCGCTGCCCGTCCCGACCTTCGCGTTCTACAACGGCGCGGCCATGGGCGGCGGCGTCGAGGTCGGCCTGCACTGCGACTACCGCACGGTGTCGGCGGGCGTCCCCGCCTTCTCGCTGCCCGAGGTCTTCCTCGGCCTCGTCCCCGGCTGGGGCGGCTGCACCATCCTGCCGAACCTGATCGGTGCCGGTAAGGCCGTCAAGGTCATCATCGAGAACTCGATGAACCAGAACAAGCAGCTCAAGGGCAAGGACGTGTTCGAGCTGGGGATCGCCGACGCGATCTTCGAGCCGGCCGACTTCCTGGAGCAGTCGCTGCTGTGGGCCGCCAAGGTCCTCAAGGGCGACGTCGTCGTCGAGCGCGAGGCGATCGACCGCGGCAAGGCCTGGGACGACGCGGTCGCCTGGGGCCGTCTGGTCGCCGACGGCAAGGTGCACGGCGCCGCCCCGGCCGCCTACAAGGCGCTGGACATCATCGCCGCCGTCAAGGACGCCGACTTCGCCGACAAGGCCAGCCTGCAGGCCGGCTTCGACGCCGAGGACGCGGCCCTGGCCGACCTCATCATGAGCGGCGAGCTGCGCAGCGGCATCTACGCCTTCAACCTGGTGCAGCGTCGGGCCAAGCGCCCGGTCGGCGCGCCGGACAAGTCGCTGGCCCGCCCGGTCTCCAAGGTCGGCGTCGTCGGCGCCGGTCTGATGGCCTCGCAGCTGGCGCTGCTGTTCGCCCGCCGTCTGGAGGTGCCGGTGGTCCTCACCGACATCGACCAGGAGCGCGTCGACAAGGGCGTCGGCTACGTCCACGCCGAGATCGACAAGCTGCTCGGCAAGGGCCGGATCGGCCAGGACAAGGCCAACCGCCTCAAGGGCCTGGTCTCCGGCTCGCTCGACAAGGCCGCCGCCTTCGGCGACGCGGACTTCGTCATCGAGGCCGTGTTCGAGGAGATGGGCGTCAAGCAGACCGTCTTCGCGGACCTGGAGAACGTGGTCTCGCCGACCTGTGTGCTGGCGACCAACACCTCCTCGCTGTCGGTCACCGAGATGGCCTCGAAGCTGAAGCACCCCGAGCGGGTCGTCGGCTTCCACTTCTTCAACCCGGTCGCGATCCTCCCGCTGCTGGAGATCGTCCGCGGCGAGCAGACCGACGACGCGTCGCTGGCCACCGCCTTCGCCGTGTCGAAGAAGCTGAAGAAGACCTCGGTCCTGGTCAAGGACGCCCCGGCGTTCGTGGTGAACCGGATCCTGACCCGATTCATGGGTGAGATCCAGAGCATCATCGACGAGGGCACCCCGATCGCCAGCGTCGAGAAGGCCGTCGAGCCGCTCGGCCTGCCGATGTCCCCGATCGTGCTGCTGGAGCTGGTCGGCCCGGCCATCGCCCTGCACGTCTCGGAGACCCTGCACGGCGCCTTCCCGGAGCGGTTCACCGTCTCCGAGAACCTCGGCAAGGTGGTCAAGGCCGGCAAGCGCGGCTTCTACACCTGGGTCGACGGCAAGCAGGTCCTCGACCCCGAGGTGCTGGAGCTGCTGTCCTTCGGCGACTCGGTGCTCACCGAGGAGCAGGTCCTGAACCGCGCCCTGGAGGCCGTGGCCCAGGAGATCGGTCTGATGCTGGAGGAGGGTGTCGTCGCCGAGGCGCAGGACATCGACCTCTGCATGATCACCGGCGCCGGCTGGCCCTTCCACCTGGGCGGGATCACCCCGTACCTGGACCGTGAGGGCGTCTCGGAGCGCGTGATCGGCAAGAAGTTCCTCGCCCCCGGCGTGGCCTCGGTGCCCGCGTAAGGCGTAGCGCCACCGAAGGAAGGAGCCCCCGGCGACCTGGTCGCCGGGGGCTCCTTCCGTCTGTGCTCGGTGTCCGAGGGTGTGCTCGGGACCTGAGCGTGGGTGCTCAGTGCTTGAGGCGGTACACCACGGTGTCGCCGATGACGCCGATCATCTCGTAGTGGGTGTCCAGCAGGTTCTCGATCCGGGGGATCATCACCGGCTGGTACGGAGCGATGCCGGAGTCGTCCACGAAGACCTCGGGCAGGCCGTTGGCCAGCTCCTTGTCGAAGGTCTGCCAGGCGTTGTTGACGCTGAACTGCTCGCCCACGTTCTGGCTGCCGTCCTTGCCGCCGCTGTAGTTGGTGAGGAAGCCCGCGGTCAGGTAGCGGGTGGCGGGCTTGCGGTCGGCCAGCCAGTACAGCTCGGGGTGCATGCCCCAGACCAGCACGGTGTCCTTGGGGGTGGTCTGGGCGGCGACCGCGGTGGCGACCTCGGTGTTGCGGTTCATCTGCTCCCCCGGCCAGGCCAGCGCCAGGCCCCAGAAGACCGTGGCGGCGACCGTGGTGTACACCAGGACGGGCTTCCAGCGGATCGCCGAGGTGGCGACCGCGCCGGTGCCCAGCAGCACCAGCGGGGGGATCAGCTGCAGGTAGTAGTGGCCGAAGAAGTGGAAGCCCACGCTGACCGCGATGGCCGAGGAGAGCAGCCAGACCCACAGGTCGGTGGTCGAGCCGTGCTCCTCGCCGGCCACCGGCAGCGGGCGGTGGCGGTGCTTGAACCAGAGCCGACGGCCGACCGGGTACAGGAAGCCGAGGCCCGCCGCGGCGAGGATGCCCAGGTTGCCGAAGGCCCGGCCGAGCATCTGCAGCCAGGCGCCGCCGAAGGTGGTGTAGTCGCCGCTGCCGGTGACCACCCAGAAGAGGAAGCCCTTGGGCTTGGTCAGGATGACCGCGACCAGCGCTATCGGCAGCGCGAAGCCGAACCCGATCTTGAACAGCGCGGACGGCCAGCGCACCCCTCGTCGGCGGGCGTCCTGCAGCAGCATCCAGAGCACCGGCAGCAGCACGGCCCCGCCGGTCTGCTTGGTCAGTGAGCAGAGCGCGACCGCGATGCCCGCGGCCAGCCAGCGGCGCCGTTCGGCGTACCGGAAGGCGGCCACCATGGCGGGCAGCATGAAGACCTCGAAGGTCGCCGCCTGGGTGTCCTCCGGGGAGAGCCCGATGGACACCAGCAGGTAGAGCAGTCCGGCCCCGGCCCCGGCGCGGTTGCCCCAGCGGCCGCGGGCGATCGAGGCCAGCAGGATCGCAGTGACCAGGTGGGCCGCCACCGCGAGGGTGCGCAGCGGCCACAGCGAGGCGGAGCCGAAGACGGCGAAGCAGGCCTGGTAGAGCCAGGGGAGCAGCGGCGGCTTGCGGTCCACCACGGTGTCGTACAGCACCCCGCCGTCCGCCAGCATCCGGGCCTGGGTGGCCAGGAAGCCCTCGTCCGGGCTCCAGACGGGCCGGACGAAGGAGGGGATGTGGGTGAGCAGCGCGACCAGCGAGAGCACCGGCACCAGCCTGGTCCAGTACCCCTGACGAAGGTGGGTACGGGCGCGCTCGGGCAGGCGCTCGGCCAGTCCTGCGGGGCGGAGGTGGGTGGGGGTCGGCACGGTTGACAACCTACCGGGCGGGATCGGCGCGGGTGGCGCCGGTCCCGCCTTTCAGTGTGATTGTCAGCTTGTTCCGCGGCGAACTGTTACGCGGTTACGACAAACAGTCGTCGGCGGAACGGGCGACGGCCCCACGTACTGTCGGGCGCCGCGCCGCCCTTTCTCAGGCCTGGACCGGCGCCGCGTCCAGCTTGGCGACCAGGGCGGTCACCTTGCGGGCGATGTCGGGGGCGTTCAGGCCGATTTCGGCCAGGATCTCGTTCCGGCTGGCGTGGTCCAGGAACTCCTGCGGAATACCGAAGTCGCGCACCGGCAGGTCCACGTCCGCGTCCCGCAGCGCCTGCGCGACGGCCGCGCCGACGCCGCCGGTCCGGCCGTTGTCCTCGATCGTGACGACCACCCGGTGCTCGGCGGCCAGGCCCGGCAGGGCCGGGTCGACCGGCTTGACCCAGCGCGGGTCCACCACGGTGGCGGTGATGCCCTGGGCGGCCAGCAGGTCGGCGACCTCCAGGCTGGTGGTGGCCATCGCGCCGACCGAGACGATCAGCACGTCGGCGCGGTGGGCGCCGGAGGGCTCCTCGGCGACGCGCAGCACGTCCATGCCGCCGACCTTGCCGACCGCGGCGACGGCCGGGCCGACCGTGCCCTTGGAGTAGCGGACCACGGTCGGGGCGTCCTTGACCTGGACGGCCTCGCGCAGCTGGGCGCGGACCTGGTCGGCGTCGCGCGGGGCGGCCAGCCGCAGGCCCGGGATGACCTGGAGGATCGACATGTCCCACATGCCGTTGTGCGAGGCGCCGTCCGTCCCGGTGACACCGGCCCGGTCGAGCACGAAGGTGACGCCCAGCTTGTGCAGCGCGACGTCCATCAGGACCTGGTCGAAGGCCCGGTTGAGGAAGGTCGCGTAGACCGCGAACACCGGGTGCAGGCCGTTGGTGGCCAGGCCCGCCGCGCTGGTGACGGCGTGCTGCTCGGCGATGCCGACGTCGAAGATGCGGTCCGGGAAGGCCTTGGCGAAGGGGGCGAGGCCGACCGGGTGGAGCATCGCGGCGGTGATGGCGACGATGTCCTCGCGCTCGTGGCCGAGCGCGACCATCTCCTCGCCGAAGACCGAGGTCCAGTCCTTGCCTGAGCTCTTGACCGGCAGGCCGGTGTCCGGGTGGATCACGCCGACGGCGTGGAAGCGGTCCTCGTCGTTGTTCTCGGCGGCGTGGTAGCCGCGGCCCTTCTCGGTGAGGCAGTGCACGATCACCGGGCCGCCGAAGCCCCGCGCCTTGGTCAGCGCGGACTCCAGGGCGGTCAGGTCGTGGCCGTCGATCGGGCCGATGTACTTGAGGCCGAGGTCCTCGAACATGCCCTGCGGGGCGATGAAGTCCTTGAGGCCCTTCTTGGCGCCGTGCAGCGTCTCGAACAGCTGCTGGCCGACCACCGGGGTGCGCTGCAGCGCGTCCTTGCCCCAGGACAGGAAGCGCTCGTAGCCCTGGGTGGTGCGCAGCGTGGCGAGGTGGTTGGCCAGGCCGCCGATGGTCGGCGAGTAGGAGCGCTCGTTGTCGTTGACGACGATGACGACCGGAAGGTCCTTGGCGTCGGCGATGTTGTTGAGCGCCTCCCAGGCCATGCCGCCGGTCAGCGCGCCGTCGCCGATCACCGCGACGACCGGGTCGTTCTTGCCCAGCAGCTGGTTGGCCTTGGCCAGGCCGTCGGCGTACGAGAGCACGGTGGAGGCGTGCGAGTTCTCGATCACGTCGTGCTCGGACTCGGCGCGGGACGGGTAGCCGGACAGGCCGCCGCTCATCTTCAGCCGGGAGAAGTCCTGGCGGCCGGTGAGCAGCTTGTGGACGTAGCTCTGGTGGCCGGTGTCGAAGAGGATGCGGTCGCGCGGCGAGTCGAACACCCGGTGCAGCGCGATGGTGAGCTCCACCACGCCGAGGTTGGGGCCGAGGTGGCCGCCCGTCTTGGAGACCTCGGTCACCAGGAAGGTCCGGATCTCCTGGGCCAGTGCGGCCAGCTGTCCGGGCGTGAGCCGGTCGAGATCGCGCGGTCCCCGAATGCGGGTCAGCAGGGCCACCCGTTCCTCCTCGTTCAGTGTTCACGGACCGCGGACGGTCCGACGGGCGTCGCTGCCCGGTCCGGCGGCAGGCCGGCGGTCGCGGTCGGTGCCGACCGGTCGAGTCTAATGTCCGCTTGCCGGGCACCGACCGGCACGCCCGGTGCCACCGACCGGTTACCGCCATTCCGGGAGGTGGGACCGGGGGCACGGGTCAACGTGGTGTTGACGAATGGATGTTCTGGTCACGCGGGCGGGCCGCTCTGCGCCGGGGGTTCTCAGTGGCGGCCGAGGGCCCCGGACTCGCCCATCTCGCTCATCACCAGGGCCAGCGCGCCGAGCACCTCCGCCCGGCCGCCGAGAGTGCCGGGGACCACCGAGAGCTGGCGGGCGGCGCTGGGGATGGCGTAGCGGGCCACCGAGTCGCGGATCGGGGCGAGCACCAGCTCACCGGCCTCGGCGAGGTCGCCGCCGAGGATCACCCGGCGGGGGTTGAGCAGGTTGCACAGGGTGGCCACGCCCGTGCCGATCTGCCGGCCGGCGTCGGCGATCACCCGGCGGCAGCCCAGGTCGCCCTGGTGGGCCAGCTCGACCACCCGGGGCAGGGTGAGGTCCGGGCCGAGGGTGGAGGTGAGCAGCGAGAGCAGGTAGCGGGAGCCGACGAAGGTCTCCAGGCAGCCCCGGTTCCCGCAGCGGCAGACCGGGCCGGCCTCGTCCAGGGTGATGTGCCCGATCTCACCCGCGGTGCCGCCCGGGCCGCGGTAGATCTGGCCGTTGACCACCAGGCCGGCGCCGACACCGCTGGCGATCTTGATGTACGCGAGGTCGCTCAGACCGCGGCCGGCACCCCAGACCAGCTCGCCGAGCGCGCCCAGGTTGGCGTCGTTGTCCACGTGCACCGGCATGCCGAGCCGCTCGGCCAGCTCCCGGCCCGGGGCGATGCCCGTCCAGCCGGGCAGGATCGCGGTGGAGCCGAGCGCGCCGGTCTCCACGTCGATCGGGCCGGGCACGCCGAGGCCGACCCCGATCACCTTCTCCGGGCGGAAGCCGGCCTGCTCCAGCAGCCGCTCGACCATCGCCTCGGCCCGGTCGAAGCCCTGCGCGGCGGAGACGTCCACGTCGATCGGGGCGCTCTCCTCGGCCAGCACCCGGTGCGCCAGGTTGCCGACCGCGACCCGCAGGTGGGTGTGGCCGAAGTCGATGCCGACCACGATGCCGGCGTCGCCGCTGAGCGAGACGCTGCGGGCGCGGCGGCCGCCGGAGGAGGTGTCGGCGACCACGACGGTGCCGCTCTCCTTCAGTTCCCGCACGATGTTGGAGACGGTGGCCGCGGAGAGACCGGTGCCGCGGGCGATCTCGGCCTGGGTGAGCGAACCGGCCATCCGCACCGCCCGGAGCACCCGCTCCAGGTTTGCCCGGTGCAGGGACGACTGCGAGCCCGGTGTGTCCGTCGACATGATCCACCCTCCCAGGGGCGGGGACCCCTCCGCCGGGCGTCCCCTTCAACTCCTGAAGCCTACGGCGCAAGGGGTGTTCCTGTGGGGGGTGGGCTCCCGCGAGGGCGGATGCGGGGCGTCTGTCCGGGGGGACGGCTCCCGGGAGGGCGGGTGCGGGGCGTCCGTCCGGGGGGACGGCTCCCGGGAGGGCGGGTGCGGGGCGTCCGTCCGGGGGGACGGCTCCCGGGAGGGCGGGTGCGGGGCGTCCTCCCGCTCGATCGGATGAGCGGCGGGTGGGGGTGAGCCGCGCGGCTTCGTCCCGCGTGCCCGCGGGGAAGGGGTGTGCGACCGTGGCGGCGGGGTGGGTGGCCGGTGAAAGTGTTGCGCGGTCAGGGCCCGTGGGGGCCGGGTTCGGCAGTCCTGGCAACGGCCGAAAAGCACCCACCACTAGCATGGTGCCGAATCTCACCCGTCCCGCCGGACCGCAGACGGTACCGGCACGGGGACGCTTCCAGACATGACGGGGAATCAGATGGCAGGGGATCACCCTACGCCGGGTGCGGGCGAAGCGCCCGGCAATGGCCCGCAGGGGAACCGGGGCGTCTCGTTGGGACGCCCCGCAGGCGGCGGCGTGGATCCGGCCGGCGTCGCGGACCAGATGACGCAGCTCGACGGCTCGGCCATTCCGGGCCAGGCCGCTCCCGCAGGCCCGCCGGCCCAGCCACCGGCACCGCCCGCGCAGCCGCCGGGCGGCGTCGACTACGCGGCGTACGCGCCGACCGCGGCCGGCATCCCCGCCCAGGCCCCGCCGCCTCCGAGCGGCGCGCCCGTCGGCCCGTACGACCCGGTGCCCGGTGGCGGCTTCGCCGCGCCGGACTACAACACCGGCGGGTACGACTACCAGCAGCAGCCCGGGTACACCTACCCGGGTGCGCCGGTGCCGGCCGCGCCCGCGCAGCGCAACCCCGTGATGCTGTGGGGCGGTGTCATCGGCGGTGTGCTGGTGATCGCCATCGTGATCGGGCTGGTCGTCCTGCTCAAGGGGAACAACCCCAAGCCCAACCCGGACCCGCTGGCCGGCCCGGGCGGCACCACGACCAGCACCTCCAACAGCGGCAGCACCTCCGTCGGCACCGACGGGGGCCCCACGCCCGCCCCGGGCAACGCCACGTACAAGGTCGCCTGGAACGCCGCCAAGCCGCAGAACTCGGACGCCAGTTCGCAGCTGCTCGGAGTCTGGGGCGCCGGCCAGACCGCCGTGCGCGCGGACAGCACCGGCATCACGGCCTACAACCTCTCGGACGGCAAGCAGGCCTGGAACATCCCGGTGCCGTCCGGCTCCAAGGAGCTGTGCACCGCCTCCTACTCGCACAACTCCAAGAACATCGTCGCGGTCTCCTTCAACACCGGTGACTACGACTGCTCCACCATCGGTGCCGTCGACATCGCCCAGGGCAAGCTGCTCTGGACCGTCAAGGCCAGCGCGGACCGGCTGTCCTCGCCGACCCTGAGCGTCACCGACAAGGTGGTCGCCGTCGGCCCGGTCGGCGGGCTGAACATCGACAACGGCCAGCCCGTCTGGCAGCTCAAGGGGCGCGGCAAGGACTGCACCGTGTACGCCGCCACCGCCGGCTCGCAGATCGCGATCACCGACCGCTGCTACGACACCAGCCCGAAGTCGGTGCTGCAGATCGTCAACGCCGAAACCGGCCAGCCCACCAGCCAGCCGATCCCGCTCACCGGCAGCATCGAGCGGATCGACAAGGTCGTCAGCACCAACCCCCTGGTGGTGCTGATGTCCAGCGGTCCGAACGGCGACTACGTCCTGCCGTTCGACAAGGACAACAAGCCCGGCAACCAGATGCCGACCAAGGAGTCGGGCTCCGACAGCCTGCGCCTGTCCGGCCAGTCCGACGCCATCAGCCAGAACGTGGTCAGCGGCACGACGCTGTACGTCCAGGTCTCCGGCAGCAAGTCGGGCATCAACGCGTACGACCTGAACACCGGCAAGCGTCTCTGGGCCACCACCTCCTCCTCGGACAGCAACGACATGCGGCTGGTCTCCGGCACCACCAAGGACGGCAAGGTCCGGGCGATCGTCGGCCAGGGCTACGACAAGCCGGCCAAGCTGGTGACGCTGTCGCCGGCCGACGGTTCGATGAGCGACATCGGCACCATGGCGATGCCGGACGGCATGGACATCGGGATGAGCATGTCCGAGTACTTCGTCACCGACGACAACAGCGCGATCCTCGCCTACCGGCGCGGCAGCAGCTACACGTCGCCGATGACCAAGTGGTCGAAGTGACACCGGCCGTGACCTCGGGGGTCTGACCCCGGGTCACGGGCACTCGTCCGGCGGGGCGGGAACGGGCCGGGACTGTCTGGGACAGGCCCTGCGGTCCGGGCCCGCCCCGCCTGCGATTTTCCGGGGGGCTCGACCGTTGGGCATGCGAGGATTCGGTCCATCAGCCTGACAAAGGAGTGCAGCGAGTGCCCGGCACCAACCTGACCCGCGAGGAGGCCCGCGCCCGGGCCGACCTCCTCCGGGTGGACGCGTACGACATCGAACTCGACCTCGGCTCGGCCCGCGAGGGTGGCACCTTCCGGTCCACCACCGTGGTCCGGTTCACCGCCGCGACGCCCGGCGCGGACAGCTTCATCGACCTCGTCGCCCCGCGCGTCGAGGAGATCACCCTCAACGGCGCCCCGCTCGACCCGGCCAGCTTCGCGGACAGCCGCATCCCGCTGCCGAACCTGGCCGCCGAGAACGAGCTGCGCGTGGTCGCCGACTGCGCCTACACCAACACCGGTGAGGGCCTGCACCGGTTCGTCGACCCGGTCGACGGCGAGACCTACCTGTACACCCAGTTCGAGGTGCCGGACGCCCGCCGGGTCTTCGCCAGCTTCGAACAGCCGGACCTGAAGGCCACGTTCGCGTTCACCGTGACCGCCCCCGCGGGCTGGGTCGTGGTCTCCAACGCGCCCACCCCGGAGCCGGTCGGCGAAGGGGACACCCGGGTCTGGAAGTTCGAGCCCACCGGCCGGATCTCCACCTACATCACCGCACTCATCGCCGGCCCGTACGTGGGCGTCTTCGACGTCTACGAGAACGGCGAGCAGCGCGTGCCGCTGGGCGTGTACTGCCGTCCGTCGCTGCGCGAATTCCTGGACGCCGAGGCGATCTTCAAGGTCACCCGGCAGGGTTTCGACTACTTCCAGGAGAAGTTCGACTACCCGTACCCCTTCGCCAAGTACGACCAGCTCTTCGTCCCGGAGTTCAACGCCGGCGCGATGGAGAACGCGGGCGCCGTCACCTTCCGCGACCAGTACGTGTTCCGCTCCAAGGTCACCGACGCCGCGTACGAGGCGCGCGCCGCGACGATCCTGCACGAGCTCGCCCACATGTGGTTCGGCGACCTCGTCACCATGGAGTGGTGGAACGACCTCTGGCTGAACGAGTCCTTCGCCACCTTCGCCGAGGCCGTCTGCCAGGCCGAGGCGCCCGGCTCCCGGTGGCCGCACTCCTGGACCACCTTCGCCAACCAGATGAAGACCTGGGCCTACCGGCAGGACCAACTGCCGTCCACCCACCCGATCATGGCGGAGATCAACGACCTGGAGGACGTCCAGGTCAACTTCGACGGCATCACCTACGCCAAGGGCGCCTCGGTGCTCAAGCAGCTGGTGGCGTACGTCGGCCAGGACGCCTTCTTCCAGGGCGTGCAGGCGTACTTCAAGCGCCACGCCTGGGGCAACACCCGGCTCAGCGACCTGCTCGGCGCCCTGGAGGAGGCCAGCGGCCGCGACCTCAAGGCCTGGTCCAAGGCCTGGCTGGAGACCGCCGGCATCAACGTGCTGCGGCCGTCCATCACGCTGAACACGGACGGTGAGATCGAGTCCTTCGCCGTCCTGCAGGAGGCCCCCGCACTGCCGGCCGGCGCCAAGGGCGAGGCCGTGCTGCGGCCCCACCGGATCGCCGTCGGCCTGTACGAGCTGGCGGACGGCGCGCTGGTGCGCACCGACCGGATCGAGCTGGACGTCGACGGCCCGCGCACCGAGGTGCCGGAGCTGGTCGGGCGTCACCGGCCGGCCGTGGTGCTGCTCAACGACGACGACCTCTCGTACGCCAAGATCCGGCTGGACGAGGACTCGATGGCCGTGGTCACCGAGCACCTCGGCGGCTTCACCGAGTCGCTGCCGCGCGCGCTGTGCTGGGCCTCCGCCTGGGACATGACCCGCGACGGCGAGCTGGCCACCCGCGACTACCTGTCGCTGGCGCTGTCCGGCATCGGGCGCGAGAGCGACATCGGCGTGGTGCAGTCCGTGCACCGCCAGGTCAAGCTGGCCCTGGACGCCTACGCCGACCCGGACTGGCGCGAGCAGGGCCTCGCCCGCTGGGCCGCCGCCGCCGAGGAGCACCTGCGCGCCGCCGAGCCCGGCAGCGACCACCAGCTGGCCTGGGCCCGCACCCTGTCCTCCGTCGCCCGCACCGACGGGCAGCTCGCGCTGCTGGCCGGGCTGCTGGACGGCTCGGTGGAGATCAAGGGCCTGGCGGTGGACACCGAGCTGCGCTGGACGCTGCTGACCCGGCTGTCGGCCACCGGCCGGGCGGACGAGGCCCTGATCGCGGCCGAGCTGGAGCGGGACAACACCGCGGCCGGCCAGGAGCACGCGGCCACCTGCCGCGCGGCCCGGCCGACCGCCGAGGCCAAGGCCGAGGCCTGGGCGTCGGTGGTGGAGTCGGACAAGCTGACCAACTACGTCCAGGAGGCCGTGATCGCCGGCTTCCAGCAGTCGGACCAGCGCGAGCTGCTGGCGCCGTACGCGGTGAAGTACTTCGCGGCGGTCAAGGGCATCTGGGAGACCCGCAGCCACGAGATCTCGCAGCAGATCATCGGCGGGCTGTACCCCTCGCTGCAGGTGTCGGCCGAGACGCTGTCGGCCACGGACGCCTGGCTGACCGGGGCCGAGCCGGCCCCGGCGCTGCGGCGCCAGGTGGTCGAGGCGCGGGCCGGGATCGAGCGCGCGCTCAAGGCCCAGGCCGTGGACCGGGCGGCGGGGGCCTGCTGACCGGGCGTCGGTAACGCCTGAAGGGGCGCCGGACGGGATCGTCCGGCGCCCCTTCGGGGTTGTACGGGTCCTGGTGGACGCTGGGTCCGGAGGGACGCGACGGCTACTTCTTCTTCTTGCCCCACGGCATGCCCGCCAGGGCCGCGATGACGACGAAGGCGACGATCGGCAGCAGCACGTACAGGCCGAGGGTCTGGCCGACGCTCAGGCCGGCCCCCGGGTCGTCGCCGTCGTCCCTGGTGAGGGCCATGGCGGGCGACGACAGCAGCATCATCAGCGTGACCGTTGCGGAGACCGCGCCGGCTCGCAAAGCGTTCCTCTTGTCCACGTTTCCAACTTACCCGCCGCTTATGGGAGGGCGCGCGTCGGGGTCGGCCTTCCGATTCGGGGGCCCCGCTCGGGTCACCGGGGCGGGTTCTGCGGGCTGGGCGGGGCGAGGAGGTGGGCCAGGAGGCGGGCGGCCGGGACGGTGGCGAGGCGGTCGAGGGTGACCGGGCCACCGGCGCCGTCGGCGACCGGGAGGCGCCAGTTCGGGTACTGGTCCCAGGTGCCGGGCAGGTTCTGCGGGCGCGGGTCGCCGACCAGGTCCGGCAGCCAGACACCGACCAGCTCCGCCGGGGTCGCCCGCAGGAACCGGTACAGCACCGGCATCGACAGCGGCTCGCCCGGGGTGAGCAGCCCCAGCCGGGTCAGTTCGGCCCGCCAGTGCGCCAGCTCCGTCGCGGCCTCCTCCTGCTCCTCCCCCAGCGGCCGGGCCAGCAGGCCGAGCCGGTGCCGCAGCTCGACGTGCTCGCCGGAGAGCCGGGCCGCGGTGCTCGGTAGGTCGTGGGTGGTGAGGGTGGCCAGGCAGCCGGGCCGCCAGCGGTCCGGGGCGAGGATCCGCCCGGCCGCGTCCCAGTCCCGCTCGAACCAGAGCACGGAGGTGCCCAGGATGCCGCGCGCCGCCAGTTCCTCCCGCACGCCCGGCTCGACCGTGCCCAGGTCCTCGCCGATCACCGCCGTCCCGGCCCGGTGCGCCTCCAGGGCCAGCACGCCGAGCATCGCCTCGGCGTCGTAGCGCACGTACGCGCCCTCGGTGGGCGGGTGGCCCTGCGGGACCCACCAGAGGCGGAACAGGCCCATCACGTGGTCGATCCGCACGGCCCCGGCGTGCCTCGTCGTCGCTCGCAGGAGTTCCGCGTACGGGGCGTAGCCGGCCGCGGCCAGCGCGTCCGGACGCCAGGGCGGCAGACCCCAGTCCTGGCCGTGGGCGTTGAAGGCGTCCGGTGGGGCGCCGACCGAGATGCCGCCGGCCAGCACGTCCTGCAGTGCCCAGGCGTCCGCGCCGTCGGGGTGGACGCCGACCGCCAGGTCGTGGATCAGGCCGACCGGCATGCCCGCCTCGCGGGCACTGCGCTGGGCGTGGGCGAGCTGCCGGTCGACCTGCCAGGCCAGCCAGCGGTGGAACTCGACCCGCTCGGTGAGCTCCTTGGCGGCCTGCTCGACCTGTGGGCCGTCCGGGTGGCGCAGGCCCTTCGGCCAGTGGTGCCAGTCGGGGCCGTGCACCTCGGCCAGGGCGTTCCAGAGCGCGTGCCGACGCAGCCACTCGCCCTCACGCCGCCGGTACGCCTCGTACGCGGCCTGACCGCCGGGGCCGCACGGCACCTCGTGCAGCAGCTCCAGCGCCTCGCGCTTGAGCGCCCAGACGGCGTCCCGGTCGATCAGGCCGTCGTGGACGAGCACCTCGTCGCGCAGCCGCGCGGCGCGCCGGACCAGGTCGTCGGTCTGCGCCCGCTGTTCGGCGTTCAGGTACGCGTACTCGGGGACCGCCTCGATCCGCAGGTGCACCGGGTCGGCGAAGCGGCGGGAGGACGGGCGGTACGGCGACGGGTCGGTGGGCACACCCGGGGCGCCGGGCAGCGCCTGGTGCAGCGGGTTGATCTGCACGAAGCCCGCGCCGAGTCCGGCCCCCGCCCACTGGGCGAGCTCGGCGAGGTCGCCGAGGTCGCCCATGCCCCAGGAGCGTTCGGACAGGACGGAGTACAGCTGGGCGAGGAAACCCCAGCTGCGGCCGGGAAGTTGGGGCAGCTTCTGCGGCGCGACGATCAGCGGCGCCGCTGCTGCACTGCCGTCGGTCTCCGCCTTGAGCGTGTGCCGCCCGAGCGGCAGGTCCGCCGGCAGCCAGTGGGAGTGGCCGCACGGCAGCTCCCAACTGCCCCCGCCCTCAAGCTCCACCCGCAGCCGGGCGTCGGCCGGCACGTCCAGCGCGGTGCGCCGCCCCTGCCGGACCACCACGCACGGCGGCAGCAACCGGCTCTGCTGGTCGGCCCGGTGACGCTCCAACGCCTCCCGCACCTCCTCGGGCGACCCGGCCGACACCCCCAACGCCCCCAGCACCGCCACCAGCGTCCGCGTCCCCACCGTCTGCCCACCCGGCCCGGGGTGCCGGGTGTCCACCCCGTACGCCTGTGCCAGCGCCACCAGCTCCGCCGGCGGAGGCGGTGCGTCCTGCGGCGGCACCTTCAGCCCGTCGGCTCCGTCACTGTCGTGGTAAGCGGCCACTCGCGGCTCCTGCGATGTCTCGGCGACGCCCGGTCAGGACTCCCCAAGTCCTACCCGGGTGACGACCTGATGACGCTGCGCGACACGTGTGGAACAGGGGGATGAAACCGGGCAAAGTCGGCATAGCCGTCCCCGACGTTGACACCGGGTTGGGTAGCTGGTGGGGTTGCTCGCGTTGTGGTCCAGGCCTGTTCGAGGAGGCTCCTGTGCAAGCCCGTGTGTCCGTTGTGGCCGGGCGGCGGCTGCGGCAGCAGTTGGAGCAGAGTCCGGCGCTGCGGGAGGTGCTGCAGCATCCGGCCGCGCTGAGTGCGCGGCGGGCCACCGCACGGACGTGTCGCCAGCTGGCGCCGAGGACCGCGGACCGGCTGATCGCCGATCTGAAGGGGACGGAGCCGCTGTTGGCATCGGTGCGGGCGGAACGTGCGGCGGGGCGGCCGGGGCGGCGGGCGATGCAGATCGCGGCCGGGGTCGCGGCCGCGGCGGTGGTCGGCGGGCTGTTGGCCGGGCCGATGCCGTCGGCGGCGTACGCGGCGACGCCCGGACCGGACGTGGTGAGCACCGCGCCGCAGACTCCGCTGGGCAGCGTGACGAACCCGCAGGTGTTCCCGCACCCGCAGGAACAGACCGTGGCGGGCAAGGCCGTCACGGTGCCGGCCGCCGTGACGCTGGTGCCCGCGCCCAAGGTGGACCGGGGCGCGGTGGACGCCGTGCGCGAGGTGCTGGCCGTCGCCGGGGCCACCGCGGTGACCCCGCAGCCGGACGGCGGGACGCCGGCCGCCGGCTCGCTGGTGGTGTACGTCGGCGGGGCCGCCGAGGACGCCGGGGGCGAGGTGGACCGGACGCTGCGCCAGCTGGCCGCCGCGGCCGGCGCCAAGGACGGCTCCGGGCCCTCGACCGACGGCATGACGGCCGGCGGCTACGTACTGTCGGCGGGTCAGCTGCCCGCCCAGGGCGGCGGGACGTACGGCGCGGTGGTGCTGGCGGGCGTGGACCCGGCCGGCACCTTCTACGCCGCGCAGAGCCTGCGCCAGCTGCTCGCCGCCGTACCGGCCGGGCAGGGCCAGGCGCCGGGCGCGGCCGGGCTCGGCCTGCCCGGGATCACGCTGCGGGACTGGCCGAGCGGGGCGGCGGTGCGCGGCACCGCGGAGGCGTTCTACGGCACCCCGTGGAGCGCCCAGCAGCGGCTCGACCAGGTCGACTTCCTGGGCCGCTCCAAGCAGAACTTCTACCTGTACGCCCCCGGTGACGACCCGTTCCGGCTGTCCCGCTGGCGCGACGCCTACCCGGCCGCCCAGCAGTCGGATCTGCGCGAGCTGGGCGACCGGGCCCGGCAGAACCACGTCACCCTCGGCTACGCGATCGACCCGGGGCAGTCGCTCTGCTTCAGCTCCGACGGGGACGTCAACGCGCTGGTCGCGAAGCTGGACGGGCTGCGCAAGCTCGGCTTCACCGCCTTCCAGCTGCAGTTCCTGGACGTCAGCTACGACGAGTGGCACTGCGACGACGACCACGACGCCTACGGCAGCGGTCCGGCCGCTGCCGCCAAGGCGCAGGCCGCGCTGGTCAAGAAGGTGCAGGACCGGCTGATCGCCAAGAACCCGGGCCTGGCGCCGCTGTCCATCGTGCCGACCGAGTACCACAAGCAGGGCACCACTCCGTACCGCAAGGCGCTGGCCGACGCGCTGCCGAGCGGTGTGCAGGTGGCCTGGAGCGGCGGCGGGGTGATCCCGGAGAAGATCACCGGTGCCCAGACCTCCGACACCGGCAGCCTGTACGGGCACCCGCTGGTCACCATGGACAACTACCCGGTCAACGACGCCAGCCCGGACCGGCTCTTCCTCGGCGCCTACACCGGCCGCGACCCGGAGGTGGCCACCCGCTCGGCGGTGCTGCTGACCGGCGCGATGCAGCAGCCGGTGGCCTCCCGGATAGCGCTCGCCACGGCCGGCGACTTCGCCTGGAACCCGACCGGCTACAAGCCCGACGACTCCTGGCAGGCCGCGGTGCGCTCGCTGGCCGGGCCGACCGGCGCCGGCGCCACGCCCGCCGGGTCGGCGCTGTCCGCGGTGACCGCGCTGGCCGGCAACAGCACCTCCTCGCCGCTGTCCAAGCAGGAATCCGGCTACCTGGCGCCGCTGCTGGACCGGTTCTGGGCGGCCGCCGAGCCCACCTCCGGCGCCACCCCGGACCTCGCCAAGCTGATCGAGGCCGCGGCCCCGCTGCGGGACGCCTTCTCCGCGATGGCCACCGCCCAGCAGACCCTCTCCGGCACCCAGGCCACCGCCCAGCTGGCCGCCGAGGCCGGGCCCTGGCTGGGCCCGCTGCACGACTACGGGCTGGCCGGGCAGGCCGCGCTGGACATGCTGCTGGCCCAGAAGGGCGGCGACGGCGGGGCGGCCTGGAAGGCCCGGGTGCAGCTCAACCGGCTGCGCGCCCAGCTCTCCCAGTCCCCGGCGACCATCGGCCCGGGGGTGCTCGACCCGTTCCTGGACCGCGCGGTGCGCGCCGCCGACAACTGGTCCGGCGTGGTCAGCGGCGGGGTCACCCCGACCACCACCATGGGCACCGCGCACGACCACCTGCCCGCGCTGATGACCGACGGCCAGGCCGACACCTTCTACTGGAGCTCCGCTCCCCCGCAGCCCGGCGACTCGGTCGGCGTGGACCTGGGCGCAGGCCGGCCGATCAGCGGCGTCACCGTGCTGATGGGCGGCTGGGGCAACGGCCCGGACGCGCAGACCGCCGTGGACGACTACATCCGCGACGGCGTGCTGGAGTACAGCACCGGCGAGGGCGGCTGGCAACAGCTCGCCGTGGTGAAGAACCAGAAGACGGTCAGCGCCCAGCTGCCGCCCGGCACGGTGGTACGGGCGGTGCGGCTGCGGGCCACGGCCGCGCAGAAGACCGCCGTCGCGGTGCGCGAGTTCACCGTCACCGCCCCCGACGACGCCCCGGCCAGCGTCTCCGGCGGGCCCGCCGCGCTGCCCGGCTCCTCGGCCGCGGCCGTACTGGACGGCAACCCGGACACCGCGTACCGCGCCGCCAACCCGCCCACCGCGCAGGACCAGCCGCTGACCGTCGAGCTCGGCAGCGCCCGTCCGCTGGACCGGCTGACCGTGCTGACCGACCCGACCGTGCACGCCACCGCCACCGTCGCGGTGCGCCGCGCCGACGGCACCTGGACCGACATCGGCACCGTGCAGCCCGGCTACAACGAGCTGCCGGCCGGCGGGCAGCTGGCCGACGCCTTCCGGCTGACCTGGAAGCCCGGCGGCGACCCGCCGGTGGTCAACCAGGTGATCCCCTGGTACGCGGACGTCCCGGCGGCCCGGCTCGGCCTGGCCGACCCGGCGCTGGACGTGGTCACCGGCGCGGCCTCGCCCACCAAG
This sequence comes from Kitasatospora sp. NPDC018058, assembly GCF_044327205.1. Taxonomy (NCBI): domain Bacteria; kingdom Bacillati; phylum Actinomycetota; class Actinomycetes; order Kitasatosporales; family Streptomycetaceae; genus Kitasatospora; species Kitasatospora sp. NPDC018058. Next base: position 56,832 of record NZ_JBIRFA010000008.1, on the reverse strand, counting down.
ACCCAGGCCACCGTCGAGGCCGGCCGCCCCGAGGGCACCACCGGCGAGCTGCGCACCGAGGTGCCGGCCACCGCCAAGGGCCTGACCGTGACCCCGGCCGGCTCGGTGACCGTGCCGCGCGGCGGTCGGGTGGGCGTGCCGCTGCTGGTCACCGCCGCGCCGGGGACGCCGTCCGGGACGTACCAGGTGCCGGTGTCGTACGTGGCGGGCGGCACCACCGTGAAGCAGGTGCTGCAGGTGCACGTGGTGCCGCCGACCTCCGGGCCGGACCTGGCGGTGGGCGCGAAGGCCACCTCCTCGGGCGACGAGACGCCGGCCTTCCCGGCCTCGGCGGTCTCCGACGGAGACCCGAAGACCCGCTGGTCCTCGCCGGCCAAGGACGACGCCTGGGTGCAGCTGGAGCTGCCGCAGACCGTCCACCTGGGCGCGGCGGTGCTGCACTGGCAGTCCGCGTACGCCTCCTCGTACAAGATCCAGGTGTCGCCGGACGGCAGCACCTGGACGGACGCGGCGACGGTGGACAACGGCAAGGGCGGGGACGAGACGGTGCGCTTCGACGCCTCGGGCGTCCGGTTCGTCCGGATGCAGGGCGTGGCGCGGGCCACCAAGTTCGGCTACTCGCTGTACGGCATCGAGCTGTACGCCGTCACCGCTCCGGTCACCCCGCAGCAGCCGCCGTCGACCACCCCGCCGGCCCAGCCGGGCCAGCCGAACCCGGGCCAGCCGAACCCGGGCCAGCCGGGCGCCACGCCCACGACGACGCCGGCGGCGCCTCCGAAGCAGTAGGAGGCCGCCGGGCCCGAAAAGGGGCGCCGGAACGCGGCGGGCCGCCGGGCTCCCCGGTGCGGGGGGCGCGGCGGCCCATGAGGCGCGTACCGACGTTGTGACGGGCGGGCCCTTGTGGAGCTTCGGTCAGGCGGAGAGCGGTTCGGGCTGCTCGCCGCGGCGGACGGGGGCGGGGTGGGCGCCGTGCGCCCGGCCGATCGGGACGGAGTGGTTCGGCTCGGTATGGTCGTGGTGTTCGTACTCGCCCCACTGTGGGGCGCGCAACTGGTCGCCGCCGCCGTACGGCTCCAGGTAGGGCCGCCAGCGCGGGTCCTTGATCCCGGTGCCGATGATCCGCCAGGCGAGGCCGCTGGGCGGTGCAGGCGGGCGCTTCATCCGCCAGCCGAGTTCGGTGAGGTGGCGGTCGGCCTTGGTGTGGTTGCAGCGGCGGCAGGCTGCCACCACGTTGTCCCACCGGTGCTGGCCACCCCGGCTGCGCGGGATGACGTGGTCGACGCTGGTGGCGGCGGCCCCGCAGTAGACGCAGCGACCGTGGTCCCGGGCGAACAGCGCCCGGCGGGTGAGCGGGACGGGCCCGCAGAAGGGGACCCGGACGAAGCGGGTCAGTCGGACGACGGACGGCGCCGGAAGGGCGCTGGTGGCGCTGTGCAGAGTGACTCCCGATTCCTCCAGGCTGACCGCCTTGTGGTTGAGGACCAGGATGAGTGCGCGGCGCATCGATACGACGCCGAGTGGCTCGTAGGACGCGTTGAGGACCAGGACATGCGGCACGGATGCCTCCTTGGACGCCTGCGGCGCGTGGCTCGCGCCGGGACGAGCGGTTGGATCGCACAACGAGTGCGCGATCTCCCCCAGTGTCGCCTTACGCCTTCGTACGGCGCCACCACTCCTGTGTAACGGACCTGACGCGAACTCCGGGTGTGGTCTCTGTCATACCCGGCATGCCCTGGGGAAGGTTGGGTTGCGCCCCGGTGCCGCCGAGGCCCGGCCCGTCTCCCGCCCGGGGGGACGGCTCGGCCGGTCGGAGCAGCGCCGTGGGCCGTCCGGCGGCGGCGTCTCGGCCGTTCGGGCGCCGTTCCGGGTGGCGCGCGGTCGGTGCGCGGGGGGAGCGCACCGGGGCGTTGACGGGGCGTCCGGGATGGTGCGTACGCCCTTCGGCGTGTCGGGGCGGGTGTTCGGTAACGGATAGGCTAAGACGTACGGTCCGCGGGCCGCTTGCGGCGGCGCGGTCCCGTCACGCCCCCAGCAAGGAAGGTCCCGCACGTGTTCCGCTCCGGCGCCACCGGTCTGACCGACGCGTCCTCGACGCTCTCCACCCCGACGCCGGCCCCCTCCCCCACCGCGCCGGCGCTGCCGCAACTGGACCTGCGCATCCCCACCAGCACGCAGGAGGTCACCGACACCACCAAGCAGGCGGCCAGCTGGTTCGACACCCACTGGCAGAGCTGGCTGGCGGGCGGTCTGCGGATCGTCTTCATCGTCGTGCTGGCGATGGTCCTGCGGACCGTGGTGAACAAGCTGATCACCCAGCTGATCGCGCGGATGGCGCGCAGCCACGAGCACCGGGAGGAGAGCCGGCTCGGCGGGCTGCTGGCCAACCACGGGGTGGTGAACCCGGAGCGGCGCCAGCAGCGGTCGGAGGCGATCGGCTCGGTGCTGCGCAGCGTGGCCTCGTTCAGCATCCTGGGCACGGCGGCGCTGATGGTGCTCTCCGCGCTCGGGGTGAACCTGGCGCCACTGCTGGCGAGTGCCGGTGTGGCCGGTGTGGCGATCGGTTTCGGCGCCCGCAACCTGGTGACGGACTTCCTCTCCGGGGTCTTCATGATCATGGAGGACCAGTACGGCGTCGGCGACGACGTCGACACCGGGGTGGCCACCGGCACGGTGCTGGAGGTCGGGCTGCGGGTGACCAAGCTGCGCGGGGCGAACGGCGAGATCTGGTACATCCGCAACGGCGAGGTGAAGCGGATCGCCAACATGAGCCAGGGCTGGGCGACCGCCTCGGTGGACGTGCAGGTCGGGTACAAGGAGGACCTGCAGCGGGTCGAGGACCTGATCCTGGAGACGGCCGAGTCGCTGGCCAAGGAGACGCCGTACGACGAGTTGGTCTGGGCGCCCGTGTCGATCCTGGGCGTGGAGTCGGTGGCGGCGGACTCGGTGATGGTGCGGGTCGAGGCCCGGACGGCCCCGGGCAAGGCGTCGGTGGTCTCCCGGGCGCTGCGCCAGCGGCTGAAGTCGGCCTTCGACCTGGCCGGGATCAAGGTCAAGGAGGAGGCCACGGCGGTGGCCGCCGGGGTGGCGATCGCCGCCGCCGAGCCCTCGCCGCCGTCGGCACTGTCCGACCCGACCTCGCCGCGGTACCGGGCGGCCGAGCCGATCCCGCTGCCGAAGCCGCCGACGGACGACCTGACGAAGCCCTGACGCCCGGCCCGGTCCCGACAGGCGGCAGGCGGCAGGCGGCAGGCGGCAGGCGGCAGGCGGCAGGACGGGGGTATCAGATCGGCTGAATACACCTTCCCTACCGAGGGACCGGCGGGAGGTTCGTGAGCATGCGCAGAGCCTGATCACGCGCGCGGAAGCCGAAGCTGATGAGGGTGACGCTCTCTCCGGGACTGAGCGGCGTCCGGCCGTGCGGCGTGAGCGCGCCGTCGAATACGACACAGTCACCCACGCCGAGATCGCATTCGAGATAGCCGTCGGCGTTGATGAAGACGGTGGTGCTGACCCCGGACTGGCCGGTGGGGCGCTCGTGCTTGAGGCAGAGGATCAGGTTGGCCTCACCGAAGCCGGACTCGTCCACGTGGAAGTCGAGGAACTGCCCCTCCTCGTAGTCGATGTAAACGCCGGTGTGCGGCTGCTCGACTTCCAGGCCAGTGGACCGTGCTACGACTGCGGCGAGATCGATCTGTGCGGCGAAGCGGTTCGCGGCGTCGCCGACGGCCGCGTTCCACTTGCCGTTGTGGAGGTATCCGTCAGCGGCGACGGCTTTCTCGGACTCCTCCGCCATAGCGGCGATCAGCTCAGCGGGGAACGACTGATCACGCAGATGGCGCGGGTACACGCGCTGGTGTGCGGTGAGCCCGCGCACAGCGTCCCGGAGGTTGGGGAAATCCTCTGCCCACCGGGCCGGCGTCCGGGCCGTGGTGCGGGACTGGAGCCATGAGGTCCACTGACCGCTCCACTGGCGCGGCACCGCGCCGCCTGCCGCCGATGCGTCGGCCTGGCCGATCAGCATCTCCACCCGGACGAGTGCGGCCTGCGTGGACTCGACCAGCCCGGCGTCCTCCTTGGCGATCCGCAGCCGCAGCGCTTCTTGGAGATGGGCCCGGGCATCCGCAAGGTCGCCGCGCTCCATGAGGTGCTTTCCGGTGTGCTGAAGCGCAAAGTCAACCAGTTCCGGGTGCTGGTTTCGCGCGGTGTTCAGGGCACTGCGGTAGAGCGCGTCCGCAGTCCGCACGTCACCGGCGTAGCGGTGCGCGTCGCCGAGGTTGAGCCCGGTGGCGACGACGGCCCGGGTGTTGCCAATCGCTGCGGCGAGGTCGAGCGACTGCCGGAGAATCGCACGGGCCTCCTCGTGGTTGCCCAGGCACATCTGGCCGATGCCGATCCACCTGGTCAGGACCCGAGCACGCGCGGGGTCCCTTCCCTCGGGCAAGGCCCGCAGTTCCTCGTGGAGTTGGCCGATCGCGGCGGTCAGCTTGTTCCGGTCGGTGGGGACCATCCGCAGGCTGTCGTCGTGAGTGATGAGGTGATCAAGCACTTGACCCTCCGTCGTTCGGTTCTACTCAGCGTGGCACTACAGCTGGTCGGTCTGGTGACGCAGGTCGGCCAGCAGCTCCACCCCGTGCGGGGAGAAGTGCTCAGGCAGGAGTTCGAGTTCGCGCATGAGGTAGCGGACGGCCGGCAGCCCCTCGTCGTAGGCGCTCTGGAAGCTCAGGCGCTCTGGCGCGCCTGTCGGCGGAGGAGCAGCGCGAGGGGGTTCTGCACTGCTCGTATTGGAGTGCGTGGGAGTGTCCAACGACGCGGGACACCATTCTCATCCGTTCCCTGATCGCCCTGCATTGCGCTCCGTTCCGCCGCGATGACGATCGTGGCGGCACGGCGAAAGCTAGTGTGATTGACCCATAGCCTTCCATCCTCTGCGCAAGGAGTCGGTCTGGCCGACTTCCTGCGCAGGGGACGGACACTGCCGTCGCCGCTTCGGCCGTGCCGAAGCGGCGACGGATGTCAGGACGTGGCCTGCTGGGCCTTGGGGCGGCGGCCTCCTCATCGGAGGAGGCCGCCGCGCCCGTTTTTCGTGCGGGCCGACCGGTAACGCTTCGGCATCCTCGGCTGCGCCGGCCATTGACACCCCGCCGAGGCGGACCGTACGGTCCTTTTCAAGGGACTGGAAAGTTTCCTAACAGTTCCCGTTCGTCGGCCGAAAGGGGAGGATTCCGGGCATGACCAAGAGCACCGCCAAGGCCCCCCTCGCCGGCACCCCGAGCCTCCTGCGTGCCATCAACGACCGTGCCGCCCTCGAACTCCTGCTGGCGAACGGCCCGCTCTCGCGCACCCGGATCGGCACCCTGACCGGGCTGTCCAAGCCCACCGCCTCCCAGCTGCTGGCCCGCCTGGAGGCGGCCGGGCTGGTCCTGCCGGTCGGCACCACCGAGGGCGGGCCGGGCCCCAACGCGCAGCTGTACCAGGTGAATCCGGCTGCCGGATACGCCGCCGGGCTGGACGTCACCAACAGCGGGGTCCGGGTCGCCGTCGCCGACATCACCGGCACCACGCTGACCGAGCACGCCGTGTCGACCAGGGGCGTCCCGGCCGCCGAGACCGTCGCCACGGTCGCCGCCGCCGTCGCCGAGGCCGTCCGGGCCGCCGGGCTGCCCGAGGGGAGCCTGCGCACCGTCGCGATCGGCGTCGGCGGCGCCCCCGACCCGGTCACCGGCAAGCTGCGCTACGCCTCCCACCTGCCGGGCTGGCACTCGCCGCGGCTGGTCGAGGAGCTCTCCGAGGCGATCGGCGCGCCGGTGTCGATCGAGAACGACGTGAACCTGGCCGCCGTCGCCGAGCAGGCCTCCGGCGCGGCGGCCGGCTTCGAGGACTTCGTCCTGCTCTGGGCCGGGGCGGGCACCGGCGCCGCGATCGTGATCGCCGGGCGGCTGCACCGCGGCTTCACCGGCGGCGCCGGGGAGGTCGGCTACATGCCGGTGCCCGGCTCGCCGGTCGAGTGGGACGCCCGCCGGCGCAAGTTCGGCGGCTTCCAGGCCCTGGTCGGCGCACCCGCCGTCCGGGCACTGGCCCGTGAGCACGGCCTCGGCGCGCCCAGCGCGGAGGAGTCGATCGCCAAGGCCCTGGCCACCCCGGGTGCCGGCGACACCTTCCTCACCGAGCTGGCCGGGCGGCTCGCCGTCGGACTGGCCGTGATCGTCGCCGTGGTCGACCCCCGGCTGGTGGTCCTCTCCGGCGCGGTGCCGAGCGCCGGCGGGGAACGCCTGCGCGCGCGCGTCGAGGACGAGCTGGCCCGGATCTGCCTCGCCCGGCCGGAAGTCCGCAGCAGTGCCCTGCCCGGCTCACCCGTCCTGCTCGGTGCCCTGCAACGCGCCCTCGCCGACGCCCGCGAGGCGGTCTTCTCCACCCACTGACGCTCCCCCTGCCACCCGACGCTCCCACCTGCGCCACCTCTCCCCGACCCCCTACGCGGGACCCGAGGCGATGACGCCTGCCCGCGCACCCCCAGGAGGACCCCGAAGTGCACGCCACCACCTCCCGCAGAGGCCGCCGGACGATCGCCGTCGTCGCCGGCAGCGCCGTGCTGGCCCTGCTCGCCACCGCCTGCACCGGCTCCGACGACGCGGGCGGCACCGATGACTCGGCCGGCGGCAAGGACGTCACCATCACCTTCTGGCACGGCTGGAGCCAGGACAACGAGACCAAGGCGATCGACGACACCATCGCCGCGTTCGAGAAGACCCACCCCACCATCCACGTCAAGACCGTGGGCAACATCGCGGACGACAAGCTCAACCAGGCCCTGCGGGTCGGCGGCGACGACGCGCCGGACGTGGCGTCCTCCTTCACCACCAACAACGTCGGCATGTTCTGCTCGACCAAGGCCTTCATCGACCTCAAGCCCCTGCTGCAGAAGAGCGGCATCGACGCGGCCAAGACCTTCCCGGCCACGATGCTCGACTACACGCGGTTCCAGGGCGACCAGTGCTCACTGCCGCTGCTCGGCGACGCCTACGGCCTGTACTACAACAAGAAGGCCTTCGCCGCGGCCGGCATCACCGCTGCGCCCAGGACCTTCAGCGAGTTCGCCGCCGACGCCAAGAAGTTGACCATCGCCGACGGCGACTCGTACAAGCAGCTCGGCTTCATGCCGCTGTACCACGGCTACGAGTCCACCACCGAGCACTTCCTCGGCCAGTACGGCGCCGCCTACTTCGGCGCCGACGGCAAGTCCACCATCGCCACCGATCCGAAGGTCGCCGCGATGCTCGACTGGCAGAAGGGGCTGGTCGACCAGCTCGGCGGCTACGCCAAGCTGGAGAAGTACCGCGCCACCTTCGGCGAGGAGTTCAGCGCCAAGAACCCGTTCCACACCGGCCAGGTCGCGATGGCCGTCGACGGTGAGTGGCGCACCGCCTCACTCGCCGAGAGCAAGCCCGACTTCGACTGGGCCACCGCGCCGTTCCCCGTCCCGGACGATCAGGCCGACACCTACGGCCGCGGCTACCAGACCGGCACCATCGTCGGCATCGCCGGCACCAGCAAGAAGCAGGCCGCGGCCTGGGAGCTGGTCAAGTACCTCACCACCGACACCGACGCGGTGGTCGGCTTCGCCAACGCGATCCACAACGTGCCCAGCACCTTCGACGCGCTCGACTCGCCGAAGCTGGTGGTCGACCCGAACTTCAAGACCTTCCTGGACGTCGCCAAGAACGCCCATTCGAGCACCACCCCGGCGGCCGTCAACGGCAGCGGCTACATCTCCACGCTGCAGAACCTCGGCTACGACTACGAGTCCGGCAAGCAGACCGACCTGAAGGCCGGCCTGGCCGCCACGGCCAAGCAGATCGACACCGACATCGCCCAGGCCAAGTGAGCGGCGGGCACGGTCCACGGAGCTCCCATGTCCATCGCGTTCGGCACCCGCAAGGGAAGCGCCCCCGAGGGCGGCGCGCCCGAGGGCACTGGACCGGCCGACCCGGCGGCGTCCTCCACGCAGCACCTGCTGCGCCGGAAGCGCCGTCGGGAGGCGGCCCGCGTCCTCGCCTTCCTCTCACCCTGGCTGATCGGCTTCAGCGTCTTCTTCGCCTACCCGCTGATCTCGACCGTCTACTTCTCCTTCACCCGGTACAACGGCTTCGGCGCACCCGAACTCAACGGGCTCAAGAACTGGGACTACGTCTTCAACGAGCTGCCGACCTTCTGGCAGGGCCTGCGCAACACCCTGTGGCTGGTCGTCGTCATGGTGACCCTGCGGGTCGCCTTCGGCCTCGGCGTCGGGCTGCTGATCACCAAGATCAAGACCGGCGTCGGCTTCTTCCGGACGGTCTTCTACCTGCCCTACCTGGCCCCGCCGGTGGCCGCCACCGTCGCCTTCGCCTTCCTGCTCAACCCGGGCACCGGGCCGCTCGACCACCTGCTCGGCGAGCTCGGCCTGCCGCAACCCGGCTGGTTCGCCGACCCGGACTGGTCCAAGCCGGCGCTCACCGTGCTCGCCATGTGGGGCGTCGGAGACCTGATGGTCATCTTCATGGCCTCGCTGCTGGACGTCCCCAAGGAACAGTACGAGGCGGCCGAGCTCGACGGCGCCGGCCCGTTCCAGAGGTTCCGCTACGTCACGCTGCCGAACATCTCGCCGATCATCATGTTCGCGGTGGTCACCGGGGTCATCCAGACCATGCAGTACTACACCCAGGCGATCGTCGCCGGGAAGGTCGCCAGCGGCATCGCGGGCAACTCCGGCCAGCAGTTCGAGCCGGGCTTCCCGCAGGGCTCCACCTGGACCCTGCCGCAGATGGTCTACAACCTCGGCTTCCAGCGCTTCGACTACGGCGCGGCCTGCGTCGTCGCCCTGGTGCTGTTCGCCATCTCGATGGCCGTCACCTCGATCCTGCTCCGCCGCCGCTCCGGCTTCATGGCGAGCGACGACTAGCGGCCCCCTGAGGACCCCACCATGACTCTCAGCTCCACGCTCACCGAGGCACCCTCCCCGTCCGGCGCTGCCCGGGCCGGCGGCCCCGCCGCCCGGGCGGCCCGGCGCCGCGCGGCGCTCAACTGGGTGGCCGTGCACTCGCTGGCCGTCGCAGCCGCGCTGTTCTTCCTGCTGCCCTTCGTCTTCGTCTTCCTCACCTCGGTGATGGACGACCGGCAGGCGCTCACCACCGACTACTGGCCCACCCACTGGGAGTGGGGCAACTACGGCAAGGTGTGGGACACCCCCGGCTTCCTCACCTGGTGGCGCAACACCCTGGTGTACGCCGGCGCCGGCACCCTGCTGACCGTCGTCTCCAGCCTGCCGGTCGCCTACGCGCTCGCCAAGTTCCGCTTCCGCGGCCGCAATCTGGCACTGATGGCGGTCATCGCGATGATGATGCTGCCGCCGCAGGTCACCGTCATCCCGATGTACCTGTTCTGGGCCAAGCAGATGGGCATGGGCGGCTCGCTCTGGCCGCTGATCATCCCGATGGCCTTCGGCGACGCGTTCTCGATCTTCCTGCTGCGCCAGTTCCTGATGACCATCCCCAAGGAGTACGTCGAGGCCGCCCGGATCGACGGCTGCGGCGACCTGCGCACCCTGCTGCGGGTGGTCCTGCCGATGGCCAGGCCGGCCATCGCCGCCGTCGCCCTGTTCCAGTTCTTCTACTGCTGGAACGACTACTTCGGCCCGCAGATCTACGCCAGCGACAACCACCAGGCCTGGACGCTCAGTTACGGCCTGGAGTCGTTCAAGGCCGCCCACCACACCAACTGGAACCTCACCATGGCCGCCACCCTGCTGGTGATGGCACCGGTGATCGTCCTCTTCTTCTTCGCACAGAAGGCCTTCATCGAAGGCGTGACACTGACAGGGGTCAAGGGCTGATGTCCGCCACACTCACGTCCGGCAGTCCCTCGCTCAAGCTGGCCGTCGTCGGCGGCGGCTCGACGTACACCCCGGAGCTGATCGACGGCTTCGCCCGGCTGCGCGACACCCTGCCGATCGGCGAGCTGGTGCTGATCGACCCGGCCGCCGAGCGGCTGGAGCTGATCGGCGCCCTCGCCCGGCGGATCTTCGCCAAGCAGGGGCACGACGCGGTCGTCACCGTGACGACGGACCTGACGGCGGGGGTCGCGGACGCCGACGCCGTCCTGCTCCAGCTGCGGGTCGGCGGGCAGGCGGCGCGCGACCGGGACGAGACCTGGCCGCTGGAGTGCGGCTGCGTCGGCCAGGAGACCACCGGCGCGGGCGGGCTCGCCAAGGCGCTGCGCACCGTCCCGGTCGTGCTGGACATCGCCGAGCAGGTCCGCCGCACCAACCCGGACGCCTGGATCGTCGACTTCACCAACCCGGTCGGCATCGTCACCCGGGCCCTGCAGAACGCCGGCCACAAGGCCGTCGGGCTGTGCAACGTCGCGGTCGGCTTCCAGCGCACGTTCGCCGCGCACCTGGGGGTGGACCCGGAGCTGGTCCGGCTGGACCACGTCGGGCTCAACCACCTGACCTGGGAGCGCGGGGTCACCCTGCTCGACGCGCCCGGTTCCGCCACCGGGCGGGAGGTGCTGCCCGCACTGCTGCGGGACTTCGGCAAGGAGATCGCGGACGACCTCCACCTGCCGCAGGCCTTCGTGCAGCGGCTCGGCGTGGTGCCCTCGTACTACCTGCGGTACTTCTACCAGCACGACGCGGTGGTCGAGGAGCTCACGGCGCAGGGCTCGCGGGCCGCGCAGGTCGCCGAGATCGAGCGGCAGCTACTGGAGCTGTACGCCGACCCCGGTCTGGACACCAAGCCCGAGCTGCTCGGCAAGCGCGGCGGGGCGTTCTACTCGGAGGCGGCCGTCCAGCTCATCGGCTCGCTGCTGGGCACCGGCGGCGGGACCTCCGTGCAGGTGGTGAACACCCGCAACGACGGCGTGCTGCCGTTCCTGCCGAACGACGCCGTCATCGAGGTCCCGGCCGAGGTGGACGCCGACGGCGTGCGGCCGTTGCCACGGCGGCCCGTCGAGCCGCTGTTCGCCGGGCTGATCGCCGCCGTCACCTCGTACGAGCACCTCGCGCTCGACGCCGCCCTGCGCGGCGGCCGTGGCCGGGTCTTCGACGCCCTGCTCGCCCACCCGCTGGTCGGCCAGATCGAACTCGCCGACCGGCTCACGGACCGGCTGCTCGCCCACAACCGCGAGCACCTCGCCTGGGCCTGATCGGGCCGGTGCCCGGCCCGCCACGGATCGTCACGGATCGCGGGCCGGGCACCGCGAGGAGACCGACCATCCCCGGCCGGGGTCTACGGCCGGGGCACCCCGGCCGGGGCTCACGGCCGGGCCACGTACGACCCGCGGGGACCTGATGACCCACCAGCCCGAACCACTCCTGCCCGGCGTACTCGCCATCGACGCGGGCAACTCCAAGACCGACGTCGCCCTGATCGGCGCCGACGGCACCGTCCTGGGCACCGCCCGCGGCGGCGGCTTCGCACCCCAGAAGATCGGCGGCGCCGCAGCCGTCGCCGGCCTCGCCCCGCTGGTCGAGGAGGCCGCCGCGGCGGCCGGCCACCTCTCCTGGCACGGCCTGCTCACCAGCCACGTCAGCGCCTGCCTGGCCAACGCCGACCTCCCGGTCGAGGAGGAGGCACTGCGCACCGCCCTCGAATCGCACCCCTGGGGCGCCAGCAACACCGTCGTCAACGACACCTTCGGCCTGCTGCGGGCCGGCACCGACGGCCCGCGCGGGGTCGCCGTGGTCTGCGGCGCCGGGATCAACTGCGTCGGCCTGCTGCCGGACGGGCGCACCGCCCGCTTCCCCGCCCTCGGCGAGCTCACCGGCGACTGGGGCGGCGGCTTCGGGCTCGCCATCACCAGCATGTGGCACGCCGTCCGCTCGGAGGACGGGCGCGGCGGGCCGACCGCGCTGGCCCGGGCCATCGCCGAGCACTTCGGCCTGCCCAGCGCCGGGGCCGTCGCCGAGGCCGTCCACCTGGGGCACCTGCCGAGCACCCGGCTGCACGAGATCGTCCGGCTGCTGTTCGCGGTCGCGGGCGAGGGGGACGCCACCGCCCTGGAGCTGATCGACCGGCAGGCGGACGAGATCGTCCGGCTGGCCGTCGTCGCGCTGAGACGGCTGGACCTGCTGGACGCGCCCACCCCGGTGGTGCTCGGCGGCGGGGTGCTCGCCTCCCGACAGCCGCTGCTGCTCGACAACCTCACGGCCCGTCTGGCCGAGGCCGCGCCGCTCGCCGAGCCGCGGGTGGTCGTCGCGCCGCCCGTCCTGGGCGCGGCGCTGCTCGGGCTCGACCACCTGGGCGGGGACCCGAAGGCCCGGGCGCGGGTGCGCGAGGCGTACGAGGCACAGCGGCCGGTCGCGGCCTGAGGCCTTCCCGGTCGTCGGCCGCGCCGCCTCCCCGAGACTTCCCGCCCCCGCCGGATCCGCACGTCCGGCGGGGGCGGGAACCGTTCACCGCGCGCCGGTCGTATACCCGAGTGCAGATCATCGCCGCCGCCCGGGGAGACTTGTGCCATGGCCGTGCCCCGCATCCTCCTCGCCGCCGCCGCGTTGACCGGCACCGCGCTGGCCTGCCTCACCGGCTGCACCCCCGCCGACTCCCGCCCGACAGTGGCCGCGGCCTCCTCCGCCGCGGCCCTCGCCGACGACGGGGCCGACGACCTGCTGGACGACGATGACGACCTCGTCGACGACGCGGCCGCCGACTCCCCGGTCGCGAGCACCGTCGCCGCCCCCGCCCCCAGCGACCCGTGCCCGGCGCCCGGCCGGCCGCCCGGCCACCAGGTGTTGATCATCGTCTCCGCCGACCCGGGCGACCTCACCGCCCAGCCCGCCCGCTACACCTGCGACCCGCCCCACTACGAGGCCACCGGCACGCCCGTCCACTACGGCTTCGCGGCGTCCGGCGTGACCGCGACGCTGGTCGACCGCCCGCACGAGGACGCGGCGAAGCCCGTCCAGCTGGACGAACTGGTCACCCACCTCAACGACTGCCTCGCCGACCGCGACCCGGCCGACCCGTACGCCTGCTACGGCAACGCCTACGACGTGGTGCTCGACTCACACGGGCGGATCATGCGGATCGCGGAGATCGAGGAGCAGTAGGGGGCGGTCCGCTCGGCTCAGGGCTCAGGAGGGCGGCGGCCTCGGCCGGCATGGTCAGGGTCCGGCCGCCGGGGGGCGGCTTGCTGGACCAGGGGTGCACCTGGACGGGTGTGCGGACAAGGTAGGGCACCGGCTCGGGGGCCGGGAAGGGGTGGTTGTGATCGTCCGGTGCAGGTCGCGGGGAGGACTCGGGGGGACGAATACGGTGTAAACGCTCCCCTCAACTGTTGAGATATGGCTTCGCTACGCGTGTCAACGGCCCGCCAGCTGCGGCCTTTTGACTTTCGATACGTTCAGCGGGTGTTTCCTTGGGGCTCGTCTTACTGTCGCCGTCGTTGACCCGGTTTCGGCGGCGGTGCTTTGCTTCCGGCCGTCGGCAGTGAACCGGTCCCCCATCCCCACTTCACTGACTGTTCATGACGAACAGCCAGTGACTCCGGGCCACCGTCGTTGCTCCTCCCCATTTGTCCCCCACAGTGCCGCCGCGCCCTACCGGTGTGCGGTCGGCATGAGAGAGGAACCCTCACGATGGGCATGTCCCCCACCTCCCGCCGGGCGCGAGTCCGGGCCCTGACCGGGCTCAGCGCGCTGGCGCTGGCCGCCACCGGTTTCGCCGCCGCTCCGGCCGCCCAGGCGGACCAGCCGAGCAACGAGTTCGCCGGGAACAGCCACCCGTACCGGCACGGCGTCGTCCCCACCAAGGAGGCTGCCAAGACCGCTTCCGCGCAGCGTACGTCGAACCTGAAGTTCGGCGGCGGCGTCGACGGCATCGGTGTCACCACCGGCGCTCCGAAGGTCTACGTGGTCATCTGGGGCTCCCAGTGGGGCACCGCGGGCACCGACGCCAACGGCTACACCACGATGTCCGGCGACCCGTCGGGCGAGGCCGTCCGCGCGCAGCAGCTGTACAAGGGCCTGGGCACCAACAACGAACTCTGGTCCGGCGTCCTGACCCAGTACTGCGAGGGCGTCGCCAAGGGCTCCACCACCTGCACGTCGACCGCCCCGCACGTCGGCTATCCGACCGGCGGCGCGCTGGCCGGCGTCTGGGTGGACAACTCGGCCGCCGCGCCGGGCCAGGCCACCGGCAACCAGATCGCCACCGAGGCCATCGCGGCCGCCGGGCACTTCGGCAACACCACGGCGGCCTCCAACCGCAACGCGCAGTACATCGTGCTCTCGCCGACCGGGACCCACCCGGACGGCTTCAACACCTCCACCGGCAACTTCTGCGCCTGGCACGACTGGAACGGCGACACCACGCTGAGCGGTGGCGCGGCCACCTCGCCGTACGGCGACGTGTCGTTCAGCAACAACCCGTACGTGACCGACATGGGCACCTCCTGCGGCCAGAACTACGTCAACAGCGGCAGCGCGGGCCTGCTGGACGGCGTGACCATCGTGTACGGCCACGAGTACGCAGAGACCGTCACCGACCAGAACCCGGCCGGCGGTTGGACCGACTCCTCCGGCGCCGAGAACGGCGACAAGTGCGCCTGGAAGGGCACCGGCGGCACCGGCGGCGCGCAGAACGTGAACTTCTCGACCGGCTCGTTCGCCATGCAGGCGACCTGGTCGAACGCGGTCAGCGCCTGCCAGATCTCGCACGCGATCGTCCCCTGAGGCATCGCCTATGACGATCTGACACAGGGGTAGAGCGCCGGGGTGGGTTGTGCGGGCCCACCCCGGCGCTCGTCGCGTTCCCCGGGGGGATGTCTCTAGGAGGGCGCGACGAGGCCGAACTCGTAGGCCTGGATGACCAGATGGACCCGGTCGCGGGCGTCCAGCTTGGTGAACAGCCGGGCGACGTGCGCCTTGGCGGTGGCCACGCTGATGGTGAGCTCCTCGGCGATCTCCGCGTTGGACAGGCCCCGGCCCACCAGGGTCAGCACCTCCCGCTCGCGCTCGGTGATGCCCTCGACGACGGCTCGCCGGGGCCGGTCGGCGGCGGCGGTCTCCGGGCGGGCGGCGAACTCGCCGATCAGGCGGCGGGTGATCCCGGGGGCGATCAGGGCGTCCCCGGCGGCGACGACCCGCACGCCGTCCAGGATGGTCTCCAGGGCGAGGTCCTTGACCAGGAAACCGCTCGCCCCGGCGCGCAGCGCGCCGTACACGTAGTCGTCGTCGTCGAAGGTGGTGAGGACGAGCACATGGGTGGGCAGTCGGGGGTCGGCGGTGATCCGGCGGGTGGCCTCGATGCCGTCCATGCCGGGCATCCGGATGTCCATCACGGCGACGTCCGGGCGCAGCCGGGCGACCAGCTCGACGGCCTCGGCGCCATTGCCCGCCTCGCCGATCACCTCCAGGTCGGGGGCGTCGGCGATCAGCACCCGCAGGCCGGTGCGGATGAGCGGCTGGTCGTCGACCAGGACGACGCGGATCACGGTCCCACCTCCAGGGCGGCTGTTTCGGGGATCGGCAGTCGGGCGGCGACGCGGAAGCCGCCCTCGGCGCGCGGGCCGGCGCTGAACTCGCCGTGCAGCAGGGCGACCCGCTCGCGCATGCCGGCCAGGCCGTAGCCGGTGCCGGGGGTGGCCGTCTGCGCGCCCGCGCCCAGATCGACGACGGTGACGGCGAGTTGCTCGGCACCGTACTCGACGGTGACGTGGCAGTCGCGGGTGCCGGAGTGCTTGACCACGTTGGTGACCGCCTCCTGGACGATCCGGTAGGCGGCGAGGTCCACTTCGGGCGGCAGGGTGCGGGCGGCGCCGCGCCGGGTGAGCGCGACCCGCACCCCGGCGCCCGCCGCCTTCTCCGCCATCCGGTCCAACTCGTCCAGCCCCGGGGCGACTTCGAGCGGCGCCGACTCCCCCTCGCCCTGCCGCAGCGCGCCCAGCATCCGGCGCAGGCCGGCCAGGGTCTCCCGGCTGGTGGCCTCGATGGCGTTCAGCGCGTTGCGGGTCTCGGCGGGCTGGGTGTCCATGACCCGACTGCCCACGCCGGCCTGGATCGCGATGATGCCGATGTTGTGGGCGACCATGTCGTGCAACTCGCGGGCGATGCGCAGCCGTTCGGCGGTGACGGCCTGTTCGGTGGCGCGCCCGCGCAGGGCCTCGGTGTGGGCGCGGCCCTGGTGGATCGTGTTGCCGACCAGCCAGGCGATCGCCACGGTCGCGGCGAGGCCGGCGTAGGCATACGGGTTGACGGCGTAACCGTTGAAGGTGCCCCAGACGTACAGCCCGGCGAGCACGGCCAGCGGCATCGCCACGGCGCCCAGCGAGACCAGGCGGGTCCGGGTGGCCGCGCAGTAGCCGACCAGCGTGTCGGCGATCAGGAACTGCAGCGGCGCGGTCTCCGGGACCCCCCACATCCCGAGCGCGAAGACGCCGCCCGCCAGCGCCACCGCGATGGCCGCCAGCGGCAGCCGGACCAGCAGGAACGCGACCAGGGTGGTGACCACGGCGGTGACCACCAGCGGCATGTCCTCCGGGTTGCCGTGGTAGTCGAACAGGTGCCGCAGTTCGTCGGCCCGGGTGAAGAAGCGGAACACCACCAGGGCCGTCCAGAACGCCGCCACCCACACGCCCGCGGGCAGGCGCCTGAGCAGCGGCGGGCGGGGTTCGGTGATCATGACGCGATGGTAGCGGCGGGCGGTACGACGGCGCATTGGCCCGCGGGAGTAATCCCGGGGGCGGGTGCGACCGCTCCTGGTTGTGTCCCGCCGCCCGATGCCCGACCACGGTCCTGACCGGCACCGTTGTCCCCGTGATCGAGATCGAGCGACTGACCAAGCGGTACGGCGCCACCACGGCCGTCGACCAGTTGACCTTCACCGTCCGACCGGGCGCCGTCACCGGCTTCCTCGGCCCCAACGGCGCGGGCAAGTCCACCACCCTGCGGATGATCCTGGGCCTCAACACCCCCACCGGGGGCGCCGTCACCGTCGACGGCGTGCCCTTCGCCGGCCGGCCGCGCGGCCTGCGGCACGTCGGCGCCCTGCTGGACGCGGGTGACGTGCACGGCGGGCGCAGCGCCAGGGCGCACCTGTCGGCGCTCGCCCGCAGCAACCGGATCCCGCTCGGACGCGTGGACGAGGTGCTGACGGAGGTCGGCCTCGGCAAGGCCGCCGGGCGGCGGATCGGCGGCTACTCGCTGGGAATGAAGCAGCGCCTGGGCATCGCCGGCGCGCTGCTCGGCGACCCGCCGGTGCTGCTCTTCGACGAGCCGCTGAACGGGCTGGACCCGGAGGGGGTGCTGTGGGTGCGCGGGCTGTTCCGGCGGCTCGCGGACGAGGGGCGGACGGTGTTCGTCTCCAGCCACATGATGGCCGAGATGGAGCACACCGCCGACCACCTGGTGGTGATCGGACGGGGACGGCTGATCGCGGACGAGAGCCTGGCCGAGTTCTCCGCCCGCAACGCGGAGTCGAGCGTGGCCGTACGGGCGCCGGAACTCTCGCGGCTGGCCGCCGACTTGCGCGCCGAGGGAGCCGAAGTCGGCTTGGTCGAACCACAGTTCGGGATCGTCACCGGAATGCCAGCCGAGCGGATCGGTGAACTCGCGCTGCGCCACGGCGTGGTGCTGCACGAGCTCGCCAGCCGGACGTCGTCCCTGGAGTCGGCGTTCATGTCCCTGACCGCCGACAGCGTCGAGTACCTGGCAGGAGAGACCCGATGAGCACCATGACCCTGATCCGCACGGAGGCCGCCCGCGTCACCGAACCGGCGCCCCGGTTCACCGACCTGCTCGCCGCCGAGTGGATCAAACTGCGCTCGCTGCGGTCGACGTACTGGGTGCTGGCGCTCGCCGCGCTGGTGGCGATCGTGATCAACATCAACGCCGTGCACACCGACCTGACGTACATCGACCACCCGCCGGCGCCGATGCCCGGCATGAGGCCGCACAAGTACGACCCGCTGTTCCACGGTCTCGGCAACATCGCCGCCGACCTGATGGCGGTCGCGGCCGGCAGCCTCGGCGCGATCACCGTGTTCGGCGAGTACACCACCGGAATGATCCGCACCACCTTCGCCGCGGTGCCGGACCGGCGAGGCGTGATCGCGGCCAAGGTGCTGCTGATCAGCGGGATCACCGGGCTCGCCGGGGCGGCGGTGTCGACGGTGTCCTTCTTCGCCACCAACGCGATGCTGGCCTCCCGGCACGTCGGGCTCTCCATCGCCGACGAGGGCTGCCTGCGGGCCGTCCTGTCCTACGCGGCGATCGTGCCGACCTGCGCGCTGATCGGGATGGCGCTGGGCGCGCTACTGCGGCACGCCACCGCCTCGATCGTGTCGCTGGTGATGCTGATGTTCATCATGCCCCTGATGTTCGGCGGGGACCGCTACCGCTGGCTGAAGGAGATCGGCACCCACCTGCCGCTGGCCACCGTTCAGCGGCTCACCATCAACCCCAACTCCTCGGCCACGATGGGGAAGTACGCGCCGAGCGTGCTGGACTCCTGGGTCACCATGGGGGTGTGGGCGCTGGTCGCGGTGGTGACGACGACGGTCGTGGTGCGGCGCCGGGACGTGTGAAGTTCCAGCTGATCATCGGATGTTGAGGCGCCGCGCGGTCTCGGCGGGCAGCGGGTACGGACGCTCGGGCGGCAGCAGGCGCTGCGCCTTCGCCGCCTGCCCGCCTCGGACCAGCGCGGCGATCCGCTGCACCTGCGGGGTGAGGTCGGTGAGTTCAGTGACCCACTCCTCGGCGAAGGTGCGGATCAGCGAGCGGCCGACGCCGACCTGGATGCTGTACTGGTTCAGCGCCGCCCCGCGCAGCGTCCGCTCCGGGTCCCACTGCACGTGGACCTCGGCGCGGGCCACCTCGTCCGGATGGGCGGTGGTCAGCACGGCCCGGCCGAGCGCCTCCTCCCAGCCCTCCCGGGTGATCCGGACCGCCAACACCCTGGTCTGGCCCGGCTTCTGGGCCCAGTTGCTGCGGTGCATCAGCCAGCGGAACGAGGGCTTGATCCAGGTCATCCGTCGGAAGCTGAACGGCGGCACGAAGCGGCCCGCCGCCAGGGCGGCGTCGGCGACGGCCGGCGGATAGGCCTGGTAGAGCACGATCGTGCGGGCGTCGTGGTCGGCGCGGATCTCGCGCAGTGCGGTCATCGGGACACCTCCTGACCGGGCACGGTGCCAGGGCGGGAGGGGGCGGCGCAACGGGATTGTCGGGCCACCGGACCGCCGGGGCTACGGGATGAGCTGGGCACCGATCATGCCGTGCCCGGCCTCGACGGTGGCGCGCCAGACCGGGACGACGGCGTCGAAGAGGCCGGAGACGTCGTCCGTCCCCCGCAGAACCTCCAGTGCCCGCTCCTCCGCCGCCGCCCGGGCGGCGGCGTCCAGGTCGAACACCGCCTCGACGGCGGGCAGAGCGGCCCGCACCTCGGCCGGGGTGAGGACGATGTCCCCGAACCAGCCGGGCAGGCCCGCCAGTCGCTCGGGACCGAGGGCGTGCGCCAGGCCGAGCACCGGGTAGCGGTTGCGGGCGGAGACGCAGACGTACGGGCCGATGTCCTTCCCGCAGTCGTTCCAGGCGTCGTACAGCCCGTCGGGGTCCTGCCCGAGCGGCCCGACCGCCAGCCACTCCAGCTCCTCCGGGCCCAGCCCGTCCCGCCGCCAGCGGCGCAGCAGCTCGCGGTTGTCCGGGTCCGCGGCGTGCTCGTCGAGGAGCGCCCGCAGCCTCGGACCGTGCCGCTCGACGGCGTCGGCGGGCGCGGGGATCAGGAACCACATTCCGGAGTAGCTCATGCCCCGGCAGCGTAGGCGCGGCCACAGACAGCCGGTGGCGGTGCCGGGTGGGTGCGTCAGGCGACGGTAACGGCAGCCTTGGCGAGGAAGGCGCCCAGGGTCGCGGCCGGGACGCCGCAGGCGGGGAGGAAGGCGGCGGCGCCGCCGTGGTGGGTGTGGACGCGGTGGAGGAAGACGGTCATCGCCTCGGCCGGGGCCTCCAGCAGCGGGGCCGGGATGGAGAGGTGGCGGCCCTCGGAGTCGGTGACGCGGGTGGCGCCCTGCCTGTTGAGGGCGGTGCGGTGGCGTTCGGCGAGGTTGGCGAAGATCTGCGGGAGGGCCTCGGCGGTGCGGGCGTAGTCGGCGACGATGAGGTCGGCGGGGACGCCGAGGAGGTCGAGCAGCAGAGCGGTCAGCAGGCCGGTGCGGTCCTTGCCGGCGGCGCAGTGGAGCAGGACGGCGCCGGGGCGGGCGGCGGCCTCGACGGCGGCGGTGACGGCCTCGGGGGCGGACTCGGCGAGCAGCACGTAGAACTCGCCGAGGTCGGCGGCGGTGGTCATGGTCGCCATGCGGGCGGTGAGGGCGTCGGTGGCGGGGTTCACCGGGGCGGCGACGACGGCTATCCCGGCCTCCTCGGCGGCGGCCCAGTCGGCGGGGTGGGTCTCGCGGGGGTCGCGCAGGTCGACGATGGTGCGGATGTCGCAGGCGCGCAGCTGGGCGACGACGGTCTCATCGGCGGCCGGGTAGGGCTGGGCGGAGCGGTAGAGCACACCCGGGCGGATCCGCAGGCCCTCGGGGTCGCTGAGGACGGCGGAGTCGCGGAAGTTGACCAGGGACATGGCGAGGGGCCTTTCGGGTGAAGCCGCACGGCGAGCAGATGGGACATCTAGACGTCTAGATGTCTAACCCGTCACCGGGGTGCCGGGCAAGCCGCGGCCCGCGGGGCACCTCTCCATCCCACCTCCGTCGGCGGGCCGCGGCTAGCCGGGGCGGGGTCGTCGGCTTCGTAGGATCGGGTTCGTGGCGACGAACCCCCCGAGCACTCCCCCGGGCACTCCCCCGAACATCCCGCTGTACCGCCGGCTGGCCCGGCAGCTCCAGGAGCGGATCGACGCCGGCGGCTACCCGGCGGGCGCCCGGCTGCCGAGCGAGCCGGAGCTGAGCGCCGAGTTCGGCGTCAACCGGCTGACCGTACGGCAGGCGGTCGCGGAGCTGGAGCGGGCGGCCGTGGTGGAGATCCGCCGGGGCGTGGGCACCTTCGTCCGCCCGCCCGCCGTCCGCGTCTCGATCGCGGTGGACCCGCGCAGCCAGCGCTTCGACCTCGGCAGCGTGCACGACGCTCTACCGGAAGGAGATCAAGGCGATGGCGAGTTCGTCGTCTCCGCCCCGCCGGTGACCGGCTCGGCGGAGGACGAGGAGGCGGCCCGCCAGCTGGGCCGTACGCCCCGGGAGCTGTCCCGGGTGGACTCGGTGATCCGTCTCCGCGGGCGGGCCCGGGCGGCATGCAGCTACTGGGTGCCGTTCGGACCGCTGCCCGCCGAGCTGGTCCGGCCCGGCCACGCCGGGAACCTGGTGCTGGACCTGGCGAGGGCGGCCGGGGTGGAACTGGAGTACGACTGGCGGGCCTTCGGCGCGATCGGCGCGGACCTGGCGGACGCCGAACTGCTGGGCGTCCCGGCGGGCACCCCGCTGCTGGTGCGCGAAGGCGTCAGCTGCACCCCGGACGGCACCCCCGCGCTGTACGTCCGGCGCCGGATCGACGGCAGCAGCGCGCGCTTCGTGCTGCACTTCCGCGAGCGCTGACACCGGCGACGGCGCCAGAGCCCCGCCCGTAAGGATCCTGATAAAGTTCACCGCCGAAAAATCAGGCCGCACGGGGGTTGGCAGGACACGGTGACCGAGGCGAACGAGTGCGACATACCCACCGAACTGGCCGAGGCCTACCTCGACCTGCTCGCCGACGTCTCCCGCACCGGGCGCCTGCTGCGCCGGGACGAACTGGAGGGCCTGCGCCGGCTCGGCGAACACTGCGCCGAGGCCGGTTACGGGCTGCGCGAGGTGGTCTCGCAGTGCCTGGCGACGGCCCGGCGGGCCTGGCAGACGCTGCCCGGCACGACCGCCGCAAGCAGTGTCGGCGAGCTGCGCCGGCTGGGCGACGCCGTGCTGGCCGCCACCGACGCCGCGCTGGCCGCGCTCGGCGAGGGGCACGAGCGGGCGCAGCGCCTGGCGGTCCGCCAGGAGGAGGCGGCCAGGCGGGAGTTCATCGACGACCTGCTGTTCGGCCGCAGCGACCTGGGCCTGCTGGCGGAGCGCGCGGAGCGGTTCGGGCTGCGGCTGGCGGGCGCGTACACGGTGGCGGTGGCGGTGGGCGACGAGCAGTTCGCGGACGTGCATCCGCTGGTGCACCGGGTGGAGCGGGAGCTGGCCGGGCGGTTCGGCGAACGGGACGTGCTCCTGGCCAGCAAGGACGGCCGGCTGGTCTGCATCGCCCCGGACTCCGAGCGGGCCGTGCTGGGGGCCTTCGCGGACCTGACGCTGCGCCCCGGCCCCGGCTACCGCCCGGTGCTGCGGGTGGCGACCGGCCGCCGGCACTCGGGCGCGAGCGGGGTGCTGCGCAGCTACGAGGAGGCGCTGGACGCGCTGGACTACGCCCAGCGACTGGCCCTGCCGGCCGAGCAGCTGAAGGCCGAGGAGCTGCTGGTCTTCCCGGTGCTGATGCGCGACCGGGCGGCGATGGCCGACCTGGTGCGCAGCGTGCTCGGCCCGCTGACCGAGGCGCGCGGCGGCGCCCGGCCGCTGCTCGACACCATCGCGGTGCAGGCGGAGGCGGCGTACGTGAACGCGGAGGCGGCGCGCCGGCTGGGGCTGAGCGTGCGCACGCTGAGCTACCGGCTGGAGCGGATCAAGGCGCTCACGGGGTACGACCCCTCCGACGCGTTGCAGCGCTTCACCCTGGAGACGGCGGCGATGGGCGCGCGGCTGTTGAACTGGCCGGAGCAGCCGCTCTAGGACCCGGCCGCAAACCCCGGCTGACCTGCTCGGGGCCGTCCTGTTGCCCGATTGTCGCAATGTCACGGGGAGCGCGCGTACCAGGGTGTCAAAAGGCCGTAAAGATTGCCGGATCCTGGCAATGTGCGGACGCCGCTCCCGCTGCCATGATCTCCCCGGCGCCGAAGCGCGGCGTCGTGGGGAAGACGGGGGAGCGTGGCCGGGATGGGGGGATTCTTCGCGGCCGCGCTGGCCTTTCCGACGGCGCTGTTCAGCTTCGCGCTCGTGGTGGTCGTCGGGTACTGGCTGCTGATGCTGCTCGGCGGCCTGGTGCCCGGTGTCCTGCACGGGGGGCACGGCACCGGGCACGACCTGGGCGCCGGGCACGCCGGGCATGTGGGCCAGGTGGGTCACGTCGGACACGGTGTCGGGGGGCACGGTGTCGGGGGGAGCGTGGCCCACGGGGCGCCCGGCGGGGGGACCGCGCACGGCGCCCACGGCGCCCACCGCGCCCACGGTGGTGACGGCGCCCGCGGGGAGAAGGGCGCCGGTCACCACGGGGGCGTGCTGGACGCGCTGGGGCTCGGCGGGGTGCCCGTGACGGTGGCGGTGTCGCTGCTGGTCGCGCTCGCCTGGTTCGTCAGCCTGGCCGGCACCGTCCTCACCACGGGGGCACCGGCGCGCGGCGGCGTGTTCGCCGTCGCGCTGGTCGCCTCCTGGGCGGGCACCCGGGTGCTCGTCCGGCCGCTGCGGCGGCTGTTCCCCGAGGACCGGCCCACCACCCGGGGGGACTTCGTCGGCCGGGTCTGCGTGATCCGCACCGGCCGGGTGACCGCCGACTTCGGGCAGGCCGAGGTCACCGCCGAGGACGGCTCCACCGCGACCGTCCAGGTCCGCGTGCTCGACGCCGAGCCGGGCCTGACGGTCGGCCGCACGGCCCTGATCTTCGACTACGACGTGGCCGGCGAGCACTTCCTGGTGGCGCCGTTCGACCCGTCGTCGCCGGGCCTCTGACGTCCACGACGCTCCCGAAATCTCCGACTCAGCGTCATTTCACCCCCTTTCCGCCTACTTCGCACCATCGTCTCGTCAAAGGACACCGTGATGGACACCATCGCCGTGGGTTTCGGCGTACTCGTCGCCGTCGTGCTGCTCATCCTGCTCGCCCTGCTGCTGTTCGTCGGCCGCCTGTTCCAGAAGGTCGAGCAGGGCAAGGCACTGATCGTCTCCCGGGCGAAGAAGGTGGACGTCACCTTCACCGGCACGATCGTGCTGCCGATCCTGCACAAGGCCGAACTGATGGACATCACCGCGAAGACGGTGGAGATCCACCGGGCCGGCCGGGACGGGCTGATCTGCCGGGACAACATCCGGGCGGACATCCGGATCTCCTTCTTCGTCCGGGTGAACAAGACCGTCGAGGACGTCATCAAGGTGGCCCAGTCGATCGGCACCGCGCGGGCCAGCGACCCGCAGGCGATCCAGGACTTCTTCGCGGCCAAGTTCGCCGAGGCGCTCAAGACCGTCGGCAAGCAGCTGGACTTCACCGACCTGTACACCCACCGGCACGAGTTCCGGGACCAGATCATCGCGGTCATCGGCACCGACCTCAACGGCTACACCCTTGAGGACGCGGCCATCGACCACCTGGAACAGACCCCGATGAGCCAGCTGGACGGCGACAACATCCTGGACGCCCAGGGCATCCGCAAGATCACCGAGCTGACCGCGATCGAGCACGTGCGCACCAACGAGTACCAGCGCACCGAGGAGAAGGAGATCACCCGGCAGAACGTCGACGCCCGGGAGACCGTCCTGGAGCTCGAACGCCGTCAGGCCGACGCCGAGATCCGCCAGCGCCGCGAGATCGAGACCCTGCGGGCCAAGGAGGACGCGGTGATCGCCCGGGTGCAGGAGGAGGAGCGGCTCAACGCCCAGACCGCCTTCCTGCGCACCGAGGAGCTGCTCGGGGTGCAGCGGGAGAACCAGGCCCGCGAGGTCGCGGTGGCGCAGAAGAACCGCGAGCGGGTGATCGCGGTGGAGAACGAGCGGATCGAGCGGGACCGCCTGCTGGAGGTCGTCGGCCGCGAGCGGGAGACCGAACTCGCCGTCATGGCCAAGGAGAAGGAGGTCGAGTCCCGCCGGCGGGAGGTCGCCGACGTGGTCCGCGAGCGGGTCGCGGTCGAACGCACCGTCGCCGAGCAGGAGGAGGCCGTCAAGACGCTGCGCGCCACCGAGGAGGCCGAGCGCGTGCGCAAGGCGGTGGTCATCCAGGCCGAGGCGGAGGCACAGGAGAAGCTCGTCAAGGACATCAAGGCCGCCGAGGCCGCCGAGCAGGCCGCCTCGCACAAGGCCCGCGAGGCGCTGGTGCTGGCCGAGGCCCGGCAGCAGGCCGCCGAGCTGGACGCGACCGCCAAGGTCCGGCTGGCCGAGGGCATCCGGGCGGAGGCCGCCGCCGAGGGGCTGGCCCGGGTGCAGGTGCGCGAGCAGGAGGCCGCGGCGGTGGAGAAGGTCGGCCGCGCCGAGGCCGCCGTCCAGGCCGAGAAGGCGAAGGCCGCCGCCCTGGAGGTCGGCGCCAAGCTGAAGGCCGAGGCCGAGGGCCTGACCGAGAAGGCCGCGGCGATGGCCAAGCTGGACGAGGCCTCGCGCGAGCACGAGGAGTACCGGCTGCGCCTGGCCGCCGAGAAGGACGTCCGACTGGCCGGGCTGGACGCGCAGCGGCAGATCGCCGAGGCGCAGGCCGCGCTGGTCGCCGCCGGGCTGGAGAAGGCGAAGATCGACATCGTCGGCGGGGACTCGGTGTTCTTCGACAGGCTGGTGCAGTCGGTGACGGCCGGCAAGAGCGTGGACGCCTTCGTCGGCCACTCGGAGACCGCCCAGGCCCTGGCCGGGCCCTGGCTGGACGGACGGGCCAGCTTCACCGAGGACCTCACCCGGGTGCTGTCCTCGGTGTCCACCGCGGACGTGCAGAACCTGACGGTCTCCGCGCTGCTGATGCGGATGATCGGCACCGGCGGCGGCGAGCAGGCCGGGCAGCTGCGCCAGCTGCTGGACTCCGCACGGAAGTTGGGCATCGCGGAGACGCCGATCGGGGCGCTGGCCGGCGCCTCCGTCAACGGCTCCAAGTGACCTGCCGGACACCCGAGCACCTGAGGAACTGACCGTGGACGCCCTCGACGCCCGGCTCGACGCCGGCACCTACGAGGTCCTGCGCGACCGGCTCGCCCGGGCCGCCGCCGAACTCGCCGACCGTGCGCAGGCGTTGAACGCCCGCCGGGTCGCCGAGTTCGGCGGCGGGGAGCTGCGGCTCACCGGCACCGGACGGCTGACCACCGCCCGGGCCTGCCTGCCGCAGGACCTCACCGCCGCCGGCGGACTCCTGCTGCTCGGCACCCGCCCGGTCGACGTCGTGGACGGCGTCGAGGACTTCGCGGACGTCCTCGGCCTCCACCACCCCGCCGACCTCTCCCCCGCCCCCGCCGACGGCACCCTGCTGGACGACCCGCGGCTGCGCCAGGACCTCGCAGACCTGCGCCGCTACTTCCGCGACGCCCGGCTGGAGCGGCTGCGCCCGGTCGGCGGCCGACTGCTCGCGGTCTTCCGCACCGGCCCGGCCGCCGCCGACGTCCGGGTGCTGCGCTGGCTGCTCGGTTCCCAGGCCGACGACGAGCGGGCCGCCTACCAGGACGGTCGCGGCGAGCGCGACCACGTCCCCGCCGACGGCCAGCAGCTGGAGTGGACGGCGCTGACCCGGGACGACCAGCTGCCCGCCGCCCCCGGCACCCCGCCGCGCGCCGACCTCGCCGGGCAGCTCCACCTCGGCGTGGACGGCGGCCGGTTGACCCTGCTCACCCCCGACGGCCGAAAGCTGCACCACGAGCCGCTGGCCGAGGCCCTGCAGACCCTCGCCGACGCGCAGATCGCCCACGCCCGGCTCGCCACCCTGCTGCTGGTGCGGGTGCGCCCGTACCAGGAGGAGGCCGTCCGGCACCTGGTGGTGCACCTGCCCACCGGTCGGGTCACCCGGATCGACGCGCTCGGCCGGGCCTGCCTGCGGCTGCCCGCCGACCAGGGCGTGGCCTTCCCCGGCGGCTGCCACCTCGTCGACGGCACCGTGCGCACCTTCGACCAGCCGGTGGACGGCCTGGCGTACGAGCGCACCGTCCACTCGCCCAACGGCGAGGACGTGCTGTACGAGTTCCGCTCCGCCGCCGACGGGCGCGCGCTGCTGCAGCCGTACAACAGCGTCCGCCAGGAGGCCGCCGCACCGCTCGTCTGCCAGGGCTACGCGCTGCTCCCCGACGGCACCCTCATCGCCCTGCGCCCGGCCGAGGACGGGCCCACCCGGCTGCACCCCGTCCAGCTCTGGCAGAGCCCGTTCACCAGCGAGCGCCACGCCGCCGAACAGCCGCCCGGCACCGGCCCGTTGGCCCGGATCGGCAACGCCGACCTGGTCCGCGGCCTGGCCGACTGCCTGGCCCTGGCCCGGCTGGCCGCCGCCGGGGCCGACACCCCGGCCGGCCACCAGGCCGTGCTCGCCGCCTGCACCCGCACCGCCGACCGGCACCACTGGCTCGGCCAGAGCGGCCTGGGCAACCTGGCCGCGCCGCTCGCCGAGATCCGCGACACCGCCCGTCAGGTCATCGCCGAGTACGAGGCGATCGCCCAGCTCACCGCGCACGCCGCCGGACAGACCGAGGAGGCCGCCGAGCACGTCGAGGGCCTGCTGCGCACCGCGCGCGGCGAGACCCTGGCCGACGCCGCCGAGTGGGTCGACCGGCTCGCCGGGCTGCGCCGCGCCCAGGGCCGGGTCGAGGCGCTGCGCGAGCTGCCGCGGGCGGACCAGGGGCGGATCGACGCGCTCGCCGAGCACCTCGCCCAGGGGCTGGCCGAGGCCGCCGACCGGGCGGTGGTCCAGCTCGCCGAGCCCGCCGCCTTCGAGCCGCACCGGCGGCGGGCGGGCGAGCTGGCCGAGCACTGCGCGGCCATCGCCACCGCCGCCGAGGCCGAGCCGCTGCTCGCCCGGATCGGCGAGCAGAGCGAGGCCCTGCAGACCGTCTCGGAGCTGGTCGGCACCCTCGACCTGGCCGACGCCACCACCCGCACCGCGATCCTGGACCGGCTCGCCGACGTACTCGGGCTGCTCAACCGGGCCCGCAGCACGCTGACCGTCCGGCGCCGGGAGCTGCGCACCCGCGAGGCGGCCGCCGAGTTCGCCGCCGAGACCGCACTGCTCGCCCAGGCCACCACCGCCGCGCTGGCCGCCGCCGACACCCCCGAGGCCTGCGACGACCGGCTCGGCCGACTCCTGCTGCGGATCGAGCAGCTGGAGACCCGCTTCGCCGACGCCGACCCGGCGCTCGGCGACCAGCTCGCCGACCGGCGCACCGAGATCCACGACGCGCTCACCGCCCGCCGTCAGCACCTGCTGGAGGAGCGGGCCCGCCGGGCCGACCGGCTGGCCGCCTCCGCCGGGCGCATCCTGGACACCCTGCACCGGCGTCTGGCCGCCCTCGACACCACCGCCGAGATCGACGCCGCCCTGGCCGCCGACCCCAGCGCCGTCAAACTCCGCGACCTGGCTCGGCAGTTGACCGGGCTGGGCGACCGGGTCCGGGCCGAGGAGCTGACCGGACGGCTGCGCGCCGCCCGCGGCCGCGCCCACCGCGCGCTGCGCGACCGGGCCGAACTCGCCGGGGACGGCCCCGGCACCCTGCGGCTGGGCCGCCACCTGTTCGCCGTCACCACCCAGCGCCCCGAACTCACCCTGCTGCCCTGGCGCGGCCGCCCCGCCTTCACCCTCACCGGCACCGACTACCGCTCCCCCGTCGCCGACCCGGCCTTCGCCGCCACCGAGCGCTACTGGGCCCGGCCGCTGCCCTCGGAGACCCCGGCGCTCTACCGCGCCGAATACCTCGCCGCGAGCCTGCTGCTGGCCGCCGGACCAGGGACGCTGTCGGGCACCCTGTCGCCGGACGCGGACCTGCTGGAGTACGTCCGTCGGGCCGCCGAGCAGCGCCCCGACGAGGGCTACCAGCGCGGGGTGCACGACCACGACGCCGCACTGGTGCTCCGCGCCCTGCTCGAACTCGGCGCCGAGGCCGGTCTGCTGTGCCACCCGGCGGACGCCCGGGCGGCGGCCCAGCTGTACTGGGCGCACGGGACGGACGCGCGGCAGCGGCTGGTCTGGCACACCCGCGCCCGCTCGCTCGGCCTCGCCCGGCGGGCCTACGGCCCGGTCCCGGCGCTGGACGCGCTGGCCGCCGAACTCGGCGCCGCCGTCGCCCGGTTCGTCCCCGGCACGGAGCAGGCCGGCGACTACCTGGTGGCCGAACTCGCCGCCGACGAACCGGCCTTCGCCTACTCGGCGGGAGCGGCCGCGCTGCTCGACAAGTTCCACGCCGCCCCCGAGTCGGCCGGGCTCACCGAGGCACTGGCCGCCCTGCCCGAGGACCCCGCACTGCTGCCGGTACGGCGCCAACTCGCCGCCGCCTGGCTGGAGTCGAGCGCCGCCGACGCCGACCCGGGCGACCTCGCCGAGGCCGCGGCCGTACTGCTCTGCCCGACGCTGCCGCGCCGCGCCGCCGAGGGCGCCGTCGCCGCCCGGCTGACCGGGCTGCTCGGCGACCACCCACGGCTGACCGGCGGCTCGCTCGACCTGCGACTGGACGAACTGCTCGGCCGGGTCAGGGAGTTCGAGGCCGTGGAGGTCCCCGGCTACCGGGCCTACCAGCGGCTGCGCGGCGAGCTGCTGGCCGCCGAGCACACCCGGCTGCGGCTCGACCAGTACCGGCCCGCACCGCTCAACGGCTTCGTCCGCAACCGGCTGATCGACCAGGTGTACCTGCCGCTGGTCGGCGACAACCTCGCCAAGCAGCTCGGTACGGCGGGCTCCGGCGGGCCGGTGGACCGCAGCGGCCTGCTGCTCCTGGTCTCCCCGCCCGGCTACGGCAAGACCACCCTGGTCGAGTACCTCGCCGAGCGGCTCGGCCTGTTGCTGGTCACCGTCAGCGGCCCGGCGCTCGGGCACCGCGTCACCTCACTGGACCCGGCCGAGGCCCCGGACGCCACCGCCCGGCGCGAGCTGGAGAAGCTCAACTTCGCGCTGCACGCGGGCGACAACGTGCTGCTCTACCTGGACGACGTCCAGCACACCTCGCCCGAGTTCCTGCAGCGCTTCATCCCGCTGTGCGACGCCCAGCGCCGGATCGACGGCGTCTGGGACGGCGAGGCCCGCGAGTGGGACCTGCGCGGCAAGCGCTTCGCCGTGGTGATGGCCGCCAACCCCTACACCGAGTCCGGCCGGCTCTTCCGGCTGCCCGACATGCTCGCCAACCGCGCCGACGTGTGGAACCTCGGCGACGCCGTCGCCGGACGCGAGGACCTCTTCGCGCTCAGCTTCGTCGAGAACGCCCTGCCCGCCAACCCGCACCTGGCCCCGCTCGCCGATGCCGAGCGGGCCGACCTGGACACCCTGCTGGCCCGCGCGACCGGCACCCCGGGCGGGCGGCTCGCGGGCGCCTGGCCGGGCGCCGAGGTCGAGCGGATGACCGCCGTCCTGGCCGGGCTGCTGCACCTGCGCGGCACCGTCCTGGCCGTCAACCGCGCCTACCTCGCCTCCGCCGCCCAGGACGACCGCGGCCGCACCGAGCCGCCGTTCCTGCTCCAGGGCTCCTACCGCAACATGGCCAAGCTCGCCCAGCGCCTCGACCCCGCGCTCACCCGCCCCGAACTCGACGCCCTGCTCACCGACCACTACCGCGCCGAGGCCCAGCCGCTGGGCGCCGACGCCGAGGCCCAGCTGCTGAAGCTGGCCGAGCTGCGCGGCACCCTGACGCCGGAGCAGGCGCAGCGCTGGGAGGAGCTGAAGCGCGCCTGGCGGGGCTGAGGGGAACCCGGAGGTGTAGCTGGCTACACCATCGGAACTGAACCCCCGGTCATTGAGCCGCCCCGTCCCGCGCGGTGGAATATGATCATGAACGCCACGGACTTTGCCGTTGAACTCCGCTCCGTCCACCGGACCTACCGGCGCGGACCCGAGCCGGTCGTCGGCCTGGACGAGGTGAGTGTCGGGTTCCCCTTCGGCACCTTCACCGCCGTCATGGGCCCCTCCGGCTCCGGCAAGTCGACCCTGCTCCGCTCGGCCGCCGGCTTGGAGGCGATCGACCGGGGCGAGGTGCGGGTGGACGGCACCGTCCTCGGCGGGCTGCGCGACAAGGAACTGACGATCCTGCGCCGAGAGCGGATCGGCTTCGTCTTCCAGTCCTTCAACCTGCTGCCCGCCCTGACCGCGGCGCAGAACGTGGCGCTCCCGGCCAAACTGTCCGGCCGCCGCCCCGCCCCGGCCGAGGTGACCGCCGCGCTGGCCGCGGTCGGCCTCGCCGACCGGGCCGGACACCGGCCGGGCGAACTCTCCGGCGGCCAGCAGCAGCGGGTCGCCATCGCCCGGGCGCTGATCACCCGCCCCGCGGTGCTGCTGGCCGACGAGCCGACCGGCGCGCTGGACACCCGCAGCGGCCGCGAGGTGCTCGCCCTGCTGCGCACCATGGCCGACGACCCCGGCCGGGCCGTGGTCATGGTCACCCACGACCCGGTCGCCGCCTCCTACGCGGACCGGGTGCTCTTCCTGCGGGACGGCCGGCTGGACGGCTCGCAGGAGCGGCCCACCGCCGAGCAGGTCGCCGCCCGGATGACCGCGCTGGAGGCCGTGGCATGCTGAGCCTCGCCCTCGCCTCCGTCCGACTCCGCTGGGCCTCCTTCGTCGGCAGCTTCGTCGCGCTGGCCTGCGGCGTCGCCCTGATGGCCACCTCGATCCTGGTCATCGCCGCCACCGTCGACGTCCCCGACCAGGGCCGCCAGCGCTTCTCCGAGGCCCCGGTCCTGGTGACCGCCGACCAGAACGTGGATTTCAAGCCCGCGACCGGTGACGTCCAGCCGACCCGGATCCCCGCCCAGCCGGGCCTGCCCGCCGGGCTGATCGCCGCCGTGGCCGCGACCAGCCGCACGGTCGAGGACCACACCTTCTACGCCCAGCTCCCGGACGGCCCGCGCGACCAGGTCGGACGCGCCTGGTCCACCGCCGCCCTGGGCGGCTACCGGCTCACCGCCGGCACCGCCCCCGCCACCGACGACCAGATCGTCATCGGCGGCGGCCGCCCGGAGCAGGTCGGCCGGCAGGTCCGGTACGTCACGGCCGACGGCCCGCACACCGCGACCGTCTCCGGCGTCACCGAGACGCAGCCCTTCGAGCACGCCGTCTTCTTCACCGACGCCCAGGCCGCCCGGTTCTGCCCCGCCGTCGGCGTGCTGGCCGCCTTCGGCCCCGCCGACGCGGTGCGCCGGGCCGTGGACGCGACCGGCGGGGCGGGCGTCGCCCGGGTGCTCACCGGCGCCGAACGCGGCCAGGCCGACCCGCACCACGCCGAGGTCGGCAGCCGGTTGGACGGCGTCCAGACCCCGCTCGGCCTGTCCGCCGCGGTCTCCGGCGGCACCGCCGTGTTCGTGGTGGGCGGCACCTTCGCGCTGTCCATCGCCCAACGCCGCCGCGAACTCGCCCTGCTGCGGCTGATCGGCGCCACCCGCCGGCAGCTGCGCACCCTGGTCAACCGGGAGGCGCTGGTGGTCGGCGTGCTGGCCTCCGCCGCCGGGTGCGCGCTCGGCGCGGCAGGGGCGGCGCCGGCCGCCCGCTGGCTGATCGACCACGACATGGTGCCGGCCGAGTTCACCGTCCCGGTCACCTGGTGGGGGCTGCTCGTCGCGGCCTCGATCGGGGTGCTGACCGCGATCACCGGCGTGGTGTTCTCCTCGGTGAAGGCCGGGCTGATCAACCCCAGCGAGGCGCTCGCGGAGGCGGACGCCGAGCGGACCTCGCGCGCCGTGCTGGCGTTCCGTTGGGTGAGCGGCCTGCTGGTGCTGGGCGGTGGCATCGCGGCCCTCGTGCTGACGGCCCGCAGCTGGCCCGACACGGCGGCCAACGTCTCCGACTCGCTCTCCCTGCTGCTGGCGATCGTCGCCGGCTGCGTGCTGCTGGCGGCCGTGCTGGCCGGACCGGCGATCCGGCTGCTGACGGTGCTGCCCGCGCTGGTGGCCCGGCTGCGCGGCCGCTCCGCCGAGGACGCCGGCGGCATCGTCTGGGCCACCGCCCGGCAGAGCTCGCTGACCGCCTTCCGGCGCACCGCCGCGACCACCACCCCGGTGGTGCTGATCATCGCCTTCGCCGGGTGCCTGCTCGGCAGCATCGACACCATCAACCGCTCGCAGGTCACCGAGGTCCGTGACCAGCTGTCCGCCGCCGACCTGGTCGTCACCCCGGCCGGCACCCCCGGGCTGAGCCGGGCCGTGGCGGAGCGCGTCCGTGCCGTACCCGGGGTGCAGGCCCTGGTGATCACCCCGACCTCCGTCATGGCGACCGTGGCCGACGGCCAGGCCCTGGTGCCCTTCCGCGCCGCGACGGCGGACCCCACCGCGCTGGCCGCGGTCGACCGGCTCCCGGTCGTCGCGGGCTCGCTCGCCGACCTCGGCCCCGACTCGATCGTGCTCAGCCGCACCTGGCCCGGCTCGCCCGCGGTCGGTGGGCGGGTGTCGGTCCGGCTGGCCGACGGCACCCCGCGGGACCTGCGGGTCGCCGCCCTGCTCGGCACCGGCGCCGAGGCCGTCCAGGCCTGGGTGACCGGCCCCAACGCCGTCACCGGCGGTGTCGGCGGCCCGGCCCTGGTCAGCCGGATCGACCTGCGGCTGCTGCCCGGCACCGATCGCGAGCAGGCCACCGCCGCGCTGCGGACGGCCGTGGACGGGCTGGGCGCCCGGCTCACCACCCCGGAGGCGGTCTGGTCGGCCGCCACCGACAGCACCGAGCAGGAGTCCTGGAACGCCCTGCTGATGATCCTCGGCCTGGCGATCTGCTACGCGGCCATCACGCTGGCCAACTCGCTGGTGATGACGGTCAGCGACCGCCGGCAGGAACTGTCCCTGCTGCGGCTGGCCGGCGCCACCAGGGGCCAGGTGCTGCGCGCCGTCGCCGTCGAGACCCTGATGTGCGTGGCGGCCGGCACCCTGCTGGGCGTGCTGGGCACGGCGATCAGCGTCGGCGGCTCCTGGGCCGCGCTGACCGACCTGGTCGGCCCGACGCCCGCGGTGGTGCCGTGGACGGTGCTGGGTGTGCTGGCCGCCTGCTGCGCGGCCATCGCCCTGTCGGCGGCGGTGCTCCCGGCGGCGCTGGCGCTGCGCGGGCGGGACGGGCAGAGCATCCTGCGCGGGGCGGCGGGGGAGGCCTGAGCCCTCGACCGGACCGCGGAGACGTGGGACGGTGCGATGGCGCCGATCACCTCCTGGCCGAGGACCGCCCTGGTCAGCTGATCACTCAAGTCCTACGACCGTACGGCTGCT
Source organism: Kitasatospora sp. NPDC018058 (assembly GCF_044327205.1). Lineage (NCBI taxonomy): Bacteria > Bacillati > Actinomycetota > Actinomycetes > Kitasatosporales > Streptomycetaceae > Kitasatospora > Kitasatospora sp. NPDC018058. Next base: position 22,704 of record NZ_JBIRFA010000008.1, on the reverse strand, counting down.
CCCGGCGGGGTGGCCCCCGTGGCGCCGCCGGGAGCGGTCGCGGGTCCGCCGCTAGCGTGTCCGCATGGGCGCTCAGGAACTCGATCTCGCCGGGCTGCGACGGGTGTACGGACGGGCCGGGAGCCGCTGGTTCTACACCCGGGTGGCCCGCAACGCCCGGCACTGGGGGTGGACGGAGCCGGGCCAGTCGAAGTGGCGGCTGTGGCGGGCCCAGCGACAACTGGAGGACGTGCTCGGCCGCAAGCTGGCGCTGCCGCCCGGTTCGCGGGTGCTGGACGCCGGCTGCGGGGCGGGCGTGGTGGCCCGGGCGATGGCGGACCGGTTCGGACTGCGGGTCACCGGGGTCGACGTGCTGGACTTCCACCTCGCCGAGGCCCGGCGCCTCAGCGCCCGCACCGCACTGGCCGACCGGACCGCCTTCTCCTGGGGCGACTACCATCGACTCCCCTTCCCTGACGACGAGTTCGCCGGCGCCTACTCGATGGAGACCCTGGTCCACTCCTACGACCCGCCCCGCGCGCTGGCCGAGCTGCACCGGGTGCTGCGTCCCGGCGGCCGGCTGGTGCTGCTCGGCCCGATGAGCATCGCCCCGCTGGGCGAACTGCCGCCGCGCGCCCGGGCGTTGCTCGAACCGTACCTCGACGCCATGGTGATGACGGGCGCCAAGCTCTACCACGCCCGCAACCTGCCGCGACTGCTCACCGAGGCCGGCTTCGAGGTCGAGGAGGCACTGGACGCGACGGCGTACTACACGCCCACCACCGAGGCCGTGCACACCTACTTCCGACTGCCCTGGGAGCTGCTGCGCCGCGTCGGCGACCCGGCGAAGTGGCTCAATCTCCGTTCCACGGTGGAGATGTACGGCGTGCGCGAGTACGTCGCCTGGTACGTTCACACGGCCGTCAAGCCGCCGAGGTGACCCCGGCCCCGGATCGGGCTGTTCCGGCGCCGGGCACAGCGGTTCTACCCCGAGGGCTCCGAGGTCGAGGACGCCGCCGAGGCGGCCAGCGACTCCCAGAGCGGGTCGGGCAGCCCGGGGACCGTCCGCCCCTCCGACAGCCATAACCGGGCCAGCTCGACATAGATGGGCACCTCCGGATCGGGTTCCGGAGGGCGCCCCGCTCCCTGCAGGATCGTTTCCTCGGCCGGCCAACACCACGGGGCCGGCATCACCCCAAAACTACTCACATCCGCCCAACGCTCCCCGTGCGCCCCGGGTCACGGCCGCGTCAACCCGACGGCACGCACATCAACCCCACGCGGGCCGGACACCCGGCCGTGCGCGGGACGTCGGACCGGCCGACCTCCCGCGCACGCCGTACGCCCTACCTCCGCCGCCCCGCCGCCAGCAGCTCCGCCACCGTGGCCAGCTTCACCCGCGGCCGCCCCTGCGCCTCGCCGCGCTCGCGCTCCGCCCGCTCCACCGCGCGCAGCTCCCGCAGCCCGACCGCGTCCGGCCGGCGCCGTCGCACCAGCCGCTCGAAGTCCCGGCGCCCCGCCGCCGGGACGGGCAGCGCCCGGGCCACCGCGTCGTCCAGCAGCGCGTCCACCGTCTCCCGCGCGCAGGCCCGGTTGGCGCCGATCCCGCCGGACGGACCGCGCTTGGCCCACCCGACCACGTACGCCCCGGGCAGCGCCCGCCCGGTGGCCGGGTCGACGACCCGCCCGCCGCGCTGCGCGACCGTCCCGGCCCGCTCGTCGAAGGGCAGCCCCGGCACCGGCACACCCCGGTGCCCGATGGAGCGCACCACCAGGGCGGCCCGCAGGGTGTCGGTCTCCCCGGTGGCCTCGGCCCGCCCCGCCGCCGTCATCCTCGTCCGTTCGACGGTCACCGACTCGACCCGCCCGCCCCCGGTCAGTGCGACCGGCGCGGACAGGAAGCGCAGCACGATCCGCCGCCCCGGCCCCGGCTCCGCGCTCCCGTCGTACGGCACCAGCGGCAGCCCGGCCAGCAGTGCGGCCCGCGAGTTCGGCGCGGCCGTCTCGATCGCCGCCCGCACCTGCGGGTGGTCCTCGACCACCAGCTCGACACCGGGCAGCCGACGCAGCGCCAGGAACTCCGGCCCGGTCCAGGCCGCCTGCCCGGGCCCGCGCCGGGCCAGCAGCACGACCTCCCGCACCCGGCTGCGGCGCAGCGCGGCCAGCGCGTGGTCGGCGATGTCGGTGGCGGCGAGCCGGTCGGGGTCGGTGAGCAGGATCCGGGCGATGTCCACCGCGACGTTGCCGTTGCCGACCACGACCACGCGCTCGGCGGGCAGCTCCACGGCGTCGGCCGGCACCGTCGGGTCGGCGTTGTACCAGCCGACGAAGGCGGTCGCGGGCAGGCTGCCCGGCAGGTCCTCGCCGGGGATGCCGAGCCGCCGGTCGGAGGCGGCACCGACCGCGTACACCACCGCGTGGTGGTGCGCGGCCAGCTCCTCGTGGGTGACGTCGGTGCCGACCTCCAGGTTGAGGTGCATCCGCAGCCGCGGGTCGTGGAAGACGCTCGCGAAGCTCTCCGCGATCCGCTTGGTGGACTGGTGGTCGGGGGCGACGCCGTGCCGCAGCAGGCCGCCGGTGACCGGCAGCCGGTCGATCATGGTGAGCTCGGCGCTGGTGCAGCGCAGCAGCTCCTGCGCGGTGTACCCGGCGGAGGGCCCGGTGCCGACCACGGCGATCCGCAGCGTGCCGAGCTCGCCGGGCAGGCTGCGCGGGAAGCCGGGCGCGCCCCAGGCGTGGTCGTTGGGGTGGTCGCGGAACCAGTCCCGGTTGAGGTCGCCGAACACGGTGTCCGGCCCGCGCAGCCGGTCGACCGGGAACACCGCGTCCACCGGGCAGGCGTCCGCGCAGGCACCGCAGTCGATGCACGCCTTCGGGTCGATGTGGAGCATGTCGGTGGTGCCGAACTCCGGCTCGTCCGGGGTCGGGTGGATGCAGTTGACCGGGCAGACCGACACACACGAGGCGTCGTTGCAGCAGGTCCGGGTGATTGCGTAGGCCATGGCCGGATCGGGGCCCCTCGTTGTTCCTGATCGATCGTCAGAGCATGTGCACGCGGCGGTAGACGGCCGCCGAGCGACTGGTGAGCAACCCGGCCTCGGCGAGGAAGGCCATCAGGTGCCGTGAGCTGTTGCGCATCATCGCCTTGCGGTGCTCGCTGCCCTTCACCTCGGCGAGCGCCCGTCCGACGTCCAGCCCGGCGGCCTTGTACACGCCCGGGTGGACCATGCTGCTGACGATGACGTACGCGCCGACGGCGATGCCGGTGGCCGAGGTGCGGCGGCGGGCCGGGCCGGCGTGGCGCATCCGCTCGCGGATCTCCTGCCGGGCGAACTTCATGTGCCGCGACTCCTCGACCACGTGGATGCGGGAGGTGCCGCGGACGATCTCCAGGACGTTCTCGCCGCGCATCCAGTCGCGCTGCATGACGTCCAGCACCTCCTCGGCCACCAGGATCCCGCCGTAGGCGAGTTCACCCTTGGCGAGCGCCTTGAACGCGCGGCCGGCCTGGGCGATCACCTTGTTCGGCCGGTAGGTGGGGACGCCCATCTTCTCGCAGGCGCGGGCGAACATGATCGAGTGGCGGCACTCGTCGGCGATCTCGGTGAGCGCGAACTGGAACTCGGCGCTGGCCGGGTTCTTGAGGTACTGGTCGCGCAGCACCATCTGCTGGAGGATCATCTCGAACCAGATGCCGGTGTTCATGATCGAGCAGACCTCGTGCCGGGTGAGCGTGATCCGCTGCCGCTCGGTCATCTCGTCCCAGAGCCGGGTGCCGTAGAGCGTGCTCCACTCGGGGTTGAGGCCGTAGTGCTCCTCGGGGAGGGGGGCGTCCCAGTCGATCTCGGCGGAGGGGTCGAAGGAGAGGGTGGCGACCGACTCCAGCAGCCGCTTCGAGACGTCGTCGTCGGCCGCGGTGTGGCCGTGCTCCGCCTGTCGGGTGAGAGCCATGGCTGCCTCCAGGTGCCTGCCCCGCGGGTTCCCGCTCACCCGCTTATTAGACGGACAGTACAATAAGAGCCCGCCGCCGAGAACCCCCTGCGCGGCAGGGACATGGCGCACGGTGCCGCGCCGCGCGCCCCCGTCGCGGGCCAACGCGAAGGGCGGGGCCCGCCCCCGGGCCCCGCCCTGATCGCACGTTCCTCGACGGGGGGTTTCGACATCGGGCGAGAATGTTCTTCGGAGATTTTCGGCGTCGGCCGAGGGCTTCCCCGAGCCGCCGCAACGCGACCTCGGATCGCGATCCGCCGGGGGTTCGACGCGGGTGCGGCACCGCATGTCCGCCTGATGAATCGACCGTAGCGGTCAGGCGTTGCGCCGGTCCTGCGCGTCGAAGGCCGCCAACGCGTGCACCCCGGGTTCCAACGCTCGAAGCAGCGCGGCCAGGACGGACTCCTCCAACCCGCCCACCGCCTCGGCGAGTTCCTCCGTCACGTCCTGGACGATCTCCGCCGCCACCGCCTCCGCCCCCATCCGCAGCCCGAGCTTGCCGACGGCCGCCGCCGCCCGCGCCGGCGTCAGCAGCGCCGAGGCCTGGACCAGGAGCCAGGCGGGGACGCCGGCGGCGCCCTCGGGCGGAGGGAGGTAGGGGCGGGCGCCGTCGTAGCGGTCGTCCTCGGCGAAGGCCTTCTGCTTGACCTTGAGCACCGGGCGGGCCGTGTCCGTCTCGGACCACTCGCCGGCGGGCTTGAGGACGTAGCCCTCGGCGAGGTTCTCGGACAGGTCGGGCAGGCCGAACAGGGCCGGGACGCGGCTGGGGAAGGCGACCGGCAGGTCCTGAAGGGTGTTCAGCGGGCCGTGGCCGAGCAGCGGGACGCAGGTGAGCCCGGCCCCGGCGGCGGCGGTGCGCAGTTCGCGGTCGGAGAGCCAGCGGCGGCCCCCGGCGGTCTCCGCGGTGGCGTCGAAGGGCAGCCAGCGCAGGCCGGGCGCGTACCAGACGCCGGTCTGCACGGGCTCGACGCCGGCGACGGCGGGTACGTCGGGGTGCGGGTAGCGGCCGCCGGCCAGTTCGCCGTAGAGGGTGACGACGGCGGTGTCCCCCCGGGTGGCGCGGACGGCCGCCGCGAAGCGCCCGGCGGCGACCGCGAGTCGGGGCCAGATCCGGCTCGCGCCGAAGAAGGCGTCGAGTTCCTCGTCGCCCAGCAGGGCGCGCCGTTTCGCCGCCCGGATCGAGTCGCCCTCGCACACCACGGCGAAGTGCGCGCCGTGCACCTTCTCCGCCGCGATCCACTCCCGGCCGGCGGGCACGCCGGAGCGGCCCCGGGCGGGGATCTTCGGGTAGGGCCGCAGCTCGGACTCTTCGAACGTCGTCTCGGACACGAACAGATCCTCGCCGGGGAACCCGCCCGTCGGCAACGGGGATTCAGCGTCCGGCGCCGGACCGGATCCGGACCCGCTTCACCCGGACTCCCAGAGCCGGGCCAGGTGCGCGTGCAGGAGTTCCTCCGCCTCCTCCGGCGTCCGCTGGCCGATCAGCACATGCCCGGTGAGCCCGTCGGCGAGGGCCAGCGCGGCACGGGCCTCGCGCCGGGCGTCCACCGATCCGGAGGCCTCCGCGACCAGCCGGGTCAGCAGCCCCTCCAGGTCCGCGTAGCTGCTGCGCAGGCTCGCCGCCAGCGACGGGTTGACGGCGGCGGCGGCGAGGAAGGCGAGCCAGATCCGCGCCTCGGCCCGGTGTTCCTCCCGCAGCAGCGTGACCTCGCCGACCACGTGTCCGACGGCGCTGGCCGCCGACTGCGCGGGCGCCGCGACCAGTCGGGCGTGGGCCCGGCCGGTGACCTGTTCGCCGATGTGGTCGAGGGCGAAGCGCAGCATCTCGTCCTTGGTGCGGAAGCAGCGCTGGACGGCGCCCATCGAGACCTCGGCCCGGCTGGCGACGTCCCGCAGGGTGACGCCCTCCAGGCCCTGCGAGTCGATCAGCGCGCAGACCGCCTCGGCGATCCGTCGCCGTCGTTCCTCGTGGTCGACCTGCTTCGGCATGCGAAGACCCCCTTAATCCGATGCAAGCGTATCGGTTTCCCGGCTAGGGTTCCGATGCAATCGCATCGGAACCCGTCGGAAGTCCCGTCGGAAGTCCCGTCGGCAACCCGTCGGAAAACCTGTCGGAGGACCACATGTGGAAACTCCCCGCCACCGCCATCGCCGCCGCCGTCCGCGGCGGCGAGGTGTCCGCCCTCGACGTGGTGGACGCCCACCTCGCCCGGATCGCCGAGGTCAACCCGCACGCCAACGCCGTCACCCAGCTCCTCGCCGACCGCGCCCGCGCCGCCGCCCGGGCACTCGACCGCCGCCACGCCGCCGGGGAGCCGCTCGGCCCGCTCGCCGGAGTGCCGTTCACCGTCAAGGAGTGCACCCGGATCGAGGGCGTCCCCACCACCTTCGGCACCCCGCGCTTCCGCGACCTGACGGCCCCCGCCGACGCGATCCCGGTGGCCAGGCTGCGCGCCGCCGGGGCGATCCCGATCGGGCACAGCAACATGCCGACCCTGATCCTGGCCGGGATGCACACCCGCAGCGAGCTGTACGGCGACACCCGCAACCCCTGGGACGCCCGCCGCACCCCCGGCGGCAGCAGCGGCGGAGACGGCGTGGCGGTGGCCACCGGCATGGCCGCGCTCGGACTGGGCAACGACTCCGGCGGCTCGGTCCGCGTCCCGGCCGCCTTCTGCGGCGTCGCCGCGCTCAAGCCGACCACCGGCCGGTTCCCCGCCGACCAGCGCATGCTCGGCCCGGACGACCCCGGCCCGGCCTCCCAACTCCTGGTCACCGACGGCCCCTTGGCCCGCACGGTGGCCGACCTGCGGCTCGCGTACGAGACCCTGGCCGGCCCCGACCCCCGCGACCCGCGCGCCGTCCCCGCGCCGCTGTACGGCGGCCCGCTGTTCGGCCCCGACGGCCCGCCCCGGGTCGCCGTGGTCGCCGACCCGGGCGGCCACGGCGTCCACCCCACCGTCCGCCACGCCGTCGAGGCCGCCGCCGGGGCGCTGCGCGAGGCCGGATACGACGTCCGCGAAGTCCCCGACGTGCCGCGGCTGGACGAGGCCATGGACGCCTACCACCGGCTCGCCGTCACCGAGTTCGCGCCCAGCTGGCCCGTCGTCCGGCAGCTGCTGGGTGAGGGCGGCGACCGCTACATCGAGCTGACCATGCGCAGCGCCCCGCCCGTGGACGCCGCCGGGCTGATCGGCCTCATGGGCACCTGGATGAACGTCCGCCGCTCCTGGACGGAGTTCCTCGACGAGTACCCGCTGCTGCTCGGCCCGGTCTTCACCGAGCCGCCGGTCGAACCCGGCCTGGAGTCGCGGGACCAAGCGGGCCGCGACCGGGTCGACACCGCGATGCGGCTCTGCTCGGTCACCAGCTTCGTCGGCGTCCCCGCCGTGGCTGTCCCCACCGGACTGGCGGCCGACGGCCTGCCCACCGGCGTCCAGGTGGTCGCCCGGCCCTTCCGCGAGGACCTCTGCCTGGCCGCCGCCCAGCACATCGAGGACCGCCTCGGCGTCCTCACCCCGATCGACCCGGGGCAGGACCGGCCCGGCCGGCGGGATTCGACCTCCGCTCGACACTCGCCTCGCCCTTGCGTGACGCCGTCGACACGGGCTCGGGGATTCTGACGAAGCCCTTGGACCGGGGCCGTTGAACCGCCCGCCCGGGGCGAACCGGGTGCGGCTGCGCCGGGAGCCCTGCCCGGGCCGCGGGCAGGCGCACGGGCGGGGCCGGCGCCGGCCCCGCCCGCCCCGTCGCCGCACCTCTCGCCCTCGCCCAGCGGGGACCTCGCCCCGGCCGGGGTGGCGACCCGGCCGATCGGCGCGGACGTGCAGCGGCTACCCTCGGCCGAGGCCGAGGCCGTGGCCCTGTGCCTGCCGGCCCTGCCCCCGGACGAGCGGGCCGAGTTGCTCGCCCGGCCGCCCGGGGCGGCGCGGCAGGCACTGTTCGGCCGGCTCCGGACCCGTACGGAGGCCCACCTCAAGGGTCCGGGCACCGGGCTGCACCGCACGCCGACCACCTGGGCGTCGACCCCGCCCGGCACCCGGGCGGCTGGACGGTGGCGGGCATCCCGTGCGATCCCGGCCACGCCGCCTCGGCGGCCGTGCGCGGCGCCCCGCCGGCCACCGCGCAGGTCCGCCGGTGGCCGGAGTCCTGGCTCACGGCCGCCGAGCAGCCCTTCCCCATCACCGCAGGAGTCCCCATGACACGACGGACATCGCCAACCACCGCCCCCACCGGACCGAAGGCGGCCGCATGAGACTGCTGGTCACCGGCGGCGCCGGGTTCATCGGCTCGCACTTCGTCCGCACCCTGCTCGACGGCGGCTACCCGGGCCACGAGGCCTCCCGGGTCACCGTCCTCGACAAGCTCACCTACGCCGGCAACCGGGACAACCTGCCCGCGTCCCACCCCCGGCTGGACTTCGTCCGCGGCGACATCTGCGACCCGGAGCTGCTGGCCGGCCTGCTGCCCGGGCACGACGCGGTCGTGCACTTCGCCGCCGAGTCGCACGTGGACCGCTCGGTCCGCTCGGCCGCCGAGTTCGTCCGGACCAATGTGCTCGGCACCCAGACCCTGCTGGACGCCTGCCTCACGGCCGGGGTCCGGCGCTTCGTCCACATCTCGACCGACGAGGTCTACGGTTCGATCGCCGCGGGCACCTGGACCGAGGAGTGGCCGCTGCTGCCCAACTCCCCGTACGCCGCCTCCAAGGCCTCCTCCGACCTGATCGTCCGCTCCTACCACCGCACCCACGGCCTGAACGTGTCGATCACCCGCTGCTCCAACAACTACGGGCCGTACCAGCACCCGGAGAAGCTGATCCCGCTGTTCACCACCAACCTGCTGGAGGGCCGGCCCGTCCCGCTGTACGGCGACGGGCTCAACGTCCGCGAGTGGCTGCACGTCGACGACCACTGCCGGGCGATCGCCCTGGTGCTCGACCGGGGCCGCCCGGGCGAGGTCTACAACGTCGGCGGCGGCGACGAGCGGACCAACCGGGCCGTCACCGAGCGGCTGCTCGACCTGTGCGGCGCCGACCGGTCGAGCGTGCGCCGGGTGGCCGACCGCAAGGGCCACGACCTGCGCTACGCCCTGGACGAGACGAAGATCCGCGAGGAGCTGGGCTACGCCCCGCGGATCCCCTTCGAACAGGGCCTCGCCGACACCGTCGCCTGGTACCGCGACAACCCCGGCTGGTGGAAGGCCGTCAAGTCGGCCCGACCCGTCGAGGAAGGCGACGACCGATGAACGACCACAAGGGCCGATACTCGACTACTCGACGAGACCGCCGCGTACCACCAGGACCTGAGGTGTCGTCGAGGTTGATCCCCGCATGCCCCTTCACGGTCTCCAGGACCGGCTGGTCGGCCGAGTGCTCACGGCCTCAGCCCTCGTAGGGACGGGCGGCGCGCCCCTCGCGCAGGGTCAGGCCCCACCAGGCGAGCTGGTCGAGCAGCACGGTGGCGGCCTTGCCCGCGCCGTCGGCGTCCTCGGGGCGCCCCTGCTCGTCGAACTTCTCCCAGGCCATGTGGAAGCTGACGGTGTCCCGCAGGGTGACGGCGTGCAGCTCGGCGAAGACCTGGCGCAGCTGCTCGACGGCCCGCTGGCCGCCGACCATGCCGCCGTAGGAGACGAAGCCGACCGGCTTGGCCCGCCACTCCCGGTAGACGTAGTCGATGGCGAGCTTCAGGGAGGCCGGGTAGCCGTGGTTGTACTCGGGGGTGATGACGACGAACCCGTCGAGGCCCTCGATCCGCTGGGCCAGGGTGAGGGCGCCCGGTTGCGGCTCACTGGCGTCCAGGGTGAGCTTCAGCTCCTCGACCAGGGCGGGCTCGGACAGGTCGATGACATGGACCTCCATGTCATCGCGCCCGCCGATCTCGGAGAGGAACCACTGGGCGACCTTGTCGGCGAAGCGGCCGGTGCGGACGCTGCCGATGATGACGCCGATCTTGAGCGGGTTGCTGGCCATGGGGACTCCTGATGTGTGACGGATGGGGGTAGGGGGTGGAGCAAGGAGGTCGGCCCCCGGGACGCGACGTCGGGCAGCGCCCCGGGGTGCCCGGGAGGGGGTGGCTCAGCCGACGATCAGGACGATCTTTCCGCGGCCGTGGCCGGTCTCCAGCTCGCGGTGGGCCTCGGCGGCCTGGGCCAGCGGGAGGGTCTTGCGGATGTGGACGGTGAGCTTGCCGTCGGCGACCAGGGCGGCCAGCTCGGCGAGCCGCTGCGGGGAGCGCCGGCTGCCGATCCAGCGCCCTCGCCCGGGCCGGGCCGGGGCGTCGGCAGCTCCATCAGCTCCAGGACCTCGGGGCCTCCGAACGCGCGGAATGCGACAGCTCTCAAGGCAACTCCCTCGTACGGAAACGGAATTGGTGTCAGAGCCCCTTGCCGGGGGCGGTAAGGCGAAGATAAAACCTCAAGTCGACTTGAGGTCAACCCGGCGGCCCGAAACTCTTCCCCGATGGCCGGATCCCGACAGCCGCACCCCCGGCGGAGCGGCAGCGGGCCGACGCCGCGTCAGAAGCGGCGCGACGCCTCCGGCTCCGAGGACGGCGTCCTCGGCGACCAGGGCCGCGGCGCCGCGGGCGTTGACCGCCTCGTCGGCCTCGGCGGCGCCGCCGATCCGTGCGGCGCAGTGGATCAGGACGGTGGGACCATCGCCGGTCTCTCGGTGCTCTGGTACCGGTGGTTCGGGGGGTGGCGGGCTCGGAATCCTCAGGGCCGCACGGTGAGTTCGGCGGTGAAGACGGTCTCCTGCGACTGGCTGCCGGTCACCCGCACCCGGACGTCGCCGTCGGGGCCGGCCGGCGCCGGGTGGGCCTCGATCCAGCAGGGGGTGTCCAGTTCGGCGTAGCGGGCGAACTCGCTGCGCACGCCGAGCACGAGGGCGTCGGGCAGCCCGGTGGAGGCGTGCGCGGCCTGCCGGGCGGCTTCCAGCAGCACCATGCCCGGCACATGGTCGACGGGGTGGTCGAAGTAGGTCGGGTGGGCGGTGTCGACCCGCAGTTCCCAGCGGTTCCGGCCGCCTTCCTCGGGCTCGGCGAGCACGACGTGCCGGGGGCTGCTGTGCCCGACCGCCGCCGGGGCGAGGGCCGGGGGCGTGGCGCACGGGGCCGGGGTGGGCCGGTCGCCGCGCAGCCGCCGGAAGACGTCCGGGCTCATGCACCGGTACGCGGCGGAGGCGTCGGCGAGCGCCCTGCCGTCGCGCAGCACGGTGACGTCGTAGCGCATGCCCGCGAACCGGCCTGCCTTGCCGCCGAGTTCGCGGCAGACGGTGCGCAGTTCGATCTCGGTGGGGGTGGGGCCCGCGAGGAGCAGTTCGGGCTCGGCGGTCACCGAGAGGTCGGTCATCAGGAACTGGTGGCCGAAGGGCACGGCGAACTCGGCGTGGGCGAGTAGGGATCCGATCTGGCGCACGGACTCCATGAGCAGCATCGGGTCCTGGTGGACGCCCTCGCGGGCGAAGAGCGCATGGCTGCGCGGCCATTGGGCGGTGACGGTGAAGGCGTGCTCGCGCTTCGCCCCCTCGCCTTCGGCGGTGGCCGTCCAGCCGGTCAGCAGGACCTCCGAGACCGCGGCCCGGTGCACGTATTCGCGCGGGACGGTCGTGGTCAGCTTGGGCTCGCGTATGTGGGGGATGGTGCGACCGGCGACGTACGGCATGGACAGCGCTCCTGTCAGTTCCTGGGCAGGGGGAAGCGAGCCGTGACGTCGTCGAAATTCCCCCGCGGCCGACGCGTTGCACTCCTTAAGATACAGACATGTCAGTCCGGAATTTCAAGTACGGATTTACTCTTCCTTTGCGACTGGCCCCATCGCGCTATAGGTCCACGCCCTGACCGGATTCAGTCGACTTCCGCCGCTTCGCCCGCCTTCCGGCCCGAACCATGCAGGACTGCACGTAACGTGGGTCCTTGCCGTCCGCAGGGCTGGCCTTGTATACAAACAAGTCTATTCATTAGGCGTGAAGGATTCGGCAATGGCCCAGCAGGAACGCGGCAGGAAGTCCAAGCGCTCGATCCTCGAAGCCGCCGCCCGCGTCTTCGACGAACGGGGCTACGACGCCGCGAGCACCAACGAGATCCTCGCGCGCACCGGGCTGACACGTGGCTCGATGTACCACCACTTCCCCTCCAAGGAGGCCATCGCCCTGGCGCTGCTGGACGCCCACGGCGAGGCCCTGGCGGTGATCGACCACCCGGTGAAGGTCCAGTCCGTCATCGACCTGACCCTGACCTTCGCCGAACGGCTGCTGCACGACGCGGTGTTGCGGGCCAGCCTGCGGCTGACCATCGAGCGGACGTCCCTGCCCTGTCCGCCGCAGACCGCCTACGAGCAGTCCACCCGGACCATCCTGGCGCTGCTGCGCCAGGCCCAGGAGCAGGGCGAGATCCTGCCGGGCACCGATCTGCAGGAGGCCGCCGAGACCATCGTCGGCTCGTTCACCGGCCTGCAGATCATGTCCCAGGCCTACACCGGCCGGGAGGACCTGGCCGACCGGGTCACCGCCTTCTGGCGCTTCATGCTGCCCGGCCTGGTCACCCCCGGACTGATCGGCCGGTTGCGCATCACCCCGCCGCCGGTGGTCCCGCCGGTCGCCGACGCCGACTGACCGGCCGGCCTCACCGCGGCCCGCGACACCGGCCCCCACCACACCCCCACCCCGCACCACTCCCCGCACGACCCCCCGGGGCGCGTTTCCTCAGGTCAAGGCCCGATACTGGCTGCCATGGCACGGGCACTGCTGATCGATGACGACTCCGCACGCGGTTTCGGCTACCGTTTCGGACCGCTGTGACCATCGCCGACACCCCCGCTCCCCCACCCGAGCGCCCCAAGCCACACCCGGACCCGCACCCGCCCCGCCTGGTCCGCCTTCGCCGCGCCGTCGCCGGGCTGCGCCCGCGGCTGGTGGTCGCCTTCGTCGCCGTCGCCGCCCTGAGCGCCCTGGCCACCGCCGTGCTCACCTACCGGGCCGCGACCACCTCCACCCTGGACCTGACCAAGGACACCGCCCTGGACGAGCTGCGCCGCCGCATCGACATCCTCGCGCCGGCCCTGCCCTTCCCGCCGAACCAGAGCGAACTGGACCACCTGGCGAGCCAGTTGTCCGGCACCGGCGGCTTCCGTGACTGGCGCGTGCTGGCCTCCTACGGCACCGGCGCAGGCGCCGAGCACTCCCAGTGGACCCAGTCCGTGGCCGTCCCGCCCACCCTGGAGGCCACCGTCGGCCGCGGCCACGCCGCGTTCCAGCGCTTCACCGCGGGCGGCGACCACCCCTGGCTCGCCGTCGGCGTCCCCGTCACCTACGCCACCTCCGGCCCCGCCGGTCCGGCCGGCACCCCCTCCGGGCTGACCGTCTACGCCCTGCTGCCGCTCGACCGCGAGCAGAGCGCCGCCGACGCGCTGCTCGCCGGAGCCGCCGGGGCCGGGGTGCTGGTCGCGGTCCTGGCCGCCGGGCTGGCGCTGCTGGGAGCCCGCCAGGTCCTGCACCCGGTCCGGGCCCTGGGAGACGCCGCCCACGCCCTCGCCCAGGGCAAGCTGGACACCCGGCTGACCGTCACCGGGCACGACGAACTCGCCCAGCTCTCCAAGACCTTCAACCACACCGCCCGCACCCTCCAGGGCACCATCGAGGAGCTGCGCGCCGTCGAGTCCCAGGGCCGACGGTTCGCCGCCGACGTCTCGCACGAACTGCGCACCCCGCTGGCCGCGATGCTCGCCGTCACCGACATCCTCGACGAGGACGCCGAACAGCTCCCGCCCGACACCGCCGCCGCCCTGCGCATGGTCAGCAACGAGACGCTGCGCCTGACCCGGCTGGTCAACGACCTGATCGAGATCTCCCGCCTGGACGCCGGGGCCGCCCCGCTGCGCGCCGAGTCCATCGACGCGGCCACCGCCGTCCGGGAGACCCTCGACCTGCGCGGTTGGATCGACCGGGTCGAGCTGGAGCTGCCCGCCGCCCTGCCCGTACGGTTGGACCCGCGGCGCTTCGACGTCATCGTCGCCAACCTGGTCGGCAACGCCCTGCGGCACGGCCGCCCGCCCGTCCGGGTCGCCCTGCGCGGTTCGGACGACGACCTCGTGCTCACCGTCACGGACAGCGGTGCGGGCATCCCGCCCGCCGAACTCCCGCACCTGTTCGACCGGTTCTACAAGGCCGACAAGTCCCGCGCCCGCTCCGAGGGCAGCGGTCTCGGCCTCGCCATCGCCCAGGAGAACGCCCGGCTGCACGGCGGCGTCATCGAGGCCGCCAACTCACCCGGCGGCGGCGCGGTGTTCACCCTCCTCCTGCCCCGCGGCCTGGACACCGAGGAGGACCAGTGACCACCCGCCGACGCCTTCGCCTGGCCGGAGCCGCCACCGCGCTGCTGCTGGGCGCCTGCGGCTGCTCGATCTCCACCACCGGCCCGGTGCGCAGCGGCCAGCCGGCCACCGGCATCGACCCGGGCACCCGGCTGTACTTCCTCGACCAGCACGGCATCCGACTGGCCATCCGCTCCAGCGCCCAGCGCGAGGACCTCCAGCAGACCCTGAACACCCTGGTCGCCGGGCCCGACCAGGCGGAGAAGCGCTCCGGCCTCTACAGCGACCTCCCGCCGAACGGCCACGTCCAGGCCACCGTCACCCCCGACACGGTCACCCTGCGGCTGTCCTGGTCCGCCGCCTCGCTGTCCGCCCCCGCCGTCCAGCAGCTCGTCTGCACCGCCGAGGACGCCCCGACCGCCGGCCCCTCGCCGAGGATCGCGATCGTCAGCAGTGACGCCCCCTCCGCCATCCACCAGGAGTGCGACCTGCACCGCGCCGGCTGAGAGCCGGGAGCCGAGCGCCGAAGCAAGGCGACCGACTGTTCCACGGTGGTCAACCGGCGCGGCCCGCGCGACCCTGCTCCTCGATCACTTCGACCGCAGCCCGAGCAGAGTGGCCTGCACCTGCTGGGCCAGGGCCGGGGGAAGCGTGCCGTAGTTCAGGTTCTCGCCCTTCGCCTGGGCCGGACCACTGACCGCGTAGGACGCGAAGCTCGCCATGACGGCGGCGCCCCCGCCGTGCTCGCAGAAGTCGAGGTAGCCGAGCCCGACCAGGGGGTAGCCGTACTTGACGGGCCTCTGGTAGTCGAGCTTGACCGACAGCCTACTGCCCGAACTCTCCACCGTGCCCGCCGCGGCCATCGTATTGGCGCTCAGAACGGTGGGGGACGTGTCGTCGTCACCGCTCCGCACCCTGCCCCTTTGGAGGGTCCCGGCGTCCGGCAGCGGGACGACGCTGATCGACCATGCAGTGCTGCCGACGTAACCGGGGAGGCTCGACGAGCTCACGCCAGGCACGGTCGTCGCCACGGATACCCAGCTCGTACCCGGCTCGTACGGCCAATCGGCGGGCGCCGCCTTACCGAGGTACTGCTCGAAGATGAAGCTGGACCACGAGCGGTCGGAGGGGATCCGCACGTTGATCGGGGAGTTGGGCAGCTGCGCAGCCGGGTTGAGCGCCCTGATCGCCGGGTCGTTCCAGGTCTGGATCTTGCCCAGGAAGATCTTGGCGAGCGTCGAGGCGTCGAACAGCAGGTCGGACGCCCCGGGCACGTTGTAGACGACCGCGACCGGCAGCACCGTGACCGGGAGCTGGGCCATCTGGCCGCTGGCGCAGTGCTTGCCGTACGCGCTGGCCTGGCCCTCGGTCATCGCGACGTCCCGGGTGGCGGCGTCGAGGTCGCCGTTGGCGAACCGGTCCACGGCCATGCCGTCGAACGAGTCCGGGGCGGTGCCACCGGAGTAGTTCTTGAAGGTGAGCTGGTTGCTCGGGCAGGCCTTGTCGAAGTCCGTGGTCCACTGCTGGACGAGAGCGGCATCCGCCCCGTCCGCGCCGATCGTGACCTTGCCGGCGGGGCCGCAGGCGACGCCGTCGGCACCGGCCTGTCCGCTGTCCGGGCCCTGGCTCCGCCAGGCGAGGAAGCCCAGCGTGCCCGCCGTGGCGACCGCCACGGCGGCCAGTGCCGAGCCGATCAGCACGGCCTTGCGCCTGCGCGGACGCTCGGCAGGTGAGGGCGGAACCGGTGAGGGCGGAAGGTGCGGACGCACGGTCGGCGGCACCGGGCCCGTCGGGGCAACCCGCGTCGGCGTCGCCGGCGCGGGGACCGCCGTCACCTGGGCCGTTGGCGTGGGTGTCATCGGAGCTGGAGCCACCGGCCCCGTCCGCAGCTGGACCGTCCGCTCCCGCGCACCCCCCGCGACCATCGCCAACAACCCTTCCACCGTGGGCCGTTGCCCAGGCTCCTTGGCCAGACATCCGACGATCAGCGGACGCAGCTCCGCCGCGAGCCCGGTCAGGTCCGGCTCCTCGTACACCACCCGGAAGCCCACCGCGTGCGAGGAGTCCGCGCCGAACGGTCCGCGCCCGGTGGCCGCGAACGCCAGTACCGAGCCCAGCGCGAACACGTCCGTGGCCGACGTCGCCGAGCCGCTGCGGAACTGCTCGGGCGCCATGAACGGCGGGGTGCCGACGGCGACCCCGGTGCTGGTGAGCTGACTCTCGCCCAGGGCGCGGGCGATCCCGAAGTCGATGACGCGCGGGCCGTCCTCGGCGAGCAACACATTGCCGGGCTTGAGGTCGCGGTGCACCAAGCCGACTCGGTGGATCTCGCGCAGCGCCTCGGCCAGCCCGGCGGCCAACCGGCGCACCTCGGACGGGGTGAGCGGGCCCTGGCCGGAGACCCTCTCGCCCAGGGACGGGCCGGCGATGAAGAGCGTCGCCAGCCAGGGGGCCAGGGCGTCGGCGTCCGCGTCGAGCACGGGTGCGGTGAACGCGCCGCTGACCTTGCGCGCGGCCGTGACCTCCTGCCGGAACCGGGCCCGGAACTCGGCGTCCGCGGCCAGCTCGGGCCGGATCACCTTCACGGCCACCTGACGGCCGGACACCGACCGGGCACGGTAGACCACGCCCATCCCGCCCGCGCCGAGCCTGCCTTCCAGGACGTACCCGCCGATCTCCCGCGGATCGTTGTCCAACAAGGTCACGTGCAGCGCCCTCCCCCAGTCGTGTACGGCCGACCGCATGACCGGCCCAGCCTAGTCGGACAGGGGCGGCGGAAAACAAAGCGGCCGGTCGACTCGAAAGTCAACCGGCCGCTTTCTGTGCGCGAGGGGGGAGTTGAACCCCCACGCCCTTTCGGGCACTGGAACCTGAATCCAGCGCGTCTGCCTATTCCGCCACCCGCGCATCTGGGTGATGGGTTAAGCATAGACCATCTGGAGGGGTGCCTCTGACCACCCCGGAGCGACCGGCAGGCGACGCCGGTCACCGACGACGCTGCCACCCGCACCCGGCCCCGGGCGAGCGCTGCTGGCCGATTGGAGTGAGAGGCCGCGCACCGGGCCCGGTGCCTGCTCGTTTCGGGCGTAGTTCGCCGCGCCGCCCGTCGAAGGTCTGTGCACGCTTGACCAGGGTCCGGAAGCCCAGCACGGCGTCGACCGCACCGGTCCGCCGTCCCCCCGGCCCATCACCGCACCGACGGGAGCACAGCATGATCGGGATCCCCGAGCCCTTCGATGACGCCGCGGGGCCGCCGCCCCTGCCGGGTTGCGCCGAGGACGCGGCCGCCGCACTGAAGCAGATGTTCGTGGACCTGACCCAGGGCGTCCGGATGGCCCGCGGCCAGGACCCGGTCAAGCGGCCGGTGTTCCTCAAGCCGCACGGCGTCGCCCGCGGCACGCTCACGGTCGCCGACGACCTGCCGGCCGAGCTGCGCGTCGGCTTCCTGGAGGCCGCCCGCACCCGGCCCGGCGGCCTGGAGGCCTGGGTGCGGTTCTCCAGCGACACCGTGCCCGGCCAGCCCGACCTCAAGACCACCCTCGGCGTCGGCCTCAAGCTGTTCGGCGTGCCCGGCCCGAAGCTGCTGGAGGGCTACACCGAGGCCGACACCCAGGACCTGCTGCTGCAGAACCACGACGTCTTCTTCGTGGACACCGCCCAGGACATGTGCGAGTTCACCAAGGCCGGTGTCATCGACGGCAGTTACGACACGTACCTGGCAGCCCACCCGATCACCGCCAGGATCCTCGACGACATGGCCAAGTCCGAGGCCAGCGTGCTGACCGCCGTCTACTGGGGCGTGCTCCCCTACGCCTTCGGGCCCGATCGCTTCGTCAAGTACAAGCTGGTGCCCGCCGGTTGCGAGCCGGGCGACCCGTCCGCCACGCCGCCCGACGAGGACCCGACCTACCTCGCCGCCGACCTGGTCCACCGGCTCGGGGCCGGCCAGGCCGCCTTCGACCTGATGCTCCAGTTCCGCACCGACGACGAGAAGATGCCGCTGGACATGGCGACGGTGCGCTGGGAGGAGTCCGAGAGCCAGCCCGTGAAGGTGGCCCGGCTGACCCTCCAGCAGCAGGACGTCACCGCCCGCGGCCAGGCCGCGTACGGCGAGAACCTCTCCCTCAACCCCTGGCACGGCCTCGCCGAGCACCGCCCGATCGGCAGCATCTCCGACGTGCGCAGGACGGTCTACCTGGCCTCGGCCGAGCAGCGCCGGAACGTCAACGGCGTCCCGACGGCCGAGCCCGGCCCGGCCCGCCCGCAGCTCACCCCACCGCCGGCCCGCGACACCCGGATCGTCCGGGCCGTCGTGCACCCGGCGATCGGCGTGGCCCGGGTCGGCGACAGCATGATGGACGACTTCGTCCTCGCCCCCGAGGTCGACGACCCGCCCCCGCTGCCCGTCGGCAGCTACAAGGACGTCACCGGCGCCCTGAAGCGCCAGGCCGTCCGGTTCCGGGTCTACGGCTACAACGCCGCCGGCGAGCCGGTCGCCGAACTGACCGCCGACAACGCCGACCTGCGCTGGAAGGTGCACGTCGTCAACTCCAAGGCCGCCTGGTACCAGTTCCAGATCGCCCTGGACATCCCGGAGGCGGGCCAGGCCGACCCCAGCAATCTGCGCAACCCCAAGATCCAGGCCGACCAGCGCAAGGACCTCCTGGTCATCGACCCCGGCCCCCGCTGGGTGCGCGGCCGCAACCGCTCCGCCGATCCCCAGTACCGCTTCGACACCGGCACCTTCATGGGCAAGCCCGTCTACCTCGGCGAGCTGCGCACCGACGACAACGGCCGGCTGATCTTCCTCGGCGGCCGGGGCGTCTCGGCCTCGGCGACCGGCACCCCCGCCGACACCTTCGCCAACAACGACGGCTGGCACGACGACGTCTCCGACGGCCCGGTCACCGCCGAGGTGAGCATCGACGGACGCCCGATCCCGGTCGAACCGGCCTGGGTGGTGACGGCACCGCCCAACTACGCGCCCGAACTCGCCTCGGCGCGCACCATGTACGACCTGGTCCGGGACGCCTTCGTCACCGAGGGCCGCCTCCCCGAGCCGCCGCAGGTGTCGTTCACCAGGGACGTCCTGCCCGTGCTGCGCCGCCTGAGCGGCCTGCAGTGGGTCAACAAGGGCCTCGCCACCCAGTTCGGCTTCGACGGGCGCGAGGACCTCCTCGGCCGCGTCACGGAGTTGGCGGATCCGTCGGCGGTCCAGCGGGAGCTGCGCCGCCAGGTCTGGCTGGCCGTCCGCGACTACGACCGCGACGGCATCTCCCCGGTGCCCTGGCCGCCGGTCTACGGCGACGCGATGAACATCCCGCCCCAGACCGTACGGCAGCACGTGACGCTCTCCGCGCTCCAGTACCGGCTGCTCAAGCGGTGGGCCGACGGGGACTTCGTCGGCGACTACGATCCGCACGCCGCACCACCCGCCACCCTGGACGACGTCCCGTTCGCCGACCAGCCCGCCACCCTCGACCGCGCGGCCCTGTCCTTCTGCCTCGCCGACGCCTTCCACCCCGGCTGCGAACTCACCTGGCCGATGCGGCACACCACCATGTACACCACCCCCTTCCGGATCCGCCACCGCGACCCGCAGGTGCCCGAGCCCTCCTACGGCCCGACGCTCACCCCGGACATCGCGCTCGCCTTCGACGGCCCGATGTACGCCCAGGGGCCGGGCGACCTCACCCGGTGGATGGCGGTGCCCTGGCAGACCGACACCGCCAGCTGCCGGGCCGGCTACGAGTACGGCTCCGGGCTCGGCCCGTACGACCCGTACCTGCCCACCTTCTGGCCCGCCCGGGTGCCCAACCACGTGCTCGCGGAGGAGGACTACGAGGTCGTGCTCGACACGTCGCGGTCGATCGAGGATCGCCTCGCCGCGTTCAAGAAGCGGCGGACCTGGCTGCGCTGGCTGCCCTCCGACTACGTGGCCAACATCAACGCGATGGTGCGGGACTTCGGCAAACTCGGGGTTGTCGAGCGACGGCCCGGTCCCACGGACGATCCCCGGCTCCCGGCGGAGCTGCTGGTCGAGTCCGAGGTCAGCTTCCCGCGCGAGCCCGCCCCTCCGGCCGGGCGCAACCTGGTCACCGTGCACGTCGAGCTCGGTGCCGACCCGGTCCTGGGCGCGGCCGCCCTGGCATCGGCGGTCACCACGGCGGAGGAGCCCGACGAGGAGGTCTCGGTCGGCTTCATCGACAAGGTCAAGCGGCTCCGGCCGAGCCGGTGACCGCTCAGTCCTCGCCGCTCGCCGCCGTGGTGGCGGGCGGCGGTCCGGCGGGCGCCGTGGCGGCGCTCGTCCTGGCCCGGGCCGGCCACCGCGTCCACCTGCTGGACGACGGCGGCCCGGGCCAGGACGGGTTCAAGATCGGGGAGTTCCTGCCGCCGGCGGTTCGGCCGCTGCTGGCCGACCTCGGGTTGCTGGACGACTTCCTGGCCTCGGGACATCCGGTGTCCACGGGGACATACGCGGCGTGGGGCTCGGAGCGGCTGCACGGGCGCAGCCACCTGTTCGACCCGTACGGGCACGGCTGGCACCTCGACCGGCTGCGGTTCGACGCCTTCCTCAGGGACGCGGCCGTCGCGGCCGGCGCCGAGCTGCGGCAGGCCGGTGTGCTCGACCGGGTCGACGGCGGTCTCGTCGTCCGCGAGCGGGCCACCGGTGCGGTGCGGGAGGTGTCGGCCCGCTGGACGGTGGACGCGACCGGCCGACGCTGTGTCATCGGGCGGCGGCACGGGAGCCGGCGGCGGCAGGACCGACTGGTCGCCGCGTACGCGGTGTTCCCGGACGGCGATCCCGAGGCCAGGACCCTGGTGGAGGCGGTGGCGGACGGCTGGTGGTACACCACCCTCGTCCCGGCGGGGCGTCTGGTCGCCCATCTGACCGACGCCGACCTGGTGGACCCGTCGCTGCGCACTCCGCACGGTTTCCGCGAGGCGCTCGGCCGCACCGAGCACGTGCGGCGTCGGGTGGCCGGGCGAGGTCCGGGCGCAACTCCCGTGCCGCGCTGGGCTCCGGCCCACGGCCTGTGGCTGGAACCGTCGGCCGGGCCGGGCTGGGTGGCGGCCGGGGACGCGGCGCTCGCCTTCGACCCGCTGTCCTCGCAGGGCATCCTCATGGCGCTGCACACCGGTGCCCGGGCCGGACGGGCCGTGGCCGACTGTCTCGCCGACGAGGGGCGGACGGGCGCCGCGCTCGCCGACTACACAGCGTTCCTCAAGGGGATCGCGACGGCCTACCGAACTAACTATGCGTATGCGTACGGCCAGGAGCAACGTTGGCCCTTGAGCCCTTTCTGGGGTCGCCGCCGAACGGCGATCAGCCACCGAGCGACCTAGCCTGAAAGTGCCGGAACGTTCGTCCAAGGAGTCAGCCATGACTACTCCAACGGTCGCCGTGCTGGATGGTGTGGAGGTCACCCAGTCCATTCAGAACCTCCAGCACGACGTCGCCCTGGTCGCCGGAAAGGTCACCGTGATCCGCGCCTACGTGAACGGCGCGAGCGGCCCCGCCATCGGCGTGACCGGCACCGTGGCCCTGCTCCAGTCGCCCACTGATCCCCCGATCACCGTCACCTCGGCCAACATCGTCTCCCTCGATCCGAACGCGCCCAAGGACGTGCCCACCCGCCGGGCCGACGCCGGCCTGAGCCTCAATTTCATCGTGCCGGCCGCACTGACGGCCGCCGGAGGAATCATGGTGAGCGCGATCTCCCTGACCGACACCCTGACCGGTGCCGACGTCCCGTTCACCGGGCCCACCAGTGGCCCGGCGGTCTGGTTCCACGACTCCCCGCCGCTGCGGGTTCGGGTCCTGGGGCTGCGCTACACCCTGACGCCCCCGGGGAAACCCCCGGCCACCTACACCCCCCGGGCCATCGACTACAACTTCCTGATCAGCTGGCTCAAGCGCGCCTACCCGGTGGCCGAGGTCATCGAGGCACCACACGCCATCATCGACGTCACGACCATCAACGCCACGACCACCGACGTCAAGAACCACCCGCCTTTCCTGTGCACCGACACCAACGCCCAGCTCGCCGCCATCCGCGCGCTCGACATCAGCGCGGGCGGTGACCGGCGCACCCACTACATCGGCCAGGTCGCCGACGGCGGGTTCTTCATGCGCGGATGCTCCTCCGGCGTGCCGGACACACCCGACCCCACGACCGTCGCCTCCTCGCCCTGCGGCGCCGCCACCTGGCAGTGGGACTTCGACGGAAGCTACGCCGACTGGTACGGCGGGCACGAACTCGGCCACACCTACGGCCGCAAGCACCCGGGATTCTGCAGTGAATCGCCGGATGACCTGCAGAACTACCCGCAAGGCCGGGTAGTTAAGGATTTCGGCCGGGGTGCAAGGTGGGGGCCGCTGGTGTGGCGGCTGCCGTGTAGCGGCCCCTGCGGACCTTCTTGATC